>CAKUFT010000001.1 GCA_934650095.1 uncultured Collinsella sp.
GTTATTTGCTCATCGGCAGCCGGAGCAAACGGAAGGCGCGATTAGGCAGCCGGGCAGATCTTCTTGAAGAGCTCGATAACGTCGTCGAGCGTCGCCTCGCGCGGGTTACCCGGGAAGCAGGCGTCAGCCATAGCGTCCTTGGCCAGGACCTCGATCTCGTCGGCCTTCATGGCCTCGCAGACGTGCGGGATGTTCACGTCGGCAGAGAGCTGCTTGACGGCGGCGATGGCGGCGTCGGCAGCCTCGTCGGTGCTCATGCCCGTGGTGTCAACGCCCATGGCAACGGCGACCTTGGCCAGGCGCTCGGCGCAAACCGGCTTGTTGAACTCCATAGCGATCGGCAGCAGCATGGCGCAAGCGACGCCGTGCGGGGTGTCGTAGTGAGCAGACAGGGTGTGAGCCATGGCGTGGTCGATGCCCAGGCCAACGTTGGAGAAGCCCATGCCGGCGACATACTGACCAAGAGCCATGCCCTCGCGGCCGGAGCCGGGCTGACCGGACTTGGCCTCGGCGACAGAGTCGCGCAGGTTCTCGCTGATCAGCTTAATGGCCTCAAAGTGGAACATGTCGGAGAGCTCCCAGGCGCCCTTGGTGGTGTAGCCCTCGATGGCGTGGGTCAGAGCGTCCATGCCAGTGGAAGCGGTAAGGCCGGCGGGCATGGAGGCCATCATGTCGGGATCGACGACGGCGACCTCGGGGGCGTCGTTGGTGTCGACGCACACGAACTTGCGGACCTTCTCGGGGTCGGTGATGACGTAGTTGATGGTCACCTCGGCGGCGGTACCGGCGGTCGTCGGCACGGCGATGGTGAACACGGCGTGGTTCTTGGTGGGAGCAACGCCCTCGAGGCTGCGGACATCGGCAAACTCGGGGTTGTTGATGATGATGCCGATGGCCTTAGCGGTGTCCATGGAGGAGCCGCCACCGATGGTCACGATAGCGTCAGCCTCGGCGGCCTTGAAGGCCTCGACGCCGTCCTTGACGTTCTGGATGGTGGGGTTGGGCTTGATCTCGGAGTAGAGGCTCCAAGCGATGCCGGCGGCGTCGAGCTCGTCGGTCACCTTAGCGGTAACGCCAAACTTGACCAGATCGGGGTCGGAGCAGACGAAGATCTTCTTGTAGCCGCGACGCTGGAGCTCGCCGGGGATCTCCTTGATGGCGCCGGAACCATGATAAGAGATGGTATTGAGAACGAAACGATTAGCCATTGATAGCCTCCCATCGTGTGCGGGGCACCCATTACGCCCCACGCTATGAGTCCCATCCTAACGCTTTTGAAACAAAAAACACGTGAGAACGTCAAAATTGTTAAAGCGTTTCAACATAATAACGGAGCCCTCGTCCTTTCCTCCCGGCAGCAGTGCAGCGACTAGTTGATAGGGCAATCGCCCAAAGAATACGACCCGCTCAGTCTATAAATTGTTTCTATTTTAGCAATATATGTTTGACAATATGTTTATACAAGGGCTACCATCTAGCCAACATCTTAGTTCGCTAAATGACATTAGTGAAATGAAAGAGGCGGTAGAGATGATAGTTCTACCCACAAAGGCCCTCTTACCCACAAAGGCCTTCTTGTGCCACTACATCTATGGCACCAATCGAAACGAGATGCTTGCAGTAAACAAAGATCTCTTCAATTACATCTCAGAAGTCCAAGCAGACAAAGTTTGCCCTGCCTCCTATAAATCAGACCATGAATTCCAGTTGCTGCAGTCACGTAGCTACTGCCGCGATTCGCCATTGCAGACCATCGTTTATCCATCAAATGACCTGGGTGGTGAAGAAGGTAATAGAACGGTCAGAAACAATAAAACAATGGGAGGCAAATCATGAGAAGCATTCGACCATTCAATACGCATGCAGCAAATAGCATCATTCATTTTGTTAGAAATTGCCCATGCGGCTATTGCAACTGTATGCATTGCGACGTGCTGCATAATTCTCCGCACGAAGCAGAAGTCGGTGCCAATTCGATCGAGGCGATGACGCGTGATGGCTACTGGTCCTAAACCGAGCGAGACCTCTACAAACGAATATCAAATCTCAATTGAAGGTAATCCTTATCCGCATACCCTAGCTCTCATCAACCCAGCGGGAGACAACCTTAACATCAAAAAGCATGGGTTCACGGGGCCACTGGGGCAGTTATTGAGTCTTAAATACACCGTTTACGACGACACAAATGAAGAACTCTTTACGGTTGTCGACGGCGGATTTAGCAACATGCCCAGGGTTGCACTCATAATCAAGCACAGGGAAGTTGCGGTGTTCGACTATGGCCTAAACAGACTTGAGATGAAGTGCGTGACGAACATACCGAACTACACAATAAAAGGCAACTTCCTATTCGAAGATTACGATATATTCAGCCAACAGGAAGTGAGGCTATCTTCAGTTATCGTTCTTCAATGTGATAAACAATCGAAATTTAACATACAGGTTTTGGATAAAAACAAATTAGCCGCCGCAATCGGAATACCGACAGCCATCGCCCTTCTCAGAGCTCGGATTGAAGAGCATCTCGAATAAATCGCAAATCGCAGTCCGCAACATTATTCAGGAGCTAGAAGTTTTTCCGGCTCCTGTGTGCCAAAGGGACAGTCCCTTTGGCACATCCTGCCGCTACTTTTGGCAGCCTTCCTTCCAGGCCTCTGCCGCGCACTTCCAACGGAAGCGCAAATCGCGCTCGCGGTCGATAAACATGATGGCAAACGCGACAAACAGCAGCACGCTCGCTACCGCAATGGCGTGCAGCCCCATGCGCTCGATGCACCAGTTGCCCAGCACGGCGCCAAACACAAAGGTAAAGATCACGCCAAAGTACAGCAGGCCGTTTTCCAAAAAGCCGCGCTTGTGGGTAATGATGTAATCGTCCACGTTTTGCAGTGCGTTGCGCAGGTTGCCGATGCACATGGTCGTGGCAATGCCGTGTCCGTGAATCTTGCGGAAGCTCTCAACCTGCATGCCGCAGGCAAACGAGGTGAGGCAGTTGGCGAGCAGATTGTAACCGCCACCGGGGATAAAGCTCACGCCCAGCAAGATGACCGCCTCGAAGAATACCGTCACCTGGCGCCAGTGAATCACGCTGCCAAACCGCTCGTGCACCAGGTCGGCAAGCATGATACCCACGGCAAACGACACCACGGGGAAGAAGTAGCGACCCGCGAGCGCCCAGTTACCCTCCGAGATGCTCACGCCCACGAGCAGGATGTTGCCCGTCTGCGCGTTGGCAAAAACATGATCGCGGCCCACGTACGAATACACATCCATAAAGCCACCGGCGAGCGCCAAGATGATGCCCAGCTCGATGGACTCCGATATCTGCTTGGCACGCTGCATCGTCGTGCGTCCTCCTTGTTGACGACCCTCTCGTGCGTTGGCGGAAACATAGCCGCCGTTCATACTGTAACCCATTGACAATATGGCATGCGCGCGAGACGAACGTTTCAGCGCAGGGATACACAGTCTGGAAACAAACGCGCTCAAAGCGCCGCGGGCCCGTCACAGGTCGACGCAATCCGCCACACTACCCGCCGCGCAATCCCCGCCTCATGTACTCCACCAGTCTTTTTAGCCCCGTCCCAAAAAGACTGGTTACAATTACGTGCAGCACACAGACACCGGGAGGGATCGTGGCAAAAAAGCCTCAGCACGCTCAGAACAACCAGCGCGGCCAACAGGGCAAGCAAGGCCAGCAACAAAAGCAGGACGGCAAAACCAAGGCCGCGCGCGACGCCCACGCCATGCATTCCAAGGCCGCACCCGCCCGCCCCTGGCGCCCGGGCCGCGACAAATTCCTCCCCGTCAGCCGCGCCGACATGGACGCGCGCGGCTGGGACCAGTGCGACTTCGTCTACATCTGCGGCGACGCCTACGTGGATCATCCCAGCTTTGGCATGGCTATCATCAGCCGCGTGCTCGATGCGCACGGCTACAAGGTGGGCATCATCTGCCAGCCCGACTGGACCGACCCCGCCAGCATCACCGTGCTCGGCGAGCCGCGCCTGGGCTTTCTCGTCAGTGCCGGCAACATGGACTCCATGGTCAACCACTATTCGGTGACCAAGCACCGCCGCCATACCGACGCCTATACTCCTGGCGGCGAGGAAGGCCACCGGCCCAACCGAGCCGTCACGGTCTATGGCAATCTCATCCGCCAGACGTTCAAAGACGCGCCCATCATCATCGGCGGCATCGAGGCGAGCCTGCGCCGCCTGGCCCACTACGACTACTGGCAGGACAAACTCAAGCGATCGGTGCTGCTCGATTCGGGTGCGGATATCCTCATCTACGGCATGGGCGAGCACGCGATCGTCGAGATCGCCGACGCGCTCGACGCCGGTCTGCCCATCGACCAGATCACCTACATCAACGGCACCGTCTACCGCACCAGCTCGCTCGACGAGGTCTACGACTATGACCTGCTGCCCAGCTGGGACGACCTTGCGGCCGACAAGCTCAACTACGCACGCAGCTTTAACGTGCAGCAGCAAAACATGGACCCCATTACCGGCCATCGCTTGGTGGAGCCCTACCCCAACAACGTCTACGTAGTGCAGAACCCGCCATCGGCAACGCTCACCACCGACGAGATGGACGAGGTCGCCGAACTCCCCTACGCGCGCGACTGGCATCCCGACTACGACGCCGCGGGCGGCGTGCCAGCCTTTTCCGAGATCAAGTTTTCCATCAGCTCCAACCGCGGGTGCTTTGGCGAGTGCTCGTTTTGCGCGCTCACCTTCCACCAGGGCCGCGTGTTGCAGATGCGCAGCCACGACTCGATCATGCGCGAGGCCGAGCAGCTCACGCACGACCCGGAGTTTAAGGGTTACATCAACGACGTGGGCGGACCGACAGCAAACTTTAGCCGCCCGGCCTGCGACAAGCAGCTCAAGCACGGCGTCTGCAAGAACAAGCGCTGCCTGTGGCCGAGCGTGTGCAAGAACATGGTGGTCGACGAGAGCGGCTACACGCAGTTGCTGCGCGACCTGCGCCAGCTGCCGGGCGTCAAGAAGGTCTTTGTGCGCAGCGGTATCCGCTTCGATTACACCATGGCCGATACCTCGGACGAGTTTTTGCGCGAGCTGCTGGAACACCATGTCTCGGGCCAGCTGCGCGTGGCGCCCGAGCACGTAAGCGATGCGGTGCTCTCCGTCATGGGCAAGCCGAGCCGTGCCGTCTACGACGCATTCTGCCGAAAATTTGAGCGCCTGAACCGCGAGTACGGACTCAAACAGTACGTGGTGCCGTATCTGATCTCGAGCCATCCCGGCTCGACGATGAAGGAAGCCGTGGACCTCGCCGAGGCCGTGCGCGACATGGGCTACATGCCCGAGCAGGTGCAGGACTTCTACCCCACCCCGTCCACCATGTCGACCTGCATGTATTACACCGGCGTGGATCCGCGTACCATGCAGCCGATCTACGTGGCGCGCGACCCGCACGAGAAGGCCATGCAGCGCGCGCTGATTCAGTATCGCAAGCCCGAGAACTACAAGCTTGTGCGCGAGGCGCTGGAGAAGGCCGGCCGTCGCGACCTGATCGGCTACACCAAGCATTGCCTGATTCGCCCCGTGCCGCCGCGCCCGGGCGAGACGTCTGCCAGCGGCGGACACGGCACCGGCAAGAAGGGCGGCAAGCCGCACGGTGGTGCCGCCGGCAAGGGGCCCAAGGGTAGCAAGGGCCATGGCGGTATGTCGCGCGCGCAGAACACTGCGGGGCGTAACCGTGCGGCCCAGGGTCGTCAGGGAGCCAACGGAGGCGGGCGCCGCAACTAGGGCAGCGGTGCGATCGCTGCGTCCGTCCCACACGCGTGGCGCAGCGAGCGCATAGCCTCCACGAGGATGACGCCGGCGATGGCGACCGTGATGACCACGTCGAGCGGCGTATTCACAAACCAGAGCAACGCCATGAGATACGACCCGGCGTTAAAGGCAAAGTGCAGCAGGATGGTGTAGCGGAGCTTTCCGGTCGTCACGAGCACCCAGCAAAAGATGAGACCGGCGGCGCCCGCGTAGCAGCCCTGCACCCAGTTCATGTGCATAAAACCAAAGACCGCCGCCTGCAGCACGATTGCCGCGGCGATACCCCAGGTGCTCGGGGCCGCCCAGGGCACCATGGCTCCGTCCTGCGCTTGCACGCGGCGCCGACGCTTCCAGAGCGGACGGCACTGCGGGTTAAACGCTCGGAGCGAAAACTCAAAAATGATGCCGCGCACTAGCAGCTCTTCGCAAAATGGGGCGCCGAGCACCGTGGTCAGCACGGCTAGATAGCTGGTATCGCCCATGCCCGTTTCCTCGACGAGCTCGCTGTAATCGGCCGCGGCCTCGGGCAGCAGCGACAACACGGCGTCGGTCACGTAGCCAACGACCACCTGCAAGGCCAGACCGATCACGATAACGCAGGCAATGCGCCTCCACGCGCCGCGCGTTCCCCCACCGAGCGGGCGCTCGCTTTGCCAGCGAGCCATAAACGAGCGCGGCCATAAATAACGCCACCACAGCAGCGCCATCAAAAACGACGCCGTCTGGGCGGCAGCTTGAAACCATTGAATATCGAGGTTGCCGATCGGAAAACCCGTCAGTGCCGACACGATGTCCAGCACCGAGAACAAAACCACGCTCAGGGCAATATCGGCAGCGACGACACCAAAACAGGCAAGTGCCCAAACCATCGCATTGAGCATGCCACCCTCCTCCCGGCAGGTAGTCATTTAAGAACGTCCCCAACGGCTAGTCATTGGGGACGTTCTTTAACGACTAGTTGTTGGGGACAGTCTTTGCCAAAGGCCCCGCTGGGCGAGATGTCGAACGGGAAGGTGCCGCAGCGATTGAACGCGGCGATGAACATGCGGATGGCATTGGACGGCGTGGTGCCCACGAGCTGGGTTGCCGCCGCGAAGGCCGCCTTTTCCTCGGGCAAGACCTTCGCGACTACAGGGGTCATGTGTTCTGCCATGGCGCTTCCTTTTTGAAACGACGGTGGTGCGGATAGATGCGGGCCATGCGGCTGGGCAACGGGCTGTGAAGGCAACCCGATTGGCCCGCATCCGGAGTTTGTTTATGCGGCGTTGGTATTACTTGGTATTCCTAAGTATTACCCCGCAGATAGAATAGCACATCCACCCACATGGAAGCAGATGAAAACAAATCATTTTGTTGTTGAATTTGGACTTGAACGAGCCTCTACAGCGTGATGACATCCGAGACATTAAGGGCTTGAGCGTCGGTAGCATCGTGCGTGGCGAGTAGGAGCGCACGACCGTCAAGCAGGTCGAGTACGACCTCGGCAGCTACATCGCGCGCAGCGGCGTCCAGGCCGGTAAAGGGCTCGTCCAGAATGACCGCGCCGCCGGGGGACAGCAGGGCTCGGGCGATCTCAACACGGCGGCGCTGCCCACCCGAAAGCTCGGCCACGCAAGCATGCACATCGACACCGGGCACCAGCAGGCGCAGCAACGCCGCGGCGCTCGAAACGTCCACGCGCGCATCGGCGCACACCAGCACGTTATCCAACGCCGAGGCATCCTCGACCAAGCGCGCATCCTGAAACACCATCGAACACGGCGCGCACTCCCCTGCCGCAAGGGCAAGGAGCGTCGACTTACCCACACCCGAGGCGCCCATCACACAGATGCGCCCGCCCGCGGGTACGTTGAGCACCAGACCGTCCAGCGCCGGCGCCCACGGCGCGCGATCGCCCACGGCAAGCGCAAGGTCCGCCGCAACGCCACCGCCAGTAGCACCCGCACGTCGGCGAGCACCATGCCCATGCGTCCGCACGGCCGCCCGCCACGCCACGGGCCCCGAAACCTGCAGCAGCCACACCAGCGCGCGCTCACACGCCCACGAAGCGGCAACGACCAGCACGGTCCACGCCAGCAGGTCAGCCGTCTCAATCAAAAGTTTTGCCTGATAGATGCGCTCGCCCACGGTACCCACCGCCATGCCGATAAGCTCGGCCGCCACGCCAGCCTTCCAGCCCATGCCAATCACGGCCCGGGCGCACGAAAGCACAAACGGCAGCACCTCGCGCCAGGTATGGGCGCAAAACAGGCGCCAGCCTCGCACGCCATGCATGCGGAGCATCTGCTCCAGCGGCCTATCGACCTGTGCCAGCCCCTCGGCCAGCGAAAAATACACGCCCGGCAGCGCCATCAAAAACACCGCAGCGATGCTCACGCGCGCCGACCCCAGCCAAATGAGCAGCAGGACCACCACGCAGGCAACCGGCGTCGCCTTCACAAACGACAGCGCCGGCGCCACCAAGCGCGCAAAAGCCCGCGAGCGCGACGAAACCCCGGCGAGCGCGCCACCGCATACCGCGGCAAGCGCCAACCCGCCCAGAATCCGCGCGCCCGAGCCCGCCAAAATCGCCCAGGTGCCGCCATCGCACACCAGGCGCAGCAACGCCACCACAACGGCGCCCGGCCCCGGCAAGATCAACGGCTGCGCCACCAGCGCCGCCACCAGCATCCACGCGGCAAGCCAAAAGGCGGCGACGGCACCTGCTGCCGCCACCGCCTTCATACGCTCTGTCATTTGTCGAGCAAACGCACACACGGGCTACTCCATGTAGTAGAAATCGTCAGCCGGAAGTTTACCACCCACGGCACTCGCGTCCGCGTCGGCCAGCACCTGCAGGTACCCGCCAAGCGCCGTCTTCATATCCTTGCCCGTCTGGCACACGAGCATGCACCCGGGGATCGCCTTCTCGGCGATCTTGGCGTTGTCCACGATACCGGCATCGGCCACGGCCTGCGCCCAGTCCGCCGGTACTGCGTTGACGGCCTTAACGCTCGCCTCGTGGCAGCGCAAGAACTCCGCCACGGCCTCGGGATGCTCCTCGGCAAACGCACGGCGCACCACGGTCACGCCCGTCAACAAACGCGAACCTGTGTCGCCCGCCAGCTCGTCCCACACGTCGGTCAGGCTCACCGGCGCCGACAACTTGCCCTCGCTCTTAGCGATGGCCGCCGTCTTAAACGGCTCGGGCAGCACGCCCACGGCAGACGGATCGGCCAGCAGCGCCGACAGCACCTCGGTGGGCTCGCTCTTAAACTCGAGCGTCACCTGGCCGGTCAGACCCGCGCGCTCCAGCAGGTAGTTCATCACATACTCAGGCGTGGTGCCCTTGCCCGTCATGTAGACGGTGCGGCCCGCCAGGTCGCCAAACGAGGTCACGCCCGCATCGCCCGTCACCACGTTCAGCACGCCCAGCGTGTTGATGTCGATGACCTGCACCGCGCCCTCGGTCTTGTTGTAGAGCACGCTTGCCACGTTGGCCGGGACCAGCGCGATATCGACATCGCCTTGAATGACCTTGGGCACGATCTCGTCGGCGGCGGTGCTGATCGCAAAGTCGAACTCATTGTCCGTCTCGCCGCTTGCGACCTGATCCACAAACTGCACCAACCCGATCGAGGTCGGCCCCTTGAGCGAGGCGACGTGCACCTCGACCGGCTCGGCAGCAGCACTGCCCGCAGCAGACCCGGCAGCTGAGCCCGCGGCGGACCCGGCACCGGCAGCCCCGCCGCCACAGCCCGCGAGCGCAAGCGACAGAGCGCCCGCGACGAGCGCCGAGGCAAACCCCCGGCGCGACATCTCAAAATCAAACGCGCGCATCGCTAGCACGTCCCCTCGTTAGGCATCGACCAGGCGTGATGGTCGGTATGCAGCAGCTCCTCGGCCAGCGGCGAGAGCGGCTCGCCCAAGAACTCGCGGTAGCACGCCTGGACATCGGGATTCTCGTGCGAGAAGCGAATGTCCGCAGCGGCATCCAGGCCCCACAGCACCTGACCGCGCTCGGCCGCCAGCTCGCAGCCGTCGTGGATGGGCTGGCCGCCGCCACCGACGCAGCCGCCGGGGCACGCCATGACCTCGACGAAGTCATAGCTCACGCGGCCATCGCGAATCGCATCGAGCAGACGGGCAGCGTTGCCCAGTCCGTGCGCCACGGCGACGCGCACCTTGGTGCCGTCGATATCGGCCACGGCTTCCTTCCAGCCGTCGAGCCCTCGCACGTCGGTAAAGAAGTCGGCATCGGGATTCTTGCCCGTCACCAGGTAATATGCCGAGCGCACCGCGGCTTCCATCACGCCGCCCGTGGCGCCAAAGATCACGCCCGCGCCCGTGCCAAAGCCCAGCGGCGTGTCGAGCGGCTCCTCGACGAGCGTGTCCACGCTCACGTGGTTTGCGCGGATCATACGCACCATCTCACGCACCGTCAGCGCAACGTCAACGTCGGGCGCGCCGTCCTCGCCCACCATGCTCGGCAGCGCGCGCTCGGCCTTCTTGGCCGTGCACGGCATCACGGACACCACAAACAGACGCTCGGGCTCCACGCCCAGCACCTTGGCGTAATAGGTCTTGGCGATGGCGCCGAACATCTGCTGCGGCGACTTGGACGTGGACAGGCTGTCGACAAACTCGGGGTAACGTGCCTTCACAAAGCGCACCCAGCCCGGGCAGCAGCTCGTGAACATGGGCCAGCCACGACTGTCACCCTCGCCCTTGGCAGCCTCGCCCAGGCGCTCGAGCAGCTCGGAGCCCTCCTCCATGATGGTGAGGTCGGCCGAAAAATCGGTGTCGAACACATACTCAAAGCCCACACGGCGCAGCGCGCAGGCCAGGCGCTCGACGGTGGCTTCCTCGCGCGGAATGCCGAGCTCCTCGCCCCAGGCACTACGCACGGCCGGCGCGATCTGCACCAGCACGATCTTGTCGGGATCGGCGATGGCATCGAACACGGTCTCGGTATCGTCGCGCTCGCGCAGCGCACCCGTCGGGCAATGCGTGATGCACTGGCCGCACGCGACGCAATCGGTCTTGCCGATCGGCGCGCGCCCGCGGGTGCCCACGGCGGTATGCGTGGCGCGGTTGGTCAGATCCCAAATGCCGAGCCCCTGCACGCTCTCGCACACCTTGATGCAGCGCATGCACTTGATGCACTTGTCGTTGTCGCGAATGATGGGGAAATCGAAGTCCCAGCCCTCGCGCGCCAGGTGCTGCTCGTACGGCAGGTAGAAGATGCCCAGGTCGTTGGCGATGTTCTGCAGGTTGCAGTTGCCGCTGCGCACGCAGCTCGTGCAGCGCGAATCGTGCTGGGACAGCAGCAGCTGCACGTTGGTGCGGCGCGCCTCGCGGGCCTTGGGACTGTTGGTGTGGACCACCATGCCGTCGAGCACGTAGTTGTTGCAGGCGGCAACCAGCTGGTCGCAGCCCTCAACCTCGACCACGCACACGCGGCAGCCGCCGATCTCGTTTAGATCGCGCAGGTAGCACAGGGTGGGAATCTGGATGCCGGCGGACTTGGCCGCGTCCAGGATCGAGGTGTGCTCGGGTACCACGACTTCGCAATTATCGATCGTGAGCTTGACCATGTTGAGTGCTCCGCTTTCGGTGTTGTCGCTGACAGTGGGATTGTTGAGCTCTACCATTCCAGGTTCCTCCCTCCGCGGAATGCGCCAAAGCCAAAGTGGTCGCAACGCAGGCAGCGGCTCGCCTCCTGGCGTGCCTCCTCCTCGGTAAGACCCTGCTCGACCAGATTCCAATCGTGAATGCGCTCGCCGGCCTCGCGCTCGCCCAGTTCGCAGCGGCCGCACTCGTGCTTTCCCTTAAACTGCACGGTCGGCAGTTCCACATCGAGCTTGATCTTGTGGTCGAAGCCCAGGTAGCGGTCGATATTTGCCGAAGCCACGCGGCCGGCGTTGATGGCGCGGATAACGGTGGCGGGACCGGTCTGGCAGTCGCCACCGCTAAAGAGACCTTCGAAGTTGGGCACGGCGCCGTCCGAATCGGTGACCACGCAGCCCCACTTGCAGGCGATGCCCATGTCCTCAAACGGCTTGGAATCGATGTCCTGGCCAATGGCCACAAACACACGCTCGCACGGAATGACGCGCTCGGGCGTGGCGGCGGCACGCGGGGCCGGACGACCGCGACGGGGCTCGCCGATAATCTGCGGCTGCACGCGCAGGCCGCACACGCGACCGTCCTCGCCGGTCTCGATGGCGAGCGGCGCGGTGAGCTCCAGTACCTCGCAGCCCTCGGCCTGGGCGCCGGCGATCTCGGCGTCCTGGGCCGTCATATCGCAGATGCGACGGCGGTAGACGATGCTCACCTTGTCGGCACCGCAGCGCACGGCAGAGCGCGCCACGTCCATGGCCACGTTGCCGCCGCCGATGACGCACACGCGCTGGCCGCTCAGGTCGGGCAGCTCGTCGTCGCCGATGGCGCGCAGCATCTTGACGGCCGACTCCACGCCGGGGGCGTCCTCGCACGGAAGACCGAGCTTCTTGTCGCTGTGGGCACCGATGGCCAGGTAGACGGCATCAAACTCGTCGCGCAGACGGGTGAGCTCGTCGCCGTTGACGGAGTGGTCAAGCTCCACGTCGATACCGGCACTCAAGATCCAGTCAACCTCGGCCTGCAGGCGCTCGCGCGGCAGACGATAACTGGGGATGCCGTAGCGCAGCATACCGCCCAAGTGATGACGCTGCTCAAAAATGGTCACCTTGTGGCCCATAATTGCCAAGTAGTAGGCGCAGGAAAGACCAGCCGGGCCGCCGCCGATCACGGCAACGCGCTTGCCGGTGGCCTCGGCGATCCAAGGCTTGTGGTCGTTGAGGTCGCTGTGCTCAACGGCAAACCGCTTGAGGGCAAGAATGTTCATGGGGTCGTCCACCATGCCGCGACGGCAGTGCATCTCGCAGGGATGCTCGCACACCAGGCCGCAGACAAGCGGCAGCGGGTTGTTCTTGCGGATGACCTTGACGGCATCGGCATAACGGCCGGCCTCGACGAGCGAAATGTACCCGGGAATGTCGACGTGCGCCGGGCAGCCCGAGACGCACGGGACGCGTGCCTCGCGATCGAAGCCGCAGGAGTGCTCGCGGATGTGGTGCTCAAAGTCATCACGGAAGCCACGAATGGCCGTGAGCGCCATGGCGCCGGCCTCGTAGCCGATAGCGCAGTCACTCGAAAGGTAGATGGTGCGGGCGGTGCGCTCGATCAGATTGAGCGTGGACTCGTCGGCGCGGCCCTCGAGCACATCGGCGAGCAGGTCGCTCAGCGCGCTCAGGCCCACGCGGCAGGGCGTACACTTGCCGCAGCTCTGCGTCGAGCACAGGTTGACGAGCGCCGCCGTAAACTCAACGGGACACGGGGCGAGCGAACTCACCGCCAGACGACGTCCAAGCGCATCGTGCAGGTCGTCCATGACGGCCTGAGCGTGGCTGCGTTCCATTACATGCAGTCGAGCCATAAGATCCCCTCTCATGTGGCAGCCCGGAGGCGAGGCCGGGCGAAGTTGCTACACGCACAACACTGACCTAAAAAGTTGTTAGGTCACCACACGGTTCGGCAGGCGGTATGAAATGTCGCCCTCAGCGGTGAAATAGAACATTACCGCAGATAAATGCCATATTTGATAAAACGCGTTACCAAACGACAATGCCCCGCCCACGCAATCACGTGGACGGGGCATTGCCCTAGGTATGCGGCCAGCGACCCTGTTGCTTTTACTTAAGCTCGGGCCAGAAGTCCTTGTTAGCCTCGATCATGTCGTCGAGAACCTCCTTGGCGACCTTCATCGACGGCACGGTCTTGTTCAGTGTAAAGGCCTTGAGCGCCTTCTCGTAAGAACCCTCGATCGTGGCCTCGACCACGAGCTTCTCGGAGTTGAGCTGCTGCATCATGAGGCCCTGCTGGAACAGCGGAATGTTGTCGCGGCTGATGACCTCGGGGCCGTTCTTGCCAATGTAGGCAGGCAGCTCGACCATAGCGTCGTAGGGCATGTTGGGGATAGCGCCCTTGTTCTCGCAAATGACCAGGAAGCGCTGCTTGGTATCGTTCTTCAGAGCGATGGCCAGATCGGCAATCCAGTCGCCGTGGCTGCCCGCATAGAACGTGCTCTCGTCGATCTCGCCGGTCTTCTCGTAATGGTCGATGCCCTCAAAGAGGTTCTTCTCGCGCGTCTCCTCGACCTCGTTTGCACGGGTGCGCTCGGGGTTGGAATGCTCGACGAACTCCTTCTGCTGCAGATAGTAGTTCAGATACGTGTTGGGCAAGTACTCCGGGAAGCACTCCATGATCTCGTACTCGCCCTTCCAGACGTAGTACCAGCTGCCCTTGGTGTGGCGGTTCTGCTCGGGGTGCTCGTCGGTGGTCTCCTCGGGCTTCTTTGCCATGAGCGAGCCCATGCCCTTGAGGTAGGAGTCCGGAAGCAGGATCTGGTGCTCCTTGATGTACTCGCGCAGCTGCGGGAGCACCTCCTCGCCCTTGTGGCGAATCGAGGTGAACCAACCAAAGTGGTTGAGGCCAAAGTAATCGTACTCGACGTCCTTCTTGTCGATATCGAGCGCGGCGCAAACCACGTCGATGATCGCGATCGGCATGTCGCAGATGTTGATGATGCGAGCGTTGGGACGCAGCACGCGGCAGCCCTCGGACACGATGGCGGCAGGGTTGGAGTAGTTGAGAATCCAGTAGTCCTTCTTGGCGTACTTCTCAACGTCATCAATCAGCTCGACCATGGGGAAGATGGTGCGCATGCCGTAGGCAAGGCCGCCGCAGCCGCAGGTCTCCTGACCCACGCAGCCGTGACGCAGCGGAATCTTCTCGTCCTGCTCGCGCATGGCATAGCCGCCCACGCGCATCTGGGCAAACACGAAACTCGCGTCGGTAAAAGCCGTCTCCTTGTCGGTGGTCACCGTAAGCTTGATGTCCAGGCCAAGGTCCTCGTGCAAAATCCAGTCCACGAGCACGCCGATCTTGCGCTGACGCTCCTCGTTGATGTCGTACAGGCGAATCTCGTCAACGTCGAGCTCGTCCTTGCGCAGGGCGATGGACTTGACGATGCCGGGGGTAAAGGTGGATCCGCCACCGCACAGAGTGATGATCATTGTTTACTGCTCCTTCTCAATTGCGTTTTCGACCTTGTCGCGCATCTCGGCGACCTTCATGCCAAAGATGATCTGGATATTGTTGCCGTTGCGGTTGATGCCGCTGTTGGGCACGTGGTTGATGAGGTTCTCATCGATGAGGTCCGGGTTCTTAACGTTCACGCGAAGACGCGTAAAGCAGTTCTCGAGCTCCTCGATGTTGTCCTTGCCGCCAAGACCTGCGACCAGGTCGGCAATGCCCGCATCGACGCCCTCTGCGGGAGCTGCGGCAACAGCGCCCTGCTTCACCGCGACAGACGCGGCGGCCTCGCCCTCGGCAACGGACTCGGCGAGCTCGGACTCCTCCTCGCGACCAGGCGTGTGGAGGTTGAGCTTCTTAATAAGGAAGGTGAAGAGGAAGAAGTACAGAGCGGCGTTGACGACTCCAAGCACCAGCATAACCGGCCAGTTGGTCTTATCGACACCGAGGACCAGGTTGGAAACCACGATGTTGATGATGCCGCCTGCAGTCGAAGCGGGCACGGAGAGGACCTTGAGCAGGACCAGGAAGATACCGGAAAGAATCGAGTGAACGACAAAGAGCACGGGAGCGGCAAAGACAAAGAGGAAGTCCATGGGCTCGGTGACACAGGAGAGCACGGCGGTGATGATCAGCGGGATGATAACGGCCTTGGTCTTATCCTTGTTCCCCTTGTAAGCGGTGAAGATAAAGGCGAGACCGATACCGATGTAGGGCCACAGGTTGTTGAAGGTGTAGCTGTTGAAATACGTGCTATCGGAGAAGGGCTGGCCCGTCATTGCCATCTCGGCGACACGGATGGGATAGGCACCGGCGATAACCTGATCGCCCAGCGTAAGGGTGCCGCCCACATCGGAGAACTGGAACGGGGTGTAGATGAGGTGGTGCAGACCGGTGGGAACGAGCAGCTTGTTGAGCATGCCGTAGATGAACAGACCGATGTTGCCCGACTCCTTAATGATGCCGGCAACGGAGGAGATGGCGCCCTGGACAGGAGGCCAGACGATGCAGAAGCCTGCGCCCATGATCCAAGAGATGATGATCATGATCAAAAACGGGAAGCGAACGCCCGAGAACATCGAAAGAGCGATGGGGAACTGCTTGTTCGAGTACTTGTTGAACACGGCGCCGGTAATGCAGCCCAGGATAATGCCGCCAAACACGCCGGTATCGAGCACCTGAATGCCCATAACGGTGCTCTGTCCGGTTCCGGTAAGGCCGAGCATGCCGCTCGCTTCGGCAAGAGAGCCGGTGGCGTTGAGCACGATGTTATTGGCCTGAAGGAACAGGAAGAACGACATCAGGGCGATCAGCGAAGCATGGCCCTTGTTCTTCTTTGCCATGGCGCCGGCGATGCCCACGCAGAACAGAATCGAGAGGTTGTTGATGATAAACATCAGCGACTGATAGACAACGGCGCCCACAAGCTGGAACGGACCGGAGCCCAGCACGGGAATCATGGCGCAGATGGTCTTGTTGGTTAGAATGATGCCCACGATGAGCAGAATGCCGGCAACCGAGAGATACATCATCGGCTGGACGATTGACTTCGCGAACACCTCCAACGGCGCTTTGAAATTGAACTTCTTTTTTGCGGTCATAGCGGTACTCCCCTTCCTTTTCCGCAAATTAAGACAGATGTGCCCTGGACAAGACCGTGAGCCTTGCCTTATATCAATCGATGTATGGGCACGTTATGCCTAGAGACCAGGTTCTCCAAGCAGGTTAACAATGTGATATGCGAGATAACTCTTCTCGGCATCGGTAACGACAACGTTATAGGTAGACGACAAGTGGGCGGCTATGGCGTCCGCGCACGAGAATGCGCACGGATACGCCGTTTCATCGATTCGGAACAGCGCGTCGTCATCGATCTGCCCGGCTTCGGGATCGAGCGCCCGCTGTGCGAAAAACTGCAGATGGCGGACGAAGCGCTCATAGGGCAACGAGGTGTCGTCGAGGGTCGTAGCATAGCGATCGGAAACAATCGCGAGTACGTCGCGAACAAGCTGAACCGAGATAATCAGACGGTCGGAGCGTTGCGGCATGGTGGCGTTGACGATATGCAGCGTAATAAAACCCTGCTCTTCTTCGCTCATCTGGATGCCCATATACTCCTTGACAATCTGCAGCGCACGGCCCGCAAGCGCATACTCCTTGCGATAGAACTGCTGGATCTCGAGCAGCAACGGATTCTCACAGGAGACGCCCTTGCGCTCGCGCTCCAAAGCAAGGCCGATATGGTCTGCGAGAGCAATGAGGATCTTGTCGTTGATATCAACATTGAGCTCTCGACGGAGCATCTGAACAATGTCCTCGGCAATCACGAGGTTGACGGTGGGGATGGACTCCAAAAGATGTGCCAAGCGGTCAATCGTACGCGAATCCTGAGAAGTGCCCTCCTGCAGCGCATAGGTCTTTTCGACCGATGCTTCATCGATAGCGTCGCCGGCATGACGGCCAAAGCAGAGGCCTCGACCGATGACAATGAGCTCGGAGCCATCGTCCGAAGTGACCATTGCGACGTTATTGTTGAAAACTCGCTTGATAACCACGGTACCCACCACAAGAATTTACTCGGAAAGCCAGACGACAGGCTCTTTAACAGCAACAGGGCCGGAAGCGTGCTCACGAAGAGTCGACTTCTCCGAACGCTCGCACACGATAACGAAGACCGTGGGATCGAAGCCGGCGGCGCGGACCGCGTCGAAATCGACCTCGACGAGGGGCTGGCCCGCGTCGACATGGTCACCCTGAGCAACAAGCGCATGGAAGCCCTTGCCCTCAAGTTTAACAGTGTCGATTCCGATATGCAGCATCACCTGAGCAGAGCTGTCGTCGGACATGATGCCCAGCGCGTGCTCAGTCGGAAACAGCGCCGCGACGGTACCGGAGACAGGAGCGCACACCGTTCCCTCTTGGGGAACCACGGCAACGCCATCGCCCACGGCACGGCTGCTAAAAGCGGGATCATTGGTTTTTTCTAGGTGAACAAGCTCGCCGGAAACAGGAGCGAGGATTTCGAACTCGGAAGTTGCAGTCTTCTGCTCATCCGAACCGCCCATCAGGCGAGAAAAGAAACCCATGGTGGCATGTCCCTTCATAAATATAGCCCAACCAAAATCAAACGAATGCGTCCATAGAGACACACCCGTTCAAAGACTTTGGTTAGGCCCACGTCCGAGGGACTCGGTAACCTTCCGCATTTCTTTTTACGGGGGTTATTGTAGGCAACAGCAAAGCCGGGATAGTCATTATGACCGGTGAGCGGTATTTATTCTTCGATAAACGGTATTTAAGCGACACTTAGGGACGTTCCTTTACTGCCAGTACCCAGGGACACTCCTTGCAGCAATTTCGCATGCGTTAGATGAAGAGCTCGCATTCCTTCCGCACGACGCAAACCTTGCTCAGCATCTGGGAAACAGCGGATAGCTTGTTGGGATCAAGCTTGCGAGCGCCTCGCGGACATACGGCGATGCAGCGCATGCAGGAGATGCACGCCTCGCCAGCTGCTCGCTTGGGGTCGCCCTTGTCGATAGCACAAACGGGGCACGCCGCGGCGCATGCACCGCAGAAGACGCAATCCTCTGTTGCCTCGGGTGCCATACGGTGACTTCCAGCTTGTTTATAAGGACGATTGCCGGGAATAGAGGGCTCAGACGCATCCTCAGCCAACAGCTTTTGCTGAATTTGCTGCGCAAACTCTGCGAGCTGCGCCGCATCCTGCGCATCCGGTCGCCCAGCAGCAAACTGACGAGCAACGGAATGCTCGGCAATAGCAGAAACCGCTGCAACCACCCTAAATCCGGCGCGCTTCGCAACGTCCTCCAGCTCTACGAGCGTGTCCTCAAACGCGCGGTTTCCGTATACACAAACCAAAACAGTCCGAGCCCCGTTGCCGCGCACCATGCCCAACCGGTCAGCCACCACAGCCGGGATTCTACCGGCATACGCCGGCACAGAGATTACGGCCACGTCGTCCTCAGTCATCGAGACAGCGCTGAAATCTAGCCCGCTATCGGTCAGATCGACGGTAACGGTATTCTTGTCCAGTGCCCCGGCCACAAGGCCAGACACCTTCCGCGTTCCACCCGTCGGACTAAACACAATTTCGAATACGCTCATCGAGGCACCCTCCCCCTACGCCAGGCAACGCGTCAAGCCGTTTTCACATTCAGACAGAGTATACGGCGCATGGGATCCCCGTTTTGGTGCACCAAGCACCCCAATGCACCCACCCTACGCTGTCTGCCTCTTCGTTTTGTATAAATTACGGTACAGATTGTATATATTTACGGGATACCGCCGTGTTCTCCTGAGGTACCCCATCCTGGCCCGTGCAAAAAACGGAGTATTCTGCAACGTGACCGCGCCAGCACCGCCGCGGGCGAGCAAAACTGTAGGGCGCCGTATCGTTCTAAGTCCCGACATGGCGAGAATGACGCGCCCCTGCTCCGGAAAACGGCGAAATCTGACTCGGAACGCTCGCTAGGGATATCCGAAGGCCACCGTTGGCGACGTCGAATCATATGCAGACAACTCGAACTGCAGAATACTCCAAAAAATGCACGGCGCACTCCATAGGACCCATTGCTGCATGGCGGAAAATAGGTCCTCAGCATCCCCCAGATGCATTCCCGAGAAAATCACGTTTGAATTAGCGATGGACACGGCAAACAAAAGGGCCCGAGCGTTGTTTGCTCGGGCCCTTAGCTTGTCTCACGCTAGCGTGCGATGCGTGTGTTATTTGCGCTTGCCGCCGCCGTCGCCGGGACGACGGGAACTGCCGCCGCGCTTGCCACCGCGGTTGTTGCCATAGCTGCCACGGTTATCGCGACCGCCAGAGCGACCGCCGCGGGAGCCGGCCTGGTTGCCGCCACGCCCGCCACGATAGCCGCCACGACGCTCCTCGCGGGTGTCGTCGTAGTTGCGCCAGTCATCGCGACGATCGCGGCTGGCACGCGGATCACGACGATCGCGCGACTCACCAGAGCGGCCGGCGCCGCTGCGGCCGCCGTTGCCACGAGCGCCCTCGCGACGCTCGCCGCCACGGCCACCCTCGCGGACTCCGCGCTCATCAAAGCGCTTGCCGCCGCGGGACTCGCCGCCGCGGGTACCACGCTCGTCACGCGAACCACGACCTTCGCCGCCACGGCGCTCATCACGGCCACCGCGCTCGCCATCGCGACCGGAGCGACGACGGTCGCCCGAGCCGCGCTTGCCGCCGCGCGAGCCGCGGCCCTCGTCTTCGCGCTCAACACGACGACGACCACCACGGTCCTCGTCCTCACGACGACGGCGGTGCGCCTCGCCCTGGAACTGCTTGGCACGACGCTCGGCACGGTTGCCGCGCGGGCCCTGCTCAACAGCACCGCCGCGCTCCTCAGCAGCCACCTCGCGGGCCACGCTCTCCACGGCCTCGTCCACGCGGGCCTGAACGCCCTCGCGCACGCGGGTCTTGCCGCCGCGCTTGGGACGGCTCGGGCGCTCGCCGTCGCCACGGCGCTCGTCGCGACCGCGGTTGGAACGACCGGCCACATCGCCGTAATCGTCGCCGTTGCGCTTGCCATCGCGGCGCGCCTGCTCAAGTTTCTTCTTGCTCTTGGACTTGCCACGCTTGGTCTTCTTCTTCACCTTAAAGGCCGCAGGATCGCGCTCGGGATCAACCGCCGGCGGGTTGGGACCCACGTGCAGGTCGCCGGCCTCGTAAATGTCGGCCGTCTTGTCCATGAGCTTCTCGATCTCGTAGAACTCGTCCACGTCCTGCTCGGTCACGAACGTAATGGCCCAGCCCAGCTCTCCGGCGCGGCCTGTGCGGCCAATGCGGTGGATGTAGTCGGTCGGCTCGGCCGGCACGTCAAAGTTCACCACGTAGCGCACGTCGCTAATGTCGATGCCGCGGGCGAGCACGTCGGTTGCCACCAGCACGTCGACGGTACCGTCGCGGAAGGCCGAAAGCGCGCGCTCGCGCTGGGCCTGGCTGCGGTTGCCGTGAATCGCTGCGGCCTTGATACCCTTGCGCTCCAGGCGACGGCAGCAGCTGTCGGCGCGGTGCTTGGTGCGCATAAAGACGATGGTGCGCTCCGGGCCCTCTTTCTTGAGGAACTCGGGCAGCAGGTTGTTCTTGGCCTCGATGGACACCGGGAACACAAACTGGTCGACGGTGTCGGCGGTCGACGTGGCCGGTGCGATCTCCACGCGAGCCGGGTCGCTCACCAGGTCGGTGATCTCGCCCACAGCCTCCTCGTCAAGTGTGGCCGAGAACAGCAGCGTCTGGCGCTCGGCCGGCGTCTCGCGCACGATGCGGCGGACGGCGGGCAAAAAGCCCATGTCGAGCATACGGTCGGCCTCGTCGAGCACCAGCACCTTGACCTCGTCCAGGTGGCAGGCGCCCTGCTCAATCAGATCGACCAGACGGCCCGGCGTGGCGACCAGGATGTCGCAGCCATACTTGAGCGCCGCGGTCTGGGGCTTGTAGCTCACGCCACCCACGACGGTCACGGCGACGTGGCCGGTGACGTCGGCGATCTTGCTCGCGACCTCGTCGATCTGCTGGGCAAGCTCGCGCGTGGGGGTGATGACGAGCATCACGGGGCCGCGGCCGTTGCCCTCGGGCTTCTTGGCACCGCGACGGCGGTTGCGGCTGCCGCGCTCGCGCACGGGCTTGGGCGGAGCGATGTGCTCCAGGTTGTTCATGGTCGGCAGCAAGAAAGCCGCCGTCTTGCCGGTGCCAGTCTGAGCGGCGGCAAGCAGATCGCGGCCTTCGAGCACCACAGGAATCGAGCCGGCCTGAACAGGCGTCGGCGCCGTGTAGCCCAGGTTCTCGATAGCACGAAGCATCTCGTCCGAAAGCCCCAGCTCGTCAAAGGCGGGCAGGCTCTCGGTAGCGGACTCGACGGCCTGGGCGGCATTTGCCTCATCGGCGGCATCGAAGGCAGCCTGGGTCATGGCCTCGCGGGTCTCGTCCAGGATCTCGGCGTCGGTGACGTCGGATACAGAATTACGCATATGTTGTTGTTCCTTATCTGCACGCGCAATGGGCACGGCATGCGGCCGCGCGGGCGTGCTTGGTAGTGCGCTAATACATACAAAAACAGGTGCGCACAGAGAGGACGTTGCTCAGCACGCTGGCGATCGCTTTGGCAGCCCTATCACGCGCCGTCCAGACGCAGCAGCTCTAAGCGATGGAGCAGATTCGCCGCCGGTTAGTATACCCGCGCTTCGCATGCCCCCACGTAAACCACAGATGACGGGGCGGGCGGGGTAAGGTCCAGCCGAATGTCTCAATCTGTAACATCTACGGAGCAAAACCGGGTCTTACTGTTACAGATCGAGACAAACGGTCGGTCCCATCCGCAAACATCTCAATCTGTAACAGTTACAGGCCGAATCTTCGTCCAGTTGTTACAGATCGAGACAAACGGTCGGTCCCATCCGCAAACATCTCAATCTGTAACAGTTACGGAGCAAAAACGACCGTAGATGTTACAGATTGAGACAGTTGAGCTGTCGGCAGAGGAACAATCTCGATCTGTAACATCTAGGCCCCGTATCCCCTACTTGTTGTTACAGATCGAGACAAACGTGCTGATCACCAGACCGACAGACAATAAAAAAGGGCCGGACGCCCAGTCATCACAACTGGAACGTCCGGCCCCGTTAAACACCAACTAGGGAAGCTGAACCAACACCCCGCGACTCCTACTCCGCGTCCGGGTCCTTAAAGTTCTCGGGATCCAAGACCATGCAAGTGTAGGTGATGTCGTTCTCATCATCGGGAATGGGCTCAAACCCGTTCTTCCCAAAGAACTTGATGAGCAGATGCGCGAGCTTGATCGGATCCGCATCAGCATCATCAAAGAGATATCCGCTCAGATCCAGGAATGTAGGCTGCTGTTCGCCCTCGCTCTCCCAGTATCCCAACAGGGCGTCGTGCACCAGGCGCGCGCCATAGCCGTTACCGCGGTAGTCGGGGTCAACATACACATGGCTCAAAAACGTCGACGTGTACTCGTTGAGCGGGTGCTCCGTAACGGCATCCGGCAGGTCGGGGTCATCTGCACCGCCCGTTACACAAAAACCGACCAATTCGTCATCGGCAAAGACGCCCCAGAGGCTGCTGTTCTCCTCGTCCTCGTCTTCAACAAAGTCAGCGTACTCGTCATAGACCTCGTAGCCCGATTGCTCGTCCAGATCGACCATCGCGTCCACGTCATCGGGACCCAAAGCCCTTACCTCAACCTCAGCCATTGTCCTGTCCTTTCTCTTTGACTTCAGGACAACCCGAGCATACGGCGCTGTCCAGATAACCTGTTGCGCAACATTGGCAGTTGCGCCAATACCGTCGTTAGCGGCGGCGATGTCTCAGGGCAACGCATACAACAACAATCGCCAGCAGTACCAAGCCCTGGAAATTGATGCGACTTATAGCGAAGCCCGAAGGAACGATAAAACTGTCGTAGAACATGTCGAGCAGGCCGATAAACACCAAAAACGCGATGAGGATCCAGAACACGCGACTCCTTAAAATGGGAGTAAACATGTCGAGCACCGAGCCGCCCGAAGAAGAGCCCTGATAGCCAATCAAATCAAACGGCTCATCCTTCTCCACCTCGTCAGCATCGCTCGAAGCGTCTGAAGACTGAGACTCCAAATCGCGACGATCCGTCCAATACCCGGGCACATGGTCGCGCTCGCCAAGGTACTCACCGTTTTTTACCACCGGCTCAAACAACATGGCGCTCGAAAGCTGCTCGAGTTCCTCGCGAATCAACTGGTCAGTACGCGCGTTATGGGGCTCCTCGAGCTCGCACTCAAGCTCGTACATATGCTCCATGACCCGCTCGCAGTCCTCTTCGGACATATCGTCATCGTAATAGGAATTCCCGCTCATCGATCATCCCTCATTCAAGAACCGAATCCCTTTTGGACAACTCAAGTGTAGAAATCCATACCAAGCAGACGTTGCGCAACATTGCCGGGAACGAAGCAGATCTGCTGACGGCGGAAACGCCCATAAACGGACAACGCGACCGAACTCAAAAGTCCGCCACTACAAACGCAAGCGGTCGGTCCAGAAGGCGCCGCTCCCGGGATGGCATGGGAAGCAACGCCTTCTGGACCGACCAAAACGGCGCCACGCGGGTCCGCAACCGCGTGGCGCCAAAAACATGCAGAAGTCCTACTCCTTCGTGGGACTCTGCTCCTGGGGAATCTCGAACCTGCTATTAAACGTCTGGCCGCACGTGCCCGCAAAATCGGATCCAAGACCGTCGTGATCCTCTTTGGACATCTTGCCCGTTACGTCAACCAGAATTTCTTGCTTAGACGCATCGTCATACTCGGCAGGACCCTCGGCCATAATGCTCACGGCAAACGCGTCCTTTTCGCCTGCGACCTCAGAGTCTTTTTCAATAAGCGTCTTGCAAACAATAAATCGTTTGCCGGAATCCATAGTCACGGGAATGATCGTTGCCTCGCCCGAAACATCGGTACTCATCTGGGGCGTTACAGCCGAATAGAACGACTCGAAGAGCTGCGTCCACTTAAAGCTAAACGCGATCTTGCCGTTATCGGCAGAGGTAATCTTAAAGTTCTCGACCAGCGCCTTGCGTCCCTCATCGGACGTATCGGTGTACTTGTCGCTCACCAGGTTTTCATAGCTCACCTTGGGCGCCTTGTCACCATCGAGAACCCACTTGGAGCCATCAAACTTATAGGTGTACTCGACGTCTCCGTCGACCGTCTCAAACCAGAGGGGTTCGTAGTTTACCTTGACGGTCGAAGTCTGAGCCTTCTTGTCAAACGTGACATCGCCCTGAGTCCAAAGCCCGCTCGGATCCTTTTCGATAGGAGCGATGGCCTTGGTGGTCGAGGAATCTACCTTCCAGCTGGGCGTGTATTTCTCCCCTTTCTTGGTGTACGTGCCGGTAAGCGAAGCCGTGGACTCAAAGGCATTGTTGCGAGTCACGGTCGTGGCTTTAACGGTCACGTTGCCATCCGAGTCCTCCTTTTGCGAGGTCACGTCCAAAGATTCGAGCGCATAGCTGCCACCATCGACAAATTTGCTATCGGGGATAAAGCCCTTGGAGAGCTGATTGACCGCCGTGATATCGGTCTTAATCTGCTTTTCTTTGATGATTCCGCCCTTTTGAGACGCCGCCTTAGAGGACGACTTCGTAACGGAATCCGAGTCATCGGCCGAAGTATTGGCACCCAGCCCCTTGAGAGCGAACGCTCCGATGGCACCCACGGCCACAACGGCAGCGGCAACGCCCACGCCGATAGCAGCGCGGCGAGACTTGGGCGATTTAGGGTCAGCAGAAGCCGAGGCGGCACTATTGGCATCCGAGTAATCGACCGGCGCGGATGCTTTGGGCATGGCGACGGTCTGCTGAGTCGGCGCGACGGTAAAGGGATCGTCCGGAAGCACCGTCGTAGCCTCAGAGCTCGGCTCGAACGCAGCGCTCATGTCAACCGGCTCGTCCGCAGAGTCACCTGCGTTGCCATCAACAGACTCGTCCGCAAGCTCGTCCGCACTATCGTCAACCGGCTCACTTGCAGCCTCATCCACCACGTCGCCCATCGGTCCATCAACGGGTTCGACCACCGTCGTTGCATCAGAATCTGCTACAGCCTTGCGACGTTCAACCGTCATCGTCATATCGGGATCGACTGCAACCGTCATATCGGGGTCGACCGTCGCCGTTGCATCAGCATCCACCGCAGGCTCAACCGGCGCAACGGTCACCGTCTGACCCAAGTCGGCATCTGTCACAGGCTCAACAGGCTCAACAGTCACCGTCTGTCCCAGGTCGACATCGTCCACGCGCGCACCGCAGTAGACGCAAAACTTTGCGCCCTGCTTAAGCTCTTTTCCACACTGTTTGCATTTCATGACTAGTACTCCCAAGAACAAACCCAGTTGCCGTCGGTATCGATCCAGCCGTAGCGTTTGCGGGCCGAGTTCGAGCCATCGGGAAGATCGGCCACGACAAACACGCGGCCATTTTCATCAAACGTGTAGCTCAGATCACCTGCATAGCCATCGGGCAGCCCAAAGCGCGGAGGAATCTTCCAGTCGCCGTTTTTGTCAATAAACCCGTAGTTGCCACTTGCCGGGTCAAGAACCATGGCAAGCCCCTGGCTAAAGCTATACGCCACTTCGAATTGTGGCTTGATAACCCAAGTACCGTCTTTATCGATATAGCCCCACACGTGCGTTATCGGATCTTTGGCAGCGCAAAGGTCCTCATGAAAGATGCGCTCGTCCTGGTACGTGGCAATAATGACTTGCTTAAAGTCGTTAAACGTAAAGTCCGTCAGCACCTTGCCCTGCGCATCGTACATGCGGTGCCCGTAAAAAACGCGATCCTGATGGAACGATTTATAGATCGGTCTCGTGTCCTTGTAGCCATCGTAGAGACGGTTCGCGTAGCCGCGGTCCTCTTCGCTGAACTCAAAAATCGTATTGCCCGAAGTATCGATGTACTTAAAATCGTCAAAGCACTTGCCTTCGTTAAAAACGAGCGGTGCACTGTACTTATACGGGCTGGTCGTGTCTTTAGCCGAAGCAAGCGCCCACTCGCCCTTGGTATCGATTACGCCCCAACCATCGCCGCTGTACAGGCACGCATAGCCCTCAAAAAACGGCGTAAGCGTCTTGCAGTCGAGCTTGCCAAAGGCGTCCTTGCCCTTGGGCGTTATAAAGTGAAAATCTTCATCCTTATCCTGCACAACAGCAAAGCCGTTGATAAAACATGCAGCATAGAGATACTGCGGCTCGATCGCCCACTTGCCCGTACGGTCAATATAGCCCCAGGTCTCGGTATCGTCTGCTGTGGTAGCGGGGAACAAGTCACCATCAAAAACGCCGCCATGCAATTCCAGGTTGTCGTTGATCTGGTTGTCTCGCGCGAATGAAGAATCGTTAACGTGCGGCACGGTATAGCAGCTGTCGCCTGGTGCACTGGCGATGCCGCCAAGCGAGGGCTCAATCACCCACGAACCGTTAATATCGACGAATCCCCAATTGGAGTTCGCACCAGGCAGTGCCGCATACAGGGCGCCAGTTTCAGAGCCCTTGGCAGCGTCGGAAGACGAATCGTCATCTTTGTTATCGCTTGCCATCGCCGGCAACGGACCTGCCAGCAGCGTGCCGGCGGCAGCCCCCAACACTCCCAGCGCCTCGCGCCTTGTCATATCAAAAGACATGCCGTCTCCTCTCGGCCATCATCTTGTACTGCATTCATCTTCGGGCACGATTCACGCATTCTGTTGCGCAACATTGCAGGGCGAGCCGATATCCCCCTCCAATACCAAAAGGGCCCCGGGAAAATCCCGGGGCCACAATTGCCGAATCGAAATGACTCAGTTCCTACAGGCAGAAGCCCAGATAAATGTCATTACTGTTGCTGGACTTGGCCGAACCACTATAGTTTATGCCGTTGTAGGTCAGGAACTGGCCGGACTGGGAGGCATCGCAGGTACGAGTCCAGGCGGGACCGGCAGTTTTGTACCAAATTTTATATTGACTGCCTTCCGCCTCGTAAACACCAAGCGCGTCAGACTGATTCGAGCCAAGCGACCCCTCAAGTCCATCATTACCAAAGAGCTCTACCAAGGAAGGCAACCAGAGCGAATCATCCGTCGCCGTCACCGAAGAGGCATCTGTCGTAACGCCAGCGTTGTTAGTGAGCTTGGTCACCTTGACGACTCTTTTCTTAAGATCCTTGGGCATGCTGGCAAGCACCTTCTTATTCAAACTCTTGCGAATATCGCTGTCTTTCCAGCCGCCGGTGTTGGATCCGTCCTCGTTAATAGAATCGCTGAGAACCGGCGTTCCGCACACCATGAACGTAATGCCAGCCTTGCCCTTGCCGTCGGCGCGATCGTCATGGTTGAAGCCAACGATATAAGCCTTTACCTCGGCACCAGTAGAAAGCTTGACGGTCTTGTAGCACGCATCACCCAGCCTACCGTCTTCAGACACCAAGTGATATTTCTTGGCGATACCCGTCGCAGAATCATCATCCTGCGCCGTCGCGATCTCATCGGCAATGGTCTTAAGGTCTTTCCAGCTATAGTTGTCCACGCTGTCCTGGATGGCAACGCCATTTGACTCTGCTGCCGCATCGTCAGCCGAGGAAGCAGTCAGACAAAACATGGGCATGACTGCGACATTCGTAATATTGCCCTGATCATTTGACCAAGTATTGTAGTTGGAGCATGCATATGCGTTGGAGTCCGAATATGCTTGGGTGCCCATTTCGGCCAAGTACCTCAAATCGGCATCAGGCATAGAAGGATCGTAATAAATGCTTCTGAAGCCCGACCCCCTCGAATTGTAGGGACCATAACCACCTTGAAGATTCAGACCCCCTTGGCCGTCATCAATGGAAGCGAAGCCATAAGGACATTCAACGTCGGTATCGCTAGCGTATCCTGTTGAGTTTGCCCAACTTAAGCCTAGATACTCGTAATAATCATACTGTGTACCCTCGGCATTGAGGGACTTGGCCATCCACTCGGAGTCGCGATTGACGTCAGGCATGTCCTCGGCATCGCCCAGGCACTCGGTCGCCGAAGGTGCCCACATCTTAACGTCTTCCGAGGTCGCCTCGCTGGTCTTGGCGCCATCGAGATAGACCGTCTTCTTAGAAATGGTAGCCAAACGATCCTTGATCGAACTGGGAAAATAGTCGAAACCGTCAGCACCAGAGGCGTACATCGGACTGCCCGCGTACAATCCATCGGTAAATTGCCAGGTAAGTCCCGCTTTGCCCGAGCCGTCAGCTAAATCGTCGTGATACAGGCCAACAATCGTAACTGTGCTCTCGCAGTCGCGGAGCGCCATGCGCTTGGTCTGGCTGCCGTCGAGCGTGCCGTCCTTGTCGCAGAGCTTGTACTCCTTGGCGATCTTGAGGGCCGCCTTGCGGCTACCAGACTTGGTCATGGCGTCGGAGATCTTGGCGAGCTCGGCCCAGGAATATTTATCGACCTTCTTCTTGACCTTGACGCCCTTCACCGATCCGCCCTTGGACTTCTTGGACGACTTCTTGGAGGCGGCGTACGCCGGGGTCGGAGCCACGAGCTCCACGGCGCTACCCGCAACGAAGGAGCTGACCGTGAGCGCGATCGCTGCTACCAGTAACCCCCCCCCTGAAACATTTCTTGATGTTTCGCATGGCAGATTCCTTTCTCTTATCCACCGGACGCCTTCAACCTTAAGTGGGGTCAAGCGTTTTCTGTTGCGCAACATTTAAAGGATCGGGCAATTAGCAAGCGCACAACAAGGCACCCCAAAATGCTATCTATGTAAAAAGGGCCCGAGGACAACCCTCGGGCCCATCGATCGTCACGTGATGTGGACGACTATTCATCTTTCCTGTTATAGGTAAAGTTCGTATCGTTAAACGAACTCTGACCACCACTAAAGTCATCAGGAATACCAATGACGCCAGCCGAGCGCTCGCGCAGGTTATTGACGCTGCTGCCATGACGGAAATTGGCAATTGCAATAAACTGCTGGTACCTTTCCGTTGCCTGCTGCTGGTATTCGCTCTTAAACAGCTTTAGACTGCCCTCTTGTTCGGGGTTGAAGACCAGTTTGAAGTGAACCATTCCACGAAGACCGTTCGCGGCATACCCATGCTCATCGCTAAAATCGAAGCCATAGAACCCGTTGCCATAGTCTTGAATCTCAACGTCGCCGACCGATCCGTTAACGGTGCCGCTAAGGTCTTGGATAACGTCTCCAGCCGAGCCGCTAATGTGATAGTCACCATGCCATTCGCAGACCACGGTTCCCGGGGTATTGGAATACATACGGAGCCAGCCATCGGAGCCGTCAGCAGGATAATACGTCCCCGAGAAATCGCCCCATTCGATATCGCTGCTCAGCTCGTCCTTTTTGAACTTCCACTTCTTGCCGTTGAACTTGTACGTCAGCTCGTGCTTGGCACCGGACGTCACGACCCAATTCGCCGTGCTGTCATCAACGTACTCAACGACACATGTGTCATCGCTATACAGCTCCGGATCAGCATCCTCGATCCCGTGCTCTTCGTCCGTCGTAATGCCCGAGAGCGGGGTCGTCTCGGTAGAGGTGGGTTCGATCGTCACGTTCGACACGTTCCTGTTGCCATCCACATCGGCAGCATAATTGAGCTCGACCGTTGTAGAGAAGCTTTCGTTGGACACGTCGGCGGTCGCAGTGCCCGTCACCTTGCCATTGCTCTCGTTGTACTCGGATACCACAAGCGAATCGACCTGGTACTCCGAAGGCTCAACGTAATCGTTTTTGGCGAAGAGCTCCGTCTGACCTTCGTACTCCGCTTTAGCTTCTTCGAGTACCTGATTCTCGACAGCTTTTTCAAAATCCTTTTGCTGCTGCTGATTGAACAGGAAAACGCCAAGGGCAACCATGAGGACAACGGCCACTGAAGCAATCGCAATCTTGGCATTCTTGCTGAGCTGCTTCTCCGACTCTCCCTCGACCTTTTCATCCGTTGAGTCCTCCTCAGGTGCTTCCTCCGGAGCGTACTCAACCTCAACGTCCGCCGAGTTCTCGGCAGCAGCGTCCGCCGAATCCTCAGTGGTAGCATCCGGCACAACGGCATCCGTCACGCCAGCATCTTCATGTTCAATCTTGGCGCCGCATTTACCGCAGAATGCAGCCTCCTCGGCGATTTCGGCGCCGCACTTGGGGCATTTCATGGCCTCTCCTTCCCTCCGTGTATTAGGACAGTTGCATCGTCCCGAATAAATCAAATGATTCGTTATGCATCATTGATACGAGTGTGATCAAAGCCCTCGGAGAGCGTCCCCCTCCGAGGGCTCATAATCACCGTCGGGCAGTATTAACGACTACAGGCAGAAGCCGGGGAAAACTGCATATGCCTCGTCGGCATCAACGCCCGAATAGATATCAAAACCGTTATAGGCAATAAAAGCTCCGGATTGAGAAGCATCGCACGAACGCGTCCACGCAGTGGGGTAATCATTATCGTAACGATAGAGGAGCTTGACCAATTGATACAACGTGTAAGATTTGCCCTCTGCCTCGTAAACAGGCACTTGGTCAGGCTGCAGCCTAATGAGCCCGGTCGTCTCGTCCTCAATGTCGGTTGTTCCAAATATCTCCATAGCAGACGGCAGCCACAGAGCATCCTCAGTCTCAGTCACCGACGAAACATCGGTCGTTACGCCGGAGTTATTGGTGAGCTTCTTGACCTTAACGATACTGTTCTTAAGGTCTTTGGGCAGTTTTTTAATAAACTGCTTGTTGAGCGTCTTGCGAAGGTCGCTGTCCTTCCAGCCGCCAGAATTGGCGCCATCCTTGTTCATCGAGGCCTCGAACGGGGCAACGTCGTCAAACAGGAACGTGATGCCCGCTTTGCCCTTGCCATCGGCGCGATCGTCGCAGCCGTAATCGACAATATATGCCTTAGCTGTCACGCCGTTCTTGAGCTCCACCGTCTTATAGCTGGAAGCCGTGGGGGCGCCGTCTTCATCTCCCAGATGGTATTTGGCAGCAACGGCATACGGATCGCCACCATTATTCGCCGCGTCGGCGATCTCGTCGGCGATAGCCTTGAGGTCGCTCCAGCTGTAATTGTCGACGCTGTCCTGAATAGTGACACCGTTGGACTCCGCAGCTGCAGAATCCTCGTCGGCTGCAGAAGTAAGGCAGAACAGGGGCTGGGTCACCTTGTCGCCAACCGTGGCCAAAGCTTCATAGCGGCTGGGACTAGCAATTTTCGATTGTCCCTGCGCCACGGCATAGTTATTGAAATTTTCATCCGGGGTTTTCGGATTCAAGTACAGCGACCTATAGACAGTCACGCATTGATCATCGTCCGACTTACTATCCGAGACTATGGTGGGTGTAGCGCCTTCTTTTACTAGGGGCATTTCCATACCATTAGCACCTTTATCGACAGCATCCCCAATGTAATCACAGGTATAAAAATATGATGTTGGATAATCCGAGAATGCACCCGATTGATCATCCCAGCTTAGACCCTGGTCCTTGAATAAATCGTACTGCGTGCCCTCAGCATTCAGTGCATTTGCCATCCACTCAGTATCGCGATTTAAGCCTGCCATGTCCTTGGCATCGCCCAGAACCTCAGCAGCCGAAGGCGCCCACAACTTAGCGTCGGAAGAAACCGCCTCACCGTTTTTGACCGAATCGACGGATGCCGTTTTGACTGAAACCGTTGCCAAACGGCTGGTGAGATCGGATGGCAGCCAAGAATCGGCGGCAAGACCCTGCATCGTCGTATCCATGAGCTTAAAATTATCGACACCGCGGTTACCATTTTCCGCCATATAGGGCGCGTTGCACATGCCATCGACAAACTGCCACGTAATGCCGGCCTTGCCAGATCCGTCGGACAGGTCGTCATGGTAGAAGCCGACGATGCGGACCGAGGTCTTACCCGTAGACAGCGCCACACTCTTGGTCTGGGTGCCGTCAAGCTTGCCCTTCTTGTCGCAGAGCTTGTACTCCTTGGCGATCTTGAGCGCCGCCTTGCGGCTGCCGGACTTGGTCATGGCGTCGGAGATCTTCGCGAGCTCGGCCCAGGAATACTTGTCGACCTTCTTCTGGACCTTGACGCCCTTAACCGATCCGCCCTTGGACTTCTTGGACGACTTCTTGGAGGCGGCGTACGCCGGGGTGGGCGCGACGACAGCGGCCACGCTGCCCACAACTAGGGAACTAATCGAGAGCGCAAGCGCTCCGACCAACAACCCCCCCCTGAAACATTTCTTGATGTTTCGCATGGTAGATTCCTTTCTCTTATCCACCGGACGCTTTCAACCCTAAGCGGTGTTGGTCAAATTCTGTTGCGCAACATTAAACGGTAGCTGGACTAGGCACCGATACGCCCGACGCAAAAGGGCCGGACCCCTCTAGGCGCAGTGCCTAGAAGGATCCGACCCCATGACGAAGCTCGGCTTTGTCGATACTAAAGTTGCGTTAACGAAGCTTGGTGCCGCAATGCATGCAGAACTTGTCCTCGGGATCGTTGGGTGCACCGCAGGTGGGGCACGTGTTGTTAGGGAGAGAAACGGCTGACTCGGGTTCTGGCGCGGTTACCTGTACGGACTCCGTTGCGGGCACGAACTCGGGCACAAACGCGGGTGCAGGCGCGGCGGCAGGTTCGGGAGCAATGACCAGCTCGGGTTCAAAGGCAGGTGCAGGCGTAACGATCGGCTCGGGCTTAGGTGCGGGAGTTGCAATCGGCTCGGGATCGGGTACAACAACCGGCTCCGGCGCAGGCACGGCAACCGGTTCGGGCACGGCAACCAGCTCAGGCTCAGACTCGACAACCGGCACAGACACCGACTCCAACCTGGCACCGCAGTTCATGCAGAACGTATCGCCCTCATTGATGAAGAAGCCGCACTGAGGGCACGTCGCAACGCTTGACGCGCTCGAAGCTGCCGCCGTCGCAATACCGCTGGTTCGCTGCTTTGTAATTTCGGCCTCGATCTCTGCCATGGGCTTTCCGCAGCCCGAGCAAAACAGGTCAGAGGCAGCAACGGAAGAGCCGCAAAACGGGCAGGTGTAATGCGTGGCGGCAGCCTGGGCAGCCTGTGCCTCGGCCTCGATGCGGTCAATTTCGGCCTGATAGCCGGCACGCTCGGCATCGATGGCAGCAATGCCGTCGTAAATGGCCTCGCGACCGGCACGGAACGTCGGGTCGTCCTTGGTTGCATCGTACAGACTGGCGCCAAGCTGGGCAGCAAGGGTCTGACGTCGCTTCATGGCTTCGTTCAGCTGTGCCTTGAGCTTAATCGTGTTGCCCGTGCGGTTGGCGCCGGCAACGCTGCGATTGATAGAGTTCTGAAGATCGTCAAAGAAGCTCATGGGGATCCTTTCTCCGCCTTTAATTCGTTTGCATCAAGGATACCCACGCCATCGCGCTCAATGTTGCGCAACATAACCAGAGAATCGAAGCTTATCTTAGGGCTCGTCAAGGTTCCCAACGAAAGGAAACATCATGTTCTGCCCCAAGTGCGGAGAGAAGATTCCCGACGGCGTCGCCTTCTGCCCCAAATGTGGCAACAAGCTTGCCAGCCAGCCCGCTCCGGCCAAGCCTGCCGCCACCCGCGAGGCAGCGCCGGCCAAGACGCCCGCTGCCCACGCCGCCACCCCCAGCCCCGCGAAGCCAGCGATCAGCGTCCCGAGCACCTCGCTCAACACCAACGTCATCGTCCCGCTGGTCATTGGCGTCATCGCCCTCATCCTGGCCTTTATGCCGTGGTTCTCGCCTTCCGCCAGCGATTTTCAAACATCCCAGTACATCTCCGATGGCGCCAATAACCTCTCTAGCTTCTTTGGTGGCGATAGCACAGCTGGCGAGGCATATCGCCTTAAGTCCAGCTATACCATGCTGGAGATGGGCGACTACGCCGATACAATGGCGGCGTATGGCAGCAGCAGTAGCAGCATCGGCGACGTCAACATGATGGTTTACACGTGGGCCATTCCGGTCATTGTCTCCGTTATCGGCCTTATTCTGGCATTCCTGCAGAAAAAGGTATCCATCGCGCGTATCGGCTTTACTCTGCTCGCCCTTGTTGCCGCGATTATGGCATGGATGTCCACGACTTGCTCCGGCCCCATCTATCCGGCCCTGTGCTGCATTGCCTCAATCGCCACAGTCGTGACACTCGGCTCCATCAAGAAAGAAGCCTAGTCGCGGGCATCAACCCATATGTAATCCTGAACGCGCCCGCCGGCAACAACCTGCCGACGGGCGCGTTTTCATTTACCGAGGGTTTGCGCAGGACTCGTCCGCTCCCTATCGCCACCACCAAGCACAAACCGTTCCGTATTGCAATTTGCGCACTCGCGGATGTTGCGCAACGTTCTCGCCCATCGGGGCGGTAGCGTTCGAGTTAGCAAAGCCACGAGCCCTAAAACCCGGGATCGCCGGCTTCCACCGCATACGAAAGAAGGAACGATGGACGAGATTTTTGAGCATCTACTTCAAGATACCGACCGAGGGATCTCGATCAACCAGATTGTCAATCGCATCGTGTTTCCCAACCACGATATCTGCATGCAGGCAAAAGCTGCCCTGGAGCGAGACTATGGCGAGTTCTGCTTTGCTACCGTGATCCCCGATTACGAGGACTTCCAGCACATGGATCCGACCGACGCCACCAATGCCGCCCTGGAGACCTGCGGGTCCGACGGCGAAGAGGTCACCAACGTCGTCTGGGGCTACAACTCACTCCAATACGAGTACAACGGCATCCCCTCGCTGGAGGTTGCCAAGACTATCTCCAAGATGATCGGCGTTCCCGTCTACTACGAGTACACCGATGCCGATGAGCTCGCTGCCGGCGCCGTGATCGCCGATGCGCAGGGCGACAGCGTCTCGTTTGCAAACGTGGTCGACAAGAGCTGCTGGGTGTATTTCCCGGAGGGGTTCGACGGTGCCACCGACACCCTGTTCCGCTGCGGCATGGGAACCATGTCCATGCCCGACGGAAGCCAAAAGTACTTTGAGGACACCACCGACCCCATCATGCGTTCGTATGCGCAGCGCGGAAACGTGTCCCTGTACTTCGACTTCCTCAAGGACCAGTTTGGCGCCCAAGAGGAGCCCCAGGCAGAGTCCGATGCCCAGGCAGAGTCCGATGCCCAAGCAGAGTCCGATGCCCAGGCGTCGGGCAACGTCTACATATCCCAGGCCATGGGTGCGATGACGTTTCGTATTGTCTTTCCCAACCATGACTGCTGCGCATATATCCGCGATGATCTCGACAAGTGCTTTGGCGGGTTCTCGCTCCAGGCGATTTGCGGTACGCCCGATAGCACGTTTGACTCACCCGATGAAGTCCTAAAGACCATGGTGGGTCACGGAATCCCCGATGATGCAACCGATATCGAATGGGGTTATAACTCCGTGCGCTATCGCGTGGCGCACTCCGTGCCCAACGCCGTCGTTCTCGAGGCGCTCGTCCAGCACTACAGCATTCCGCTGTACGTCGAGTATTTCGATGAGTTTAAGCGAGCGACCGGCGCTGCCATTACGATCCCCGACATCGCAAACCCGACCGCATTCGTCCCCGGCACACTCGGCTGCAAAGAGCAAATGTACTTTGACCGCGGCAGTGATAACGAAGGCTACGTCGCACTTCGATGCGGCTACTGCCAGGCAGTCTCCGATGACGGCAAAACGCGCATTTCCTTTGTCGATGACCCTTCGCAGCCGGTCATGGCGGAAATGGCAGAGGAAGCATCGGTCGGAGTCTACGTTAGGCTGCTTAAAAAATTCGATTTTGAACAAGTTCTCCCCGCTGGATATCAGAAGCCGGCTTCTCGTCCCGCCGCAAGCTCCAAAAAGAACGCCTCGACCTCCTCGGCAGAAAAATCGAAAATCAGCCTGTGGATGAACCCTATTGCAGAGAAGCATGTCTGGAACTCCCTCGATGCCTACGGCCAAAAGCAGGGCAAGCAAAATGACATGAACATGTTCTTTTTGGAGCCGCTCTATCGCGGCGGCGACCAGATCCGCGACCCATTTGGATTTGCCGCAGGCCGCAAGCCTATGCCGGCTTATGCAAGCCACCAGGCGCATCGCAAGGTTATCGACGCCGCCCTTAATACCGACATAGAAGTCGGCGCGCTTGTCGCAGGACTTCTCGGCCAAGACCTGCTGACATCCGAAGAGCTCAACGCGCTGCACCGCGACATCGAGCTCAAGGCCCAAGGCATAAGCGCCATTGCCACCGGAAGAGGTGCCGCGCTCGAGAGCCGTTGCGACTCGGTTTGCTACCTTATTGCAAAGCTCCGGAGCCATAACGGCGACAATAGCCAGCGCTTTATGATGTGGATGGCGGACACCGACCAAGCCGTGCGCGTAAAGTTCTACGGCGAGGCGCCGGCAATCGGCGTGCCCTTTACGTGCCGCTTTAGCGTAGTGGAAAATGACGTCATTACGTACTGGATGCCCGTCGAGGGCGAGAAGGGCTTCTCTCGCTATAAGCAGATTCCCGAGGGAGGACGCATCGACGTCTCCGCGGCAAAGAGCGACTCCGCCGCCATGAGTGCCCTGCGCAAGGCCAACGCGATGTTCCTTAAAACGTGCGGACTCAAACAAACCGCGCCGTCCAAGACGCGCATGACCCCGGAACAGTCACAGCGCTTTAGCGAGCTGCGAGAGAAGCTGGATCGTAAGACGGGTTATGCCCTTACGGTGCTTTTCTCGCGCTGCGTACTCTGCAGCGCCGAAGCCGACCGATTCCTCGAGCTCATGGAGCGCGCCGCCGCTGCGCACGATCGCGGAGAGATGATCGACGTCGACGATACCGAGGCCGTGGAGCACAAGGCCATTTACATGGTTGGCTCAATTTCCGCCGAGGATGGCACGTGCCAGCTCTATAACCCCAACACCGCCAACTTTGAGGACTTTCGATTCCAGCCCAACCTGCTCGAAGACTTCCATGCCGACCTGCCCCGTATCGGCAGCTTTATCAACATTGCAACGAGCGCCGTTGAGTCGGATGCCATCGCTGCCTGGGCGGGCTATAACCCGGGCAACGCCCAACGCTCCGCACGCTACTAAAGAACGGCTAGCACAGCGAGAAAGCGTTTCTGTTGCGTAGCATCGACCTCGGCGGTGTTCCGCACCGCCCACGATGTTGCGCAACAGAATGTAACGCAGGCGGCCTAGTATGCGAAGTAACAGGCGCGCATAGGTCGGACGCATCAATCCGATCTTCGCGCGCAACACAAATCATCGCAGGGAGCACACCATGGCGCGCGACACATCAAACGATCCGGTTGTTAACTTGCCGCTCGATTACAAGTTCGACGGCAACGGCAATATCATCCAAAAGGTCTTTTTTGGCGTAAATGCGGTATTCTGCCCTGTCTGGTACTGGTGGTACTTCAAAAGCAATCGCGACCCAAACTGGTGGGTCAGCGGCAGCGGCATGGACGGCTACAACCCCGAGGAATGCGCCATCGAGTTCCAACGCCGCATGAACAACTTTACGCCCGAGGAAAGCTGCAACCTCTTTGAAGTCGCAAAGTATTGCGACCGCATGACGGGCGTTACCGTCTTTGACGTCGTAAACGGGCGAAATGTAAACGAGCGACACTTGGATGACTACTACACCGGCTACGACCTTGGCATCGACGACGATGACGAGGATGAAGAAGACGACGCAGGCATCGAGATGGAATTTGACGGGCGACCCGTTAGCCCCCAGTCGATGCGCGTATGCGACGAGGGTCCCTGCCAGTTTATGCTGCCGCCCGTTTTAAACTGCGGAACAGACGACGGTACCGGCTACGAAGTCGAGATTCCTCTGCGTGCCAAAACGACCAAGAGTGGCACTCCGCAAGAGCGGCTTGCGTTTTATGTCCCCGCCGACGTCGCCGTGCAGTGGTTCCGCGAGGTCACCGGCGAGCCACAGGCCGACTACCAGCTGTTCCAAACCGTTTGGATGGACCAGGCAAACCGACTCGAAAATCCGCACTTTGTCGACCACCTGTTTTCCTATGCGTTTTGGCAGGAGCGATTGCTGCGAATCCTGCACTGCACGTACAAGCGGGGCAAGGTGCAAAGCGTGCGCATCGTTGCCGATTACGAAGGCGATGCCGCCGAGTTTATTGGCAAGTACTATCCAGAGGTCGAAGTCATCGGTCGTCAGGGCAATGAGAACGCCTTTGAAACGGGAGCCGCCTATCTGGTGGATCTAACGCTGGACTACGAATACAAGGGCGACAAGCTTGTCGAGAAAAAGACGTTCTCCGTCCTTGGCAGTTTTGGATGCGAATGGTATCGACTCTTTAGCGGCGACCCCGACGCCACCGTTGACGATTTCTATGCATGGTGCGAAACGGCCGATTCCTACGAGCCCTTACGACAGGCGGCAGAAACCGCCGGCGCAATCGTCCAGTACACCACCTACGGACTAAAGGGCAACGAGCTCACCAGCAAGCGCACCGAAGATCTCCAAGGCAGAACCAACGTCGAGATCAACGAAGCCGCCGAGCTGAAAGATCGCATGTTTACGTAGGCAGCAACAAACCCGGTCCCCGATATCCGTTCATCTCTAAACTCACAGGAGGTACCTACTTTGATTTCTCCAATCTGTTGGTTTGCGGCATTCCTCGTCGCTCTCGTCGCGCTCTGCTATTCCATACACTTGGAACGGCACAACTATCAGCACAAGCTCTTTGGCTTCGAGATCAATTCCAACCGTCGTATCGTCGCCTTTGGAATTCTCGCTCTCGGCGCTTTTTGCTTATTCGCCCCCGTCACCTGGGCGCAGTGCTTTTCTTTCAATCTTGGCGAAGGCTGGGAGCCGGGAGCCTTCAACTTCATTAGCTGGGTTATCACCAACTTCTTTACCGTGGGATGGACAACAACCATCCAGACCGGTCTCACCGATGTGACGTCAACCGTCTATGGCGCTATTCCCCTAGGCGGCGGTGTTGTCGGCCAGGTATTCAACCTGCTCTATTCGCTGCTCACACTCGCATACATCATCGCCCTCCCCGTTGAAATTGGCCTGTTTGCCTTCAACGCTGTTGCCACGCGCCTCTCGGGCAGCGTTATCAAGCGTCATCTCAAGTACGCCGACCATGCAATTATCTTTGAGAGCGTCGACGCTAACACCGAGCTGCTCGCTCGCGATATCGTCGACAACATCAAAAACGGGACGCTCAACAAGGGCAACAACAATGGCGACATCGTCCTCATCTTTTGCCTAGACAACGATGAAGACGGTGAACGTCAGCGTGTGCTGCGCAATCTCTGCCAGGGCTATGTGCGCTATGTGTTCACCGACACCGAGGCGGCAGACGTGCTTGCAACGATTGCAGCGCTGCACGATACAGCCAAGCACCTGGTTGCAGTCGACGTTGTCACGACGAGCGAAGAGACCGAGCACAACGTAAGTGCAACGATCGATATGATCGAAGCGATGCACAGGGAACCCCAGAGCGACGGCACACCCAGGATTACGCTCCATTGCACCCACAAGAACCCCGATGATGCCCAGATCTTCGATGCCATCAAAACCAACAAAGAGCTAACCTGCCTTCATTTGATCTCGCGCGTACAAGACGAGATCTACGATGTGCTCGAAGAAGCCCCGCTCTACAGCGTGCTCGAGCCTATCAATATTTCCGTCAATCCCAATCCTAGGCCTCAGAACCTCACCGTCCTCGTTGTCGGCGCAGGCGATTACGGCATGCAGGCTGCACGAACAACATTCTGGATGGGCCGCATGCCGGGCGTCCGCCTGAACATTGTGGTTGTCGACCCCAATGCCCGAGCAGTACTAGAGCGCGAAGCGGCTCGTTATCCCGAGATGTTTGGCGAAAGCTGCGACGGTGAGCCCACCGTGCACTTCGTGGAAGCCGAGGCGCCCTCGATTGCAACTAATCGCCTTATTGCAGGCAGCGCTGTCACCGCACTGTACTACGATACCCAGAATAAGTGCGTGTCGTCCAAGACCGAAAGCGTGCTTATCCCCGATGACGCTCGCCTTTACGCCTTTGTGACCATGGGAGATTGCAGCCAAAATCTCTCGTACTCGCTCATGCTCCAGCGCAAGATCTTCAATCGCTTTGTTGATCAGGGCACACCGGATTACACCAAACAGCAGCCCGTCATCTGCCCCCATATCGAAAGCGAAGAGATTCTGGAGGCTCTCAGAAGCCTCGATAAGACCAATGGGGCCAGCGGGGGTGCTAATAACATCATGCATCCGTTTGGCGCTCGTAAAACGTTCTACACCTACAGCAACATCATCGACGACGAGCGCGAGCGTCTGGCTATTCAGCTTAATGCGGCATACGACCTTTGCTTTGATGGCTCTATCGAGAGTGATTTCGACGCAACGCTGGCCGCTGATAAAGCTGTTGAAAGCTACAACGGAAAGGAATCCAACAAGAGTAGCAGCCGAGCTTCGGCGGCACATATCCCCTACCGTTTCTGGGCACTTGGCTTTAGCGACGCCGACGTGGAGCAGGGATCCTTCGAGCATGCTTGGAGGGAGAAGCTGCAGGGCAAGGTCAAGCCGGCTTCGAATAACGACAACATTGCCAATGCGATATTAAGCTCCGTCGTTCCCGACGCAGCTACCAAAGCCGAGTTCGATGCCAGCGAGCAGAAGAACCGCGAGGAATTCGCCCTTATCTGTCGTTTGGGTGACATGGAGCACGATCGTTGGCTTGCCTATTGCCGGGCAACGGGTATGACCGAACTGGGACACGGCACCGTCGAACAGGAACGCGAGCAGCGTATGCGTGCAGCAGCCGTCGATGCGTTCCTGAGCGGCAAGCACGACAAGAGTGGGGCCGAAGGCGTTCGCAAGTCCGACATCCTCATGCGTCACGCCTACATGACACCCGACAACGACGTACTCGGCGCCCGCGGATTCTTGCTAGGCAAAAACGTCTACGCCTACGACCGAATCATCGTCGCCCTCTCAGCCCGCATCGCTAAGGGCAGCATTGTCAAAGACTAAACTCACGAACCGTTCCACTGATCCAAAAGGAGCAAACATGCAAAGCGAAACGAAAACGCCTACCAACAAGACGCTGATTAAGGTTTTTATCAGCTATAAGCGTGATGACAACCTTTACAACCATCTCATTCGTGTCGTAAACAGAACCTTTGACCTGCTCAACAACAGTGAAAAGTACTATAAGGGCACAGATTTTGAAGCAGAGCCCTTTTTGGACTGCAACTCTATCGGATACGGCGAGAACTGGAAGACCAAAGTAGAGTCCTCTGTCAAAGACTCGGACATGCTACTTGCATTCGTGACGTCCAACTACATCATGAGCAAAGAGTGCCGACACGAGTACACCTACTTCAACGAAATGAAGAATACCAAGAAGCAGCTCTGCATTCCCGTGTTCTGGAGCAAAAAGGACGAAACGGAGCTTAAGCTCAACCGATCCGACAGCAAAGAGTTCAACGATTCCAATACTCAAAAAGACGCAAAGAAAGTTTGGGATGAGATCGTTGAATTCAACGGATTCGAGGGAGTCCTTCCCAGGCTGGTAGAAGTGCTGGCCAAAGCCAATGACTCAGATTATGACTATGTTGAAAGCTGCATAGCAACGTGGCTCGCCGACAAGATCTATAAGGTATCCGACCCCATTCTTTCTGGCGAAATCAACAAAGAAGAGGACGAGGAGAACGAAGCGGATAAGATCGAGTCCGAAAAGATTGCTGGCATCGTACTCAAGGCGCAGTCTAAGGGCATCAAGGCGACTTGCATCTGCACGAATGACCACGCCTATATCGTAAAGGCGGGCAGCGAACTTGTCAGAGATTTGACAGCAACTTGCCCTGCCTCTGTTCCCAAACGTCGCGAGCTAGAAAAGGACGCGATCAACGAAGACTTTGTCCTCGTCAAAGACCTTGCGTTCAAGAGCCCTTCCGCGGCCTCGGCATTTGTACTCGGCCGAAGCAGCAATGGAAAGGAAGACTGGAAGACCGAAGACGGAAAGAAGCTTGGCGAGCTGCTCAAGGAGGAAAAAGAGAAGGCAGCCGTTACCCAGAAATAAATGAAGAGGCGGGGCTCAGAAAGTGACCGAGCCCCGCCTCTTTTCGTTCGTTTACGGTTTTGCAGCAAGCAGTGTCCAACGCTTTAAAGGATCTTACTGCTCCTCTAGCGTCCAGCCCTTCTGGGTGCAGAGGTCACGTAGGGTTGCCACCAGGTCCGCGTTGGTGTTGCTGTCGACCACGATCTTGTCGATGTGATCAGCGGCAATGCTGAGCTTGGGGAACGAGTGGCTGCAACCCGACAGGTTGAGCTCGCCGACATTGCAGGTAATCTCGAGTGCGCCAAGAATGTCATCGTTCGAGAGATCAATCTTCTCGACATCACCCTGGAGTCCCTGATCGACGGTGAAGAACATCAGGTTCTTAAGACCCGAGGCATCGATGGAATTGACGGCGCCCTTTAGACCTTCAATCTTAAAGGCGTTGAGCTTGGGGCAGACGCTCAGGTCGAGATCCTGGGTCGTCATGTCGCCAAACTTGAGCACCTCAAGTGCCTCGAGCTCGCTAAAGTCCGCACTCTTGGCGCTTAGGGTATTGATGCCGAGTGTATCGAGCTTGTCCAGCTTGCTGATGGGCGTAAAGTCCGTCACCTCGTCACTCACGACCAGCTCTGTGATGCGCTGGGTCTCTTTGGCGGTCAGCTGGCCATCGTCATCGTTATCGTAGTCGGCAAGCAGTCCGTGCAGGGTGTCGTCCGTAATCGCATCAACGTCGACGAGCCCTTTTTCTTTCTTGGTCTCGGAGCCAGAGGCGTCAGTTGAGCTCGACTCTTTAGAGGCGCTCGACGAGGCTCCCCCGCCGCCCTGCACATCACCAACGCCGCCAATCACGGCGAAGGCGGCAACGGCACCTATGACCACAACCGCCGCAAGCACTACCAGGGCGCGAACGCCTCCCAGGCGCGAGACGGCTTCGTTCGCACGCTCACCCGCCTGCCCGTTCGACTGCCCTGCGGGGCGGGGAATCCGGCCTGCTGTGCGGCCTGCAGCCTGTGGCGCCTGTCCGCTAGATTGTTCGGTCGCCTGTCCGTTCGGACGCATATTCACTCGCACATCCGGCGTCTCGGCAGCGCGCCCATTAGCCGTGTCCGAAGGCCGCTCAGGCACACGCTGGGCCTGCTCCGCATCCCGCCAAGACATGTCGGGCTTAAAGTTCGCCATATTGCTTCTCCTCACTTGAGCGCAGCGTTACTGCTGCTCCATGGTGTAGCCGTAGTCGCTACTCACTTTTTGCAAAAATTCGACCATGCCGCTGCTCGTATCGCTGTCATACAAGATCTTGCCGACACAATTGGGCGTAAAAGTGATATTGAAAGCGTCTTCCCTACCCGCGCCGCACAGATCGAGCGTATCGACTCTGCTCTTGATATTCAGGTGCTCGAGGTTCACATCGCCCGACAGGTCAAGCGTCCCAATGCTGCCATCAAGGCCTTCGATCTGCACGTTCGTCAACGAGGACATATTTTTGGCGTTCAAGGTATCGACAGGGCTCGCGAGCCTGTTAATGGCGATGCGCCGCAGCTGAGGAAATCGCGTGAGATCAACCTGGGGAACCGAACAGTCGCCAATGGACAGACGAGTGATATTGCTAATAAAGCTTATGTCGTAATTTACGCTGTCGTAGTCGCCGATACCAAGCGTTGCGATGTTGTGGAAGTCGGCCAACAGGGGAAGCGAATCAAACGACTCGATATCGATCGAGGTAGCTTTATCCGCAGTCTCTTGCGAAATGTTGCCGTCCTCGTCCGCATCGAACGCTAAGTCCGAGCGCAGCGTCTCGTCCGTAATCTCATCGAGCGTGAGCACGGTGGCCTTTTTCGCTTCTTCCTGATGGCGTGCCTCTTTTTCCTTTTTACGCTGAGCGCGCGCTGCCTCCTCTTCTTGCTGTTGCTTGGCCTCGGCGCGTTGCTCGGTCTGCTGATTGGTATCGGAGATGCCACTTGTAATGGACGTGACCGCCACAATGGCGATGACCACCACCACGGCAAGAACGATCACCACGCGCGGACCGCCCAAGCGGTTCACGATATCGTTGACATCCGATCCGTTGGACCCGGCGCCCCCGCGGCCAGACCCGTTCTGATTAATTGCCATCCGTGTTTCCCCCTCCGCCGCCTACAGGCGGTCCTTGTTGAAGTAGTCAGCGTCGCGCCAGTCGCCGCGCCAGCGGTAGGCGTGGGCGTTCTCGCGCGACCAGTCGCTCAGGTGGCGCAGGATGAAGCGGCTCATGTCGTCCGCGAGCGGCTCGATCGGCCCCACGCGCCGCGCCTCGGCCGCCCGTTCCCAGAACGAGTACGCCATGAGGTAGAACGTGCCGGCGTCGACGTAGTCGCCCGGGTAGGCGGGGTCGTCGAACCAACCGTGCGTGTCGGGCGTGCCGTTTTGCTCGCACCACTCCGCCACGTTGAGGGCGAGGCTCATCAGGGTCGTGTAGTCCTGCGGGCCGCCCGCGGCGAGCGCCTCGTGCAGGTTGGACATGGGGCCCTCGGCTCCGTATGCCGGGTAGTACAGGTCCCAGATCCTCGACGCCGCGTCGTCGGTGAGCTCCATCTGCGAAGGGCGGTCGCCCAGGCCGTCGCCGTAGACGGGCGCGTTGGGGTCCTCCCCCGTGAAGGCCCCGACGCCGTAGTCGAGCGTGGAGGCGCTGTTGCGGGCGCCGCGGGCGGCGCGGGCCATGGAGCCGAAGACGGAGTAGCCGCTGTGGTAGCCGCGGACCGTCTCGGTGACGAGCCGGCGCAGGCTGAAGTTCGCGTGCGCACGGTCGCGGGCCTCGCGAGTGGCGGCGGAACCGCGGAAGAAGTACGTGGCGCCGATGATCAATTGCTTAATGATCATACTCAAAGGGCCGGCAATGATTTCCGTCACAACTACGAGAAGGCCGATGAATACAACGGCGCCCAAAGCGAATGGATTGAATGCGCTATACCCTGGCGCCGGAAGCCCCGTATGCAACACATCGTCTCCGCCAACGTTCAAGTACATGCGGTACCAGACCGAGCAAAGTCCCCAAACCGTAAAAATACGCAGCGGGAAATACCGAACAATGGTGGGAATCGCGTCCACGATGCGCGAAAGATTGATGTTAAAGCGAGGGCGATTCGCGCCCTCGTTGTTAACCGGAGTAGCCGCCTCCGGATCGCCCGGGAGAGGCACGCCGGCGCGGCGCGCACGTAAGCGATCGAGCCGCTCCTGGGCGGAAGAGGCTTGTGTCTGCGGAGCACCTGCCGAAACACGTGCCCCCGTCGCCTGCCCCGCAGTCGGCACCGCATCCCCCTGCTGATCATCAACGCGAGAGCTATAGAGGCGCGCAAGTCTCTCCTGCGCCGACATGCCCCCTTGCTGGTTATCGTCTGCCATGTGTTCTGCCTTTACCTAATTAATAATGGAAGTGTGTCTGGGCATAGCGGTTAAGCGCATACCCAAACTCCCTGGTCATCGTCTTGATGGTGTGCGTCTCCATCTTTCTGGTCTGAGGATTACGCCGGTTGAAGACAAACGTGGGCATAAACCCGCTCACTTCCTGGAAACCGCTCAGCGAATTAAAGGGAATGATGATCGGCGGATTGGAATTACCCGGAGCGAAAAGTCTACCCGCCACCGCCTTGCTGTTGCCTATGCCGGGGACAAGCATCTTGAGCGCGGGGTGACTATCGAGCGTCGAGCCCTCACGCTTGGCGACAATCTCGAGGTGGTTTTCGAAAATCCTGATGGAGCACGGGCGTCCGTCATACGAGCCCAAGCCCTCATTGATTACCACGTCATTTCGGATTTCACGTTGCGCCATGTTCGAACGAGAACGTGCATTCGTCTGAGAGCCGCGCTGGGACGCCACGTTCTCAATACCTAACATGTCGTCAAAAGCACCCATGGCACGTCGCTCGGTGCCATGAAGGCCATCGTTTCTCCGCGGCGCAGCCGAATTGCCGGCATTCGGGCCGGCCCCCGAATAGCCTCCCGGAATCAGCTTACGAAAATTTAAAGATGGCATTAGCCAACACCCCATTCACCTTATTGCAAATCGATTCACATGAATCACGAGTAGGCCTCCGCATACCTATCAGTAGTGAAAGTGCGTGTTTGCGAAATCTTCGATAGCACCAGCAAATTCACGACTCAATACGCAAATGTAGTGATGGGCTCTCTGGCGGGTATCGAAGTCCTTGCGCGTGAAATGAAATTTGGAAAATTGCCTACCGCCTCCGCCGATTCGCTCAAATCCCGTAAGCGCATTCGCAGGAATATTGATAGTTTCCGGACTAAGGCTACTGTTCTCCGAAAATGCCCGCTCCAATAGTTTCTTGTCACGATCAATATCTTGAACAAGCTTATCAAGATTGCCGTAATACCGATGAGCTTTAACTATATGTAGGTAGTTATTCCTAATTTCGATTTTACAGAGATAGTTGTCATACGTCCCAATCCCCTGCGTATAAGAGGATCCCACACCAGCTCGAGAACCGCCAGCAGAGCTCCCCTGAACAGAACCTGAACCATGGTATGACCCACTTGCACCCGTTCTATTGCCCTGGTTCCCAAATGCACGTTGGCTGTTTTCAACGATTGCTCTTTCAGTTTTCGCGCGTCGCTCTTGCTCGATTTCAGCAAGCGTCGCATCAATACGAGAATCGAGAAAACGCTTAAAATTTAAAGACGGCATGATTTAATTTCCCCTTACTTAATAAAACATCCGATGAGAAATACCACGGCAATGATTGCGCCCACCATTCCGAACGCCTGAAGAACCGTAACGACGCCCCAAAGCAAAAACGCAATGACCAGCGGGCCCAACCAAATCCAAGACCACGACAGTATTGACGCAGCGCTGCCAGGATGCTCGTCATCGCCCAGCACGTAAATGCAGATGAGTGCATCAACGGCAATAGCGGAGACTACCTCGATTTTGGCTATCACATCACCGTCAATGAACACAGTGCCCATAAATCCAGACGCGCTAATCACGGCCGACGCGATAAGCAGGAGGCGAATTGCCAACCTGCCAAGCCTATCCATAACTTCAGGATCGGCGTAGAAGGCCTTGCCTTCGGAGCCAAACGAAAAATCGGCTCCCTGTGCAATCGGAAGATCCTCGTCAACGCCCACCATCGAAAGCTTTTCCGCTGTAGCGCCTGTGCGGCTATCAAAGTCGACCAACTGAATCAGACGACTTTCAAGAAGATCAGCATTAGCCGCCAAATCGCCGTCGAGTGACTGGACGCGGTCAACCGCGGAAAAGGAACGAAGCAGATTCAATGCCAAGAAGCCGAAGATGCCAACAAACGCCGCAACCAAGAACAACACTGCGAGCGGGGCGAAGGAGCCACACATAACGATGAACTGTCCAAAAGAGCCACGTGCGCATAGGATGGCAACGAAGTAGATTACTGCCACAACGCATGTCCAGCGCAGCACCCGGCTCTGCTCTTTCTTCACAGCCTCAATACGCGCGGCAGTATCAGCGATGCCCTCAGTCATACTGTAGTCCTGAGTATCCCGTTGGATAGCACCTTCGAGCGCGCCATCTGCCTCGTTTCGCTCGTCCTCGAGAAATTGAGAATAACTGGCGGAAGGCATCAGGTTCATATGAGCCAAAAGCCTGATTCCGATGCCATCGAGTAGCTGTTCGTCCGCACCGCCTGCAAGCAGTTCTGCCACATATCCGCGTGGCACTGTCTCTCCTCGCGCCTCGGCACAGAAAAGAGCATTCAACGTAAGCGGTCGAGTAAGAAGAACGTCCCTCGTCTGCCAGCCATTCACATAGGGAACAGGTGTCACCTCCATGTCGGCACGAAGCTTGCTGCCTTCGATTCGGATATTGGACCCCGCTTGCATGAGCGAAGCAACCGATGCTTGCGCCGAAGGAGATAGGCCGCGAAGATTGACGATTGCGGATTCTCCGGCAGAGCCCGGAAGCGCCTCGTAAAGAGCGGTGTGCTCGGAAAGCCAAATCCAGCCTGCCATATTGCCGTATTTGCGGTAGAACGCACGCACGGGAGCCTTGTTGTCGACGACACGGTCCATGAAATCGAGTACAACATCAACGTCAATAGACCCGCCACTCTGGGCGTCACCGCGTGCCTTGATAATAGCGTCCATGGAAACGTCTCCTGCAAAGAGCAGGAAGAACTCATCGACAGCGCGAAACGTCGAGCAAGTGGCAAAAAATGCCCGGGGGTTCCCAATGAGTCTCTTGATCTCTTGCTGGGCCGCAGCGTGAGTTACCAACTCGTCGAACGTAAGGAAGCCCTTCAATAGGCAGGCGGCAAAATGCGGATCGTCAGAAACAACGGCAAGTTCCTCAATTGCCCTAATATTCTCGGCAATAGACGCAACCGACTCGTCGTGTTCGCCCTGACGGGAAAGAACGTAGGAGAGAAAGCCCGAGGGGAGCACGCCCATAGACTCGGTGCCGTCAAGCCCCGACTTCACCGCATAGCGATCGATATCGGTATCAGCCATGGTGGCGATACGTGCCGGAAGATCGTTTTTGCCAGCGCCCAGCGAAACATCTTCGCCGCGCCACGAAATGATCTTGCCGCCCGACATTTCGTAAATCACACATGCGAGGTTGAAATCGTAATTCGGTTTTTCCCCACCCTTCGCTTTTGCCTCGGTAATCTGATGAATCTTGGTCTCAAGGTCATTTTCGTTCCATTTACGCATCTGACGCTCGAGCTGCCACTGCTGCATGCGCTGTTTTGCCTCGTCCCAATGAGACGCGAGCCCGCGAGCGAGCGACACAGGATCGGTATAAAGCCTGCCAACAAATTCATACGGCGCATGGTCACTCTTGAAATCGAAGGTGGGCAGCTGACGATAGAAGTGGTCGGGATCAGCGATCCAGTCTTTAATTTCTTCGTATCCGAAGCGCTTGTTTGCAAGCTCAAACGTAAGGCCTTGAAGCAAATTTCCCAAGGTAGCGTCATCAGGGTGGGTGAACTCAGCAGGTTGACCCGCTTCCTGAAACTCGAAAAACGTGTCGTCCTTCAAACGCTCATAGAGCGGGTGGACATTGCCCTCGTAAAGAGTCCAAATGGTATAGCCAAACGAATACCAATCGTTGCGAGGGTCGACCATTCTGCCGTGACCAGGCGTATACCCGTTTGATCGCGTCTCGGTTTTAGTCGTACGATTATCAATTCCGGAAAGAGAACGAGCGGACCCATAGTCGCCAAGTGCGATTTGCTTATCGTACAGGTAGACATTCGACGGTTTCACATCACGATGAACGATGCCGAACTCGGTGTGAAGTAGGTTAATCGCTTGGCTCAGTTCCGGAATCACGCGACTTTTAACCATATGCTTGCTACGGGGTCGATCACTGAGGCAAGTAGCCTTAGGAGTGATGGCAATATCCCAAAGCTGAGGAGCTATGGCCCCTACTTCAGTCGCGCTCAAGCCCTGGTGCAAATAGGCAAAAATAGGCAGCAAATGCGTTTCTGACACGGGACGACCATTGAGGCTCATGACGGCGCGCACAGTCTTCTCGTATTCCGTGCGGTCTTTTTCTATAAGAGGCCGAAACACCTTGGCAACACATGCGAGGCCGTCATCCACCCGCTCGGCAGCAAAGACCGTGGACTGACCACCATGACCGACAACTTGGCCCAGGTGAACAATAAACTGCTGGCCATCATGCGAGGTAATCGTCACATCTTCTGGAACGAAGGGAGATGCGGGCACGGAGGAAGCGGCGCGAACGTTCCCACGAGAAACAGTCACCGTTTCGCCATTAGGATTTGCCGCCGCACCGCGTGGGACCGTTATCGTTTGACCGTCAGAAGCGACAGATCGCGGCACCGTTACGGTCTCGCCCGCCACGGACGTCACCGGCCGGGAAACCGTGACCGTCTCGCCGACAGCGGGAGCAGCCATCGGCCTTACAACCGTAACGGTCTCGCCACCAGTCGCAGAAACCGGATGACTTACCGTCACCGTCTCGCCTGCCGACGGGGCGTCGCCGCGGCGGATGGTCACCGTTTCGCCGGACACCGGAGCAGCACCTCGGCGCACCGTCACGGTCTCACCCGGCACAGGAGCCTGATTGCCGTGATACACGGTGACCGTTTCACCGTTTACGGGTACGTCCCCACGGCGGACCGTCACGGTTTCATCATTGCCGGTGCCGCCATCTCGGTGTACCGTTATCGTCTCATCAGACATCTTTATTCCCCTATCTCAATCACGATCAGCGTCGCGTCATCCGTCGAACCGTTCATGCGGGCCTCGGCATACAGCTCCTCGCACAGCTGCGCACAGGTCGAATCGCTCGCAAGCATCTGCTGCAGGCGCGCAAGGTCAATCTCCCCATCGATGCCATCAGAGCAGATTAAGTAGCGATCGCCCGGAAACAACGTGGTCGTATTGATCTCTAAGTTTCGTCCGCCTTGATTAAGACCGACCGCCAGCTCAATGCAATGCGAGACCGACTCATCGCTGTACTCAAAACCAACGCCGCCCAGACGGGATTCGGGCGTATGGTCGTAGCTCAATACCGCAAGTACGCCATCGCGCAAGCGATACACACGCGAATCGCCAGCATTAAAGATTGCGGCAGACCCATCATGTGCCACCATAAGCCCGGCAACCGTGGATGCGGCAACGGGCAGGCCATAACGGGCCGCATAGGACTCAACATCGTTCTCAGCGCGCTCGCCCGCCATACGCAAACGATCCTGCAGGACATCAATCGAATCGGCTCCAAAAACCTGAGTCGTCTGCGCAAACGCCTGAGCAGCGAGCGTCGAGGCTGCCGCTCCGTGCCCGCCTTCGCTCACGCCGTCAAAGACTGCCATGCAGCCCATCTCGCGCTCGCAATCGCCTACCAGGCCATAGCAAAGGACGTTACCGTCAAGAAGCAAACGGTCCTCGTTGACGGGGTGATTGGTTCCCGCTTGAGTTTTTGCTGCAGCGATAAACTTCGTCATCGCCAATCGCCTCCCATCGATCCGGGCACGAGCTCAAATGCGATATGCGCATCGTCGCCCTCGCCCTGCGGCACGGCGCGTGCCACCATGCCGGGACGACCGCGCCACTCGGCGCGGTGTTCAAACAGAAAATCGGAAAGCCCGTTAAGGTAGCCGCTCTCCACCAAGTTGCCAATGCCGCGGCCGCCCTTAGCCTTGACAGCATCCGTCATGGCAATGGAGTGCAGCAGCTCGCGGGCAGCGTCGGTCGCCTCAACCGTAATATCAGGCTGTGCCTTATGCACGTTGCGGTTAACGGCATCGATCTTGGAATTAAGGATCTGAAGTGCCACAGCATCGTCGATAAAGTTAAAGATCACCACGTTGTCGCCGATACGGCCCAAGAACTCGGGCTTAAACTCGCGATCCATCTCGGTGCGCACGCGCTCGCAAATCTCGTTATAGGGCGTGTTGGGCGCGATGGTATTACGTACTTCGTTGCCCTGGGCATCGATCTCAATCTTGGAAAAGCCGATGTTGCTCGTAAAGAAGATGACCGTCTCAGAGAAGTACACGGTATTACCCTGGCCATCGGTCAGGCGGCCATCTTCGAGGATCTGCAGGAACTTGTCCATAATGCTGGGCGCGGCCTTCTCGATCTCGTCGAAAAGAACTACCGAGAACGGATTGGCCTTGACCGCATTGGTCAGCTGACCGCCCTCGGCATAGCCCACGTATCCCGGAGGAGCACCAAAGAGCTTTTGGTCGGAGTTTTCGGCACCGTACTCGGACATATCAAAACGCAGCATGCTGCGCTCATCGCCAAAGAGGAGCTCCGTAATGGCCTTAACGATCTCGGTCTTACCGGTACCGGTGGGGCCGCTCAAAAACAGCACACCCTTGGGTTTAGAGCCAGACGAATGGGTGGCGCCCGAAAGGCCCATAACGGAGCGCTTGAGCACGGTGACGGCCTTCTCAACGGCCTCGTCCTGACCCTTCACGCGGCGCTTGATCTTTGCCTCGGGATCCTCTTCGAGCTTCTCGAACATCTGCTGCCATTTGTTCTCGCGAAAGCCGTACTTATACACGTCGACGAGCTTGGGAAGGATGGCCTCGATGGAAGCCTCGGGGTTTTGCATGTCGCGCTGGTACATACGCTGCAACCCCTCGAGCTCCTTAACGCTCATGCCGTCGGTGGTATCGATAAAGCGACGCACCGCACGGTCATCGGAATCGGACAGCGCCTCACCAAAGCCAAACTTGCTTTGGATGTAGGCCTCGCGCATGTCACGATCGGGATGCGGCAGCGTGATAGTGCGCAGGAAGGGATTTTCCTCGATAAACCACACAGGCAGGTTGCGCACGTTATCCGTTACCAGAATGAGCGTGTTGACGGCCGTACGGTTAATGAGGCGCGCCTTGCTAGCACCAAGGTACAGATTAAGGAAAAACTGCGTCTCGTCGGGCATAAGACCGGTCGATGAGGCAAGCAGACGCGACGCCATGTTGACGATCACACAAAGCGGCTTGGCCTCGGTGCCGCCGTCGGGATTGTCGTTGTATTTCAGGCGCAACATTGAGCGGATGACCTCGCCGTATGAGGGCAGGCTCGACTGCTCGGTGGCATACGCCTGGCGGCCATCGGCGATGCAGGCGTTCGCCTCCATCATGCGATCGTCGCTCTTAGAAGCCTCGTCGTGCGCCAGCGACACCAGACGTTTGCAATCGACGTTGCCCATGCTGCTCGAGAACAGTTGGATGGGGTCAAAATATGCCACGTTGTACTCAACTGAGCCATTGGCGTCTTCGAAAAGACCGCGCACAACCTCGGCGAGCTCCGAGAACTGAAGGCCGCCGTCAACCACATCGGGATACTTGTCATTCACGTTGCCCTCAAGGATAAAGAGGCTCTTCACCCCTTTAAAGTTGAGCATCTCGCGCTGCCAGGATTGACGCTCGAAATCAGTTGCCATGTGTTATACCTCCTTGGCGGGATATTCGTGGTGGTATCGGTTAGCAATGCCGACGGTGTTAACAATGCCGTCTTGGACAAAGTTCTGAAGCTGACGAGGCTGCTGAAGATACTGGTCGTAGTCATCGTGTGGACGGTCGCTCAGATAGATCACGCGCTGGTTAGTCGAGCCGCGCAGCGCGCAGTCGGGCACGTTGAGCTCATCTACGTACGGACCGTCAATCAGCACATCGATGAGGGGCTTGAGCGTCTCCCACACGTCTGCGCCGATCGCTCGCGGCAGTTCTTCGAGCGTAAAGCCGGTGTAAACGAGAATGTCATCGTAAGCACCGCGGATTGTTGCCAGCAGCTTCGCGAGCTCTGATGCCTGCTCGAGCGGATCTCCACCCGAAACCGTCAGTCGATGCACGCCATGTTCGTGCGCCGTATCGAGCAACATCTGCGCAAGCTCACCAACATCGACATCCTGCTCGGGCAACTGCATCCTAAGCTCGGGCGAGATGCATCCGGCGCAGCGCTTAGAACAACCGCTAGTCCAGATTGCGATGCGCTCGCCTGGCCCCAGGGAAACGACAGGCGCGAACATCTGGCTAACGAACATCTGAATAATCCTCGCCGGGGTCGAGCGTACGATATACGGCAGACGTGCGCGCGAGCGAACAGCCACACTCTTCACAGCCATCCCCGACCTTTGCGCGCTCATCGGCAACAAGGTGCAGACGGCCACACTCGGGACACTCGACAAACCAGCCCTCAATGCCGGCAGACGGACTGGCAGCTGGCATGGCAGGTGCCGCAGCGGACGCGGCGGTCGCAGGCTGCGGCGCGACCGCCGCCTGAGCCTGCGTGGCCTGCATCGCAGGAGGCTCCTCCACGGCGACCATCAAACGCAGTTGGGCGAACTCCCCGGATGCAGCCGGGATTAGCAGCACATCACCGGTATGGATCTGCTGGGACACGCCGGGAGCCAAATTAAGAATCTGGCCGCCGCGCATAAGAGCCGTTCCATTATTGGAACCCTCGTCGGCAACCAACCACGCGCCCTGTTCAAAGCGAACGCTGGCATGCTGCCGAGATATTGCAAAATTCGACGCCATACTGGGAAACGCGTTGCGCCCAAGCACGGTCATACCCGTGAGACGCAGCTGCTCACCCATAGCTGGATCGGCAAGCGTAAGCACAGGAACCGCAGGAGTAGCTGCAGCATTCGCCATGGGTTGCGGCGCGGGCTGTGGCATTGGCGCGGGCGTCGGCTGTGGCACGGCAACCGGAGCGGGCTGCGGAACGGGCATGGGGGTAGGCTGCGGCATCGACATGGCCGCGGGCTGCCGCGCGGGCGCAGGCATCGGTTGTGGGGTGGACATCGGTTGTGGCACGTGCGCCGGCTGCGGCATAGGCGCGGGTGCTGGCTGCGGCGCGGGCACGGGAACAGACTGATACACCTGCTGGGACGCAGACTGTTGAACCTGTGGTGCACCACCCATCGAAGAAGTCGCAGGATAGACGGCGGGCGCTGGACGTTCACCGCTTGGTGCAGCGAAGTCTTGCACCGGAGCAGCAGGCGTCGACGGCACAGGTGCTACGCCGGCGGGACGCGGAGCGCCGCATTCCTCGCACATATCGCGCTCGTCATCATTATCAAAACCGCATTCTGGGCATTCCCATGTCATGGTTTACCTCATTTCCCTTTGCTTGAGCTGACTTGCTTGACGGCGATTACGCAGGCGACGCTCCGCATCTGCGGAAGGCGTGGGCGGCACGTAATCGTGCGGATGGATCTCGACGGCGGCAGCAGGATTCGCGGCCTGCGTGGTCAATCCTGCACCCTCGGCCGGAACGGTTACGCCATAGGCTTTAAGATCCTCTTCGAACTGTTTGTAGAAGTCGCAGAACTCAATCTGGTCCCTATAGACCTTCTCGACAGTCGCTTGATCCTGCGGCTTCATGTCCTTGATGATGGTCGGATTATCAGGATCCTCAGAAAACTCCTCGGGGTTGGCTGCGACAACGCGGATGATGAGTCGATCTCTTTTCGTGCTGCGCAAAAGGGCGATGGCCTTGTTCTGCTTGGTGTCAAACATCAATCGCCAGGGCTTTCCCGAACCCTCCATAACGGCATAGCGTGTAACGTTAATACCGCGAGCAGCCATGACCTCGTTGATAGAACGCTCGATATAGTCGTCTTTCATAGCATTGGCAAGGGCAGCCTCCGCTTCATCGTTTGCAGCATAGACATCTTCGATCTCGTGCAATTGCTTAAGTGGCAGACTCTTTCCGTAACGGTTGTTGGCGCGTTCGATGCGCGCACGATACTCTTCATAGACTCGGTGCCGTTCGCTCGATTCATACGTAGCGTTTTTTACTACGTATTCAAAATCATTCATCATCTTCATCGCCGCTAGGCGATCATCGACGCGCGAATTAGGCCCAAGTGCATCAAAAGCGGCGCGAACGCTCTCAAACTTTGCAGAGATACGGTTACGAAGGGAAATATCGAGCGCTTCGTCCTGCATAAGCGGCGTAACACGTCCCGCCCAAGTCTCAAACGCGCGAGCCGCTTCTTCGAGCGACCCTTCCTCTTGTTTAGTTGTTGATTCGGTAAGGTAACGGAGTGCCTTCTTCAGGTCCACTCCGCCGCCGGGACCAACAACATAATTCGTAATTTCCGCGACATGCTGAGCGCGAAGCCGCTCAGCAGTCTGGATGGCCTCAAGTTGAGCTTGCGACTGCTGAACGAACTGCTCTCTATGCGCTTCCGAAACCGTTGTGGGCAGCAGGGCGCTAATCTCCCCGAGCAGAGCCGGAATCTTAGCGCGAACCGTTTCGGCATAACGCATGTTTACCGCTTGCATTCCACTGGGCATATTGCCCAATGCCTCTTGGGAAAAAGCCTCGATACGAGCGTTGATCAACCGATCAAAATATGCCGAAACCGAACCATCGGTGTCTTCAATCTTAGAAAGTGCTTTGGCTTTTATCCCAGCTAGAGAGCTCTTATATGACTGAATGGCCGCTTCAACGCGCTCCCGCTCCAAGGCTATGGCCGTCTCAACGCGCTCCCGCTCCAAGGCCCTGGCTGCCTCAGCGCGCTCCCGCTCCCGGTCTTCGCTCCGCTGTGCCCAAACAAACTCATCCTGCTCTCGCGTGGTCATCTTGTTCCACTGTTCCCGCGTGATTCCATATGATGCGCTGAATGAATAGCTCATATCGTTCCCCTGATTGCCGACTTTAATTGACCTATTTCTACCGCCGCTTTGCGCGATTCTGTTGCGCAACATTGGCGAGTGGCAGATTTGTCGATGTTGCGCAACAGAAGACGGCACTCAACGCATATCCTGCTAATGGAAGAAAGGATGAAAGCGCGCCATGACCGGATCCTACGAAGAAGTTCGACTCGTCAAATTTCATACGCCAGCACTGCTCTCCGAGCGTGAGCAGGCTGCGGCACGGCGTCGCTTTTGCACGCTTCTCGTTCCGCCGCAAAAGGGCGGCTTTGGCGGCAACGCTTATGTCCGCCGCGTCCAGAGCGGCGATCGCGCTTTTGAGCTCGCGCTTAAGATGCCGCGCCCCGATGCCCAGCCCGAGCAAGAACAGCTCAACCGGGAAACCCTAGAGGAGGAATATCGCACCCTTTCCGTCGTATCCAATCTAAGGGGTTTTCCCGATGTCTATGGTTTTGGCTACACGGCAGACGGAACCCCGGCGCTGCTTATGGAATGGGTTGACGGCGTCTCGCTTCTTGATGCACGGCCAGCCCTGAGCGATGGCGCTGAAACCTGCCCCGGCGATACCGTCGCCGCGCTGGGCCTGAGCGTACTCAAGATCATCTTGTCCACGCAATCGCTCGACACGCCCTTTGTCCACCGCGACCTCTCCATGCGCAACATCATGCTGCGTCACGATCGCATCCCGCTCGAGGAGCAGGTGTCGAGCGGCTATTTTGACATCTGCCTGATCGATATGGGCAGTGCCAAGCTCGTTAAACCGGACTTTTCCTTTACCGTCGACGTCAACGCTTTTCGCGGCGCCACGCCGGCATACGCGGCACCCGAAATGCTGGAGCGGTTTAAGGCCGACCCCGGTGCACGTGACAATCCCGCCGTCGACATCTATGCGCTGGGAAGCATCCTCTACGAGCTTTATTGCGGACACGCGCCCTTTGAGGCAGAGCTCAGACGCTCTGGAGACCACGCGCGCCTCAAGCGCACCGTGCAGTCGCAATCCCTTTCGCCCACAACTCCCCGCGAGCAGGGCTTGGTCAACGCGATTATGGCTTGTTTGGCAGTCTCGCAAGACGCACGCCCTTCGGCAAATGAACTCGCGGCGCGCCTTGAGCCTTTCGCCCGTACGGGTGCTCCGCGAAAGCGCCGGCCTGTGGCGGATCGCGGCAGCGCTGCCGCCTTGGTGGACGTCACCGTCCCCATCCGCACGGTTGCACAGGCGCAGCCCGCGTCTCGGCCAACCCCATCCACCGAGACCGTCCGCAGCGCCGAGTCCATGCGTCGCGCGCGCCTTGCTGTCAAACGTCAACGCACGATGGCACTCACGATGGTGATCGTCGCCTTTGTGGTGATAGTGGTTATACTCGCCATCGCATCCGCCGGCATGCTTTAGCCGGCGGCAATACCAAGGCCGGTCAATAGACCCCCCCGCATGAAAAAAGCGGTGGCGGACGCAGCTCTCGATAAAGCCGCACCCGCCACCGCTTCACGCATCGCATACAGGCAGCACTAGGAGATCAAAAGCTCAAAGGAATCCGTAATGCGCGTTCCCATGTTAACGGCACCGTCCCCCGATTCGACCGTGGTATTCAGGTAGTACTTGCCGTTCTTCTTTTTTGGCACACCCGCTACCGTAAGGTCGCAGCCTTCCTCCTCGACGGGAAGCGAGAACTCAAAGCCCTTGTTCCTGACAAACGTTCCGGTGACGTCCGTATAGGTGCGATAGACATCACCATCGGACTGGGAGACGGTTTTTTCGGCGTTATAGGTATCGTGCGCATGCAGTGTGGCGGAAATATCCGCGACCGCTTCGCCGGAATCGCTGATGCTCTTAAAAACGATCACGAGGTCGTTTTTGCTCGCGCCGTAGCAAGTATGGCCCCAAGAGTTGCCCGTCTCCTTAAGCGCTCCCCGCCACGTGGTGTTGGCAAAGCTCGTGGGCTTATCGATGTTGAGCTTCGCTGTGCTACCAGAGGTCGTGGTGGTCGACGAGGTCGCATTGCCCGTCGTGGAAGAGCCCTCGGCATCGGAGCTGGCGTCCTCGCCGTTCTTGCTTGCGGTCTTGAGCTCCGCCTTAGCATCCTTTAGATCTGCCTTGGTCTGGTCGAGATCGTCTTGCGTCTTTTTGAGCTCGTCCTTGGAAGATTCAAGCTGCTCCTTGAGCTTTTGGATCTGCTCGGTGTTTTGCGGATGGGCCAAACCATATGAGTAGCCCGCCCAGCCGGTTCCCGCGCACAAGGCGGCAACGACAATAACGCCGGCGGCGATGGCGGGCGCATACGACTTGCCCAGGCGCTTGCGCGCCAGCTTGTACTCGGCCTTGGCCGTCTTGAGGCTCTCGCGGTCCTGCTCGAGCTGCTCTTCCTCACTGAGCGGCGTAGAACCAAAATCGGCATGGTAGGCAGACTCAGTTTCCGCGTCCTCGATCGTAGTGCCAAAGTCTGACAGGGAATCGACTACACGCGTGGCGTCCGAATCGGATTCGGGCACAGCGAGCTCAGACGCGCCGGGTGCCGTCACCGGCTGCTCGTCTGCTTTCGAGGCAGCATCCGCCTTAGGCAACTCCACCGTTGCCGCCGTAGCGGCCTCGCCGTCGCGCCAAGAAAAGGCAGGGCTCTGCGACACGGTCTGGGGCGTAGTATAGGGATCTTCGGGGACGGGCGCAGTCGGCGAGGGCGTGGCAAGAGGCGATCCACACTCAGAGCAAAAACTAGCGTCATCGGGCAATAATGCACCGCAATAAGGGCATTCCATAGGGCACAACCTCTCAAAATGTGTCGTTTGCAGCCATCCTGTAACTTGGCGTATATGCCCTATAATGTCTCGATAGTTATGCAAAGCGTTGCGCAACATTTTTCGAGTCGGTACGCTTTGAGCGTAGCCATTTCCTATCATGTTTGCAGTACGTCATTAAAGTTATCTGGGGAGGCAGCCATGGCGGCGGAAACACCGTGCTCGGTCCTCTACAACGACATCCGATCGTTCGGCGGTCTCAAGCATCTCGAGATTGCGCGAATGCTCATTAACGGCAATTCGTATGCAGGCAGTACCCTGCTCGACAAATGCTCTACCAACCGCTCGTACCTCACTCGCTACATCGTCCACCGCGAGCCCGATCAGTGTGCGCCAGGTATCTACAATGACCTTACCGTCTCCACACTCAACCTTGCCGCCGCCATTAGCAACAAACTCGGCGGAGGCGAACGCGCCTATCAGGAAATATCCGAGCATTACAGCGGCCCGGCGGCCCAAGGCATGATGTCGATTCTCGCAGATTATGACCTTGACGACCGCCTCTACGCCAATGCCTTGGGGCGTATCAACAGCTCCGATGACCACAACCCCCGCGAAAAAAGCACGCTCTTCTTGATGCTCTTTGTGGCAACGGGTGCACTTGCCGATCCCGTTCAAGGCGTGGCCACCGTCGAGCGCTTTTGCGACAGCAAGACGGGCGGGCACTTTGGCACCACCGAAACTACCGTCGGACGTGGCTTTATGGGCAGCCTGGAGCAGCCGCGCACCGTCGCCCCCAACCTCGGTCTGCTCAGGACACATGCCGACAACTGCGTCGACATGCAAATCCATTCCCTCACACGCGATCCGCGCGGCACCGTGATTGGTTCTTTGCCCAAAACCTCGCCCAGCATCACCGATGTGGGCGCCGACGCATCGCGCGAGCATCTTCGCATTTGGCTTGAGGGCGAGCACTGGTACGCCCAGGGCCTTGGATCGACCAACGGCACAGTGCTCGAATCGGGCGCGGGCGACGGCGATATTGTGATTGAGCCGCCGCGCGACCAACGCGAGCCCGGCAAGATCTATCCCCCGGTGGAAATCGAAAACAGCGACAGGCTCCATCTGGGTCTCTACACGACATTCCTTGTCATTGTGGATTAGCGCGGGCGGTGATCGAAAGACGGTCACCGCCCGTCTTTCGTCTTCTACCTTCTGCGTCGTAACCGACAATACTCAACGGCATACGTCGGCAGTGCGGCTATCATGGTGCTTTACCAATAGCCGCACTGCCGACGCATACGCGCGGCAACCCATGCCAGACAAAGGAACGCCATGGATACTACCGATAGCGCCTATGGCGACAAACTCATCCGTCTCGACACGTTCGATACCGCCGTGGCAGTCGACCCCAGTGCCGAGGACGACGCCAAGCGCCGGTTTATGACGCTTATTCTTCAGACGGCATACCGCGACGGCGGCAATATCGGGCACGTGCTGCGCGCGACCAACACGAGCGGCGAGGTCTTTGCCGTCAAGCTGCTCAAGGACAACACCATCCTTTCCGGCCAGACGTCCGATCGCTCTGCCGAGCAAGCGGCTGCGCACCTGGCCAGCACCGCCGCGCTGTTCGAGGAGTACCGTCATCTGTGTACCGTCTCGCACCTGCGCGGATTTCCGCGCGTCTATGGCTACGGATCGTGCGAGGATGACCCGCTCATCCTCATGGAGTGGGTCGAGGGTACCTCGCTCAAGCAGGCGCTGCCCCTGCTTCCGCACGACGCCTCGGGCGGGCTGACCACCCAGATGGTCGCCGCCGTCGGAAACGCCGTGCTACGCGCGCTCTTGATGACCCAAGGCCTCGTGAATCCGGTCGTCCATCGCGACCTGTCGCCTGCCAATATCATGTTCCGCACCACCAGCCGAACGCTCGAGCAGCAGATCGCCGATTGCTCCTTTGACCCCTGCCTCATCGACATGGGCTCCGCGACCATGGCACTCGGCGACGACACGATCACCCGACGTGCCGACATTTGGCGCTTTGCCACACCCGCATATGCCGCGCCCGAGATGCTCACACAGGATATCGAAGGCATCGCGGCCCTTCGCCGCTCGCCCGCGATCGACGTCTATGCGCTTTCGAGCATTCTGTACCAGCTCTACAGCGGTCGTAAGCCGTTCGACATCGAGTCGACGGGTGCCGCGGCAACCGGCTCGTTCTACCTCATAAAGACCAAGACCAAGCCGGCACCGCTCAAGCCGCGCTGCGAGGACGATGAAGCGCTCGTCCAGATCATCATGAAAGGCATCTCGGTCGAACAGGGCGATCGCCCTACCGAGCAGCAGATGCTCGAGGTGCTCTCGGCATACCTCCCCGCTGCAGAATCTGAGGGCCGCGAGGGCGCAGGAGACGAGGCCGCAATTGATATCGATTCTGGCACGCACCTTAAGGTCGACGTCGCCGGCGAGCGCGCGCGAGAGATCCTGGAGCAGGCCCGGCACGATGCCATGACCCGCCGCCGCTTTATTATCGGTGGCGTCGTTGCAGCCGTTGCGGGGCTCAGCGTCATTGGGGCGGCGACCCATGGCTTTGGCATCCCCGACTACCTGGACGGCATCCGCGGTTCGCTTGACGACTACACTTGGGATCAGCTGCAGGAGATTTCGCTCAAGATTAAGGCCGCCGAGACCCGTAGCGAGGCACGCGAGATTGCCAAGCGCTACCACCTGCTCGATGCCGATGGGCATATCCCCTATCCGTGTACCAAGCGCGTGAAACTCACCAACGGGCTGGAGGTCGGCGCGCAGCTTGTGGGCATCCGTCACGATGAGCTTCTGGACGGGACGGGCAAGGCCGGGCTGACGTTTATGTTCGATGCGGGTATTGCCGAGCGCAACGCTGCGGCTGAACCGCCGAGCGCCGGCTGGGCAGATTGCGAGCTGCGGGAATGGCTCGACAGCGACGGCCTTAAGCTGCTGCCCAACGAGTTGCGCGCGCTTATTAAGGCCGTCAAGAAGACCTCGAACAACGTGGGCGTCGCCAGAAGCGCTTCGTGTCTGAGTGAGCTGCCCGCGACGCTCTGGCTGCCCGCCATGGTCGAGCTGTGCGGCGTGCAGCCGCCCGATTCGTTTGCCGAGGACTATCACTACCTGGCAGACATCTACAACGGCGAAGGCAAGGAGTATCAGCTGTTCCACGAGCTTAAGGTGAGCCCATATTCCACCAACTCGACCATGGTGCGCCAGTGGAAGGGCAAGGACACCTGCTGGTGGGAGCGCACGGTGAGTCCCGACACGTCGGAGGAAAAGGGCACGGTCTATATCAACCGTGTCGGCGACGACGGCGACGTGTTTATGTACGCCACGCCCGCGAGCAAACCGGACAAGCGGACCTGCGTGATCCCCGGGTTCTGTATTTAGAGGCGGAGGGCTGCTGCGACGGGGCTCCCGGCCCCGGCGTTTATCTCAATCTGTAACATCTAGGACCCAAATACCGGCCTAACTGTTACAGATTGAGATGTTGAGCAGGCGGCGGGACGGTTTGTCTCAATCTGTAACATCTACTCGGCAAAAACGGGTCTAGTTGTTACAGAACGAGACAAACCCCAACCCCGCGAGACAACGTCTCAATCTGTAACAGTAAGAGGCCAAGAACCTCTCCAGATGTTACAGATTGAGACATTTGGCAACCGCCGAATTGTTTGTCTCGATTTGTAACAGTTAGAGGCCATTTTCCCTGCTAGATGTTACAGAACGAGACGCTAGCTTGCCGAGGGCTTCGCCTCATAAATGTGACTCAAATGTGTCGATATTTCCTCGCCAATGTTGCGCAACAGGAGCCCTTTCAAAGGTCTTAACGTACGAATTGTCATAGGTACCCCTTCAATGATTGGGAGAAGAAATGGCAAAGTACGCACCCAAACACTTGGAAACCTCGGGCGGCGCCGAGCCCCGTCGCGCATTCGCGGGTCACAAGACCGCGCGACTCGCCGTCACCGCAGCCACCACCATCGCAATGACCGGCTCGTCGTTGCTCGCCCCGTTCTCGGCATTTGCCAACGATGTGAGCGGCGCCACGGCACAGGACGCAATCATGTCCCCGCTCGCCGTCCACGCCGGCGAGGCGGCAGGCTCCGCAGTAAAGACGAACGCCCAGAAGATTGCCGACTTGCAGGCCGCAATCGACGCCACAAAGGCTGCCGAGGCAGAAGCCAAGTCCGACTACGACACGGCGGCTGCCCCCTATATCGAAAAACAGACGGCCCGCGACAACGCACAGACCGCCTACGACGCTTCCGTCTCCGACAATTCGCAGGCAGAGGCCGCCGCGCGTGCCGAATACGCTCGCCAGCTCGATGAAAGCGTCAAGGCGGCCGACAGCGCCAGTGCCACGCTAAAGGATGCCCAGAGCAAGCTCGACACGGCCAAGGCCGATGCCGAGGGCAAGACGAAGGCGCTCGACTCCGCAAAGCAGGCGGCAGCCGATGCACAAGCCAAGCTTGAGGAAGCCCAGAAGGCAGCCGCCAACGCAACGCCGGAGGAAATCAAGGCAGCCGAGCAGTCTGCCGCAGATGCCCAGAAGGTTCTTGACCAGGCAAAGGCCGCAAAGACCGCTGCCGACTCCGCGTTCGCCGACGCCCAGCAGGCTCAGAGCGCCGCACAGAGCGCTTACGACGAGGCAGCGGGCACGCTGGCTTCTGCCCAGCAGGCAAAGACCGCCGCGGACGGTAAGGTAGCTGACGCGCAGGCGGCGTATGACAGCGCACAGGCAGACCTCGCCGCAGCAAAGGCAGGCGCCGAGGGCCCGGAGTATGACGCCGCCCAGGCAAAGGTCGACGCTGCCCAAAGCGCGCTCGATCAAGCAAAGCAGCAGCAGGCAGCCGCCGAAGCAGGGCTATCTCAGGCAAATAGCGACGTTGCATCCAAGCAGGACGCCCTCACTGGCGCCGAAAGCGAGCTCAAAGCCAAGAAGCAGGCAGTCACAGCAGCAGAGAATGATGTAACGGCTGCTCAGGCAAAAGCCGACGCAGTGCAGTCGGAGCTAGCCTCGGCAAAGCAGGCACATGCTGCCGAACTGGAAAAGGCAAGGGACGCTCAGCAACAAGTCGACCAAGCGAAAGCCGAGAAGGAGCAGGCAGACAAGGCACTTGAAAAGGCAAAGGCAGACCAGGCAGTAGCCGATCAAGCCGTTGTCGATGCACAGAAAGCATACGATACCTGCAAGGCGGCAGCCGATAAGGCTACGACGGCGGAGGCACAGAGCGTCATCGGCTTCTACCAGTTCATCGGTGCCAACGACGCCGCAAACATCATCTATAAGCAGAGCGACTTAAACCCGACGACCATCGGCGCCGAAAAAGACGGAACGTCACTCGACAACGCTAAGCTATCGTTTGACAAACTGCGCGAGATAAACGAGTACCGCAAGAGCGTCGGTCTTAGCGAGCTTAAGGTGACGGCAGAGCAGATGGCGATTGCTCAGTCTGATTCCAATTACTCTGACGCAACGAAGGGGCACTCAGACTATGCCGGATTTGAAAATGCCGCCTGGAACTTCAGCACCAAAGAAAATATCGCACACCAATGGGTTGATAAAGAAAAGCTGATATTTGACCAGGCTGCAGCGAAAGCCAACCTTGGTGAAATTGCTCCCAAGGATGCTTGGAAGGTTTTCTGGAGCCATGGCACTGAATTTGGAGCTCAGGGTGTAGGCTTTGGCACCGTCGGCCACTATTTGAATATCGTACAGCCTGACGCCAAGACCATGGGATACGGCATCAACTCGCGCGGAACCCTTTGGCCGTATGTATTCGTCTTGGAGATCGACAACAATTACGGTTCATACGAGAAAGAATACTCGATCGATGAACTCGAGAATCTCTTTGATCAGTATCAGCTAAACCTCTCCAAGGCCAGCGAAAAACTCGCCGCCGCAAAGACGGACCTTGAGCAAAAGCGCAGCACAGCGACATCGAAAGCCGATGCCGTAAAGGCAGCAGAGACCCTCGTCGCTCAAAAGCAAGAGGGCATTGATGCCGCAAATGCCAACCTTAACGCCGAAAATGGCAACGTAGCAAGCGCCGCCGCTGCGGTCGCTCAGGCAGAGCAAAAGCTCACTGAGGCGAACGGGAAGGTTACCGAAGCCGAAGACCAGGTCAAAGCAGCTCAAAGCAACGTGGCGCCCGCAGAGCAGGTCGTCAACCAGAAGCGCGCCGAGCTTAAGGCATCGCAAGAGCAAGCCGCTCAGAGTCAGAAGAAGGTTGATGACGCCAAGGCAGAGGCTCTCTTAAAGCAGCAAGCCCTGCAAGATGAAAAGAAGGAACTTGCCAAGTATTCTGCCGATGTTGCTGCGGCTCAGGAGAAGGCTGACAAGGCTCATCAAACGCTTGATGAAGCCATGGCCGCCCAGGCATCTGCCCAGAGTGCTCTCGAAAAGGCGAAGCTTGACGAGACCGCCAAGAAGCAGGCCCTCGACACCGCGAAGGACAACGCCGAGGCCAAGGCAGCAACCGCGGAGCACGCCACAAGCAATCTGACCACGGCGGAAAACGACTTTATCTCGAAGAAGGCCCATGCCGACGCTTTGAGCAATGCGGCCGGCAACCTTGCCGCGGCCAAGGCGGCCAAGAAGGACGCCGACGCAACAGCAACCGAGGCCGAAGCCGCCCTTAGCGCGGCAAACGACGCCATCGCAAACGCTGAGCAAGCGGTCGAGAATTCTCAGGCCGCATCGGACGCCGCTGCCGCCGCCCTTGGAAAGCTCAAGTCCGTCAACGTCGAAAACGGCATTGCTACCGGCTCTGACGCAAACGCGAATGACACCCTCAATGCCCTCTTTGCCAAGTGCATCGCCGCCAAGCAGGCAGAGCATGACGCGAAGGCCGTACTCGATGCCGCTCAGGCAGACCTTGATGCTGCAACGCCCGCCTACACCGCGGCCCTCAACGCCTACAACGAGGCGAAGGCAAAGCGCATTGCCGCAGAGCAGGCCTTGAAGGACGAGATCGCCCGCCAGGAACAGGAGGCGGCGAAGGCCGAGCAGGCCAAGATCACGCAGGCTGCCGCCAAGCCGGTTGCCGGAAAGCCGTCGGCCGGCAATGCCAAGGCGGTCAGCAACTCGGCATTGCCCACCACGGGCGACAATGCTGCGCTCTCGGGTGAGACGTTCGTCATCGGAGGCGTCGTGCTCGTGGCTGCCGGCGTCTTCCTGACCGACAAGAAACGCCGTCAGGAGTAAGGATTTCGGGAGGACGGCTTCTCCCCTCTCCCGCTACTCCGTAAACCCCGCCCAACATACGCCGGGGCGTCCATCACACGGGCGCCCCGGCGTTTTACGTTGTATGGGCTGGGACATCTGCTCCGAGATTGTCTTGATCTGTAACGGTTAGGGCCTGAAAACCCCGCTAGATGTTACAGATTGAGACGTTAGCTTGCCGCCCGAAACGTTCGTCTCAATCTGTAACATCTGGAGCCTGAAAACCGGTCTAGTTGTTACAGATTGAGACAAACTCCAACCTCGCGAGACAACATCTCGATCTGTAACAGTAAGGGGTCAAAAACCTCTCCAGATGTTACAGATTGAGACATTTGAGTTGTTGGCTGATGGTTTGTCTCGACCTGTAACAGTTAAGGTCCAAAAACGGGTCTAGTTGTTACAGATCGAGATGAATGGCTGGACGGTCCGCTGGCCCGACAGCTGACCCCTTCTGTAACGAAATATCATACATTTTCATCCCCACTGGACACCCCCAGGGGGTATGGGTGTATAGTATCGGCAGGTTAACATTTCCGACACTACGTCACAGAAAGGAGAGGCCATGGCTCAAGATAAGTTCGACGTGGGCGGCATGACGTGCGCCGCCTGCCAGGCACACGTGGATCGCGCCGTCAGCAAGCTCGACGGCGTCCAAAGCGTCGCAGTCAATCTGCTCGCCGGCTCCATGCTGGTCGACTATGACCCCGCGCAGGTCACCCCCGACGACATCTGCACCGCCGTCGACCGCGCGGGCTACTCGGCATCACCCGTCAGCGCGGGCACCGAGGCCACCCCAGGCGGCAGCGCGCAGGCCAGGTCCGGCGCCACCCATATGGAGTCGCCCACCAAAAAGCTGGAGGCCGCCGTCTCCGCCATGCGCACCCGACTCATCGTCTCAATCATCTTCCTCGTCCCGCTGTTCTATATAGGCATGGGGCACATGCTCGGCTGGCCGCTGCCCGGCATCTTTACCGACCACACGCACAGCATGACGCTCGCCCTCACAGAGCTCGTTCTGCTCATCCCCATCGTCTACGTCAACGACGCGTACTTTATCAACGGGTTTAAATCGCTGGCCCACGGCGCGCCCACCATGGACGCGCTCATCGCCGTCGGCGCCACCGCGTCCATCGCCTGGTCGCTCTATGCCATGTTTATCATGGCCGACCAGCTGGCCGCCGGACAGGTCCACGAGGCCATGATGACGGGCATGGACAACCTGTATTTTGAGAGCGCCGGCACGATTCTGTCGCTCGTCACCGTGGGCAAGTACCTCGAGACGCGCAGCAAGTCCAAGACCGGCGGTGCGATCGAGGCGCTGATCGATCTGGCGCCCAGGACGGCGACCGTCGTGGCCGAGGATGGCAGCGAGGCCATCGTCGACGTCGACGCCATCCTGCCCGGCCAGGTGCTGCGCGTGCGTCCCGGCGAGTCCATCCCCGTCGACGGCGTGGTGCTCGAGGGTGCCTCGGCCGTCGATGAGAGCGCGCTTACCGGCGAGTCCATCCCCGTGGAAAAGACCGCCGGCGACACCGTCAACGCCGCCACGGTCAACCGCACCGGGTCGTTCACCTTCCGCGCCACGCGCGTGGGCGCCGACACGTCGCTCGCCAAGATCATCCAGCTCGTCGAAGACGCCAACGCCACCAAGGCGCCCATCGCGCGCATGGCCGACAAGGTCGCCGGCGTGTTTGTGCCCGTGGTGTTTGCGATCTCGGCCGTGACCTTTGTGACGTGGATGGCGCTGACCGGAAGTGTGAACGAGGCGCTCACCTCCGCCGTCGCCGTGCTGGTGATCAGCTGCCCGTGCGCGCTGGGCCTGGCCACGCCCGTCGCCATTATGGTCGGCACCGGCAAGGGCGCCGAGATGGGCATTCTGTTTAAGAGCGCCGAGGCACTGGAGAACCTGCGCAACGTGAGCACCGTGGTGCTCGACAAGACGGGCACCGTCACCCGCGGCAAGCCGGCTGTGACCGACATCGTGGTGGCGACGCGCGCCGACGGGACACCCGCCATGAGCGAGAAGGCCCTGCTGAAACTTGCCGCCGCGCTGGAGCGCCAAAGTGAGCATCCGCTGGCCGAGGCGATTATGGCCGAGTGCGAGACACGCGGAATCGTCGCGCGCATGGTCGAGGACTTTTCCGCCGTGCCCGGTCGCGGCGTCACGGCGCGCGAGGGGCAGAACGCCATTGCCGCCGGCAACGTGCAACTGATGAACGAGCTGGGGGTCGCCGTGCCCGCTGGTCTTGCCGAGCAATTTGCCGCCGAGGGCAAGACACCGCTGTTCTTTGCCAAGAACGGCGAGCTTGCCGGCATCATCGCCGTGGCCGATGAGGTTAAGGAGACGAGCGCCGGAGCTATCGCCGCGCTGCGCTCGCTCGGCGTCGACGTGCGCATGCTCACCGGTGACAACCGCGTGACGGCCGAGGCCATCGCCCGCCGCGTGGGGCTTACCAGCGAGCAGGTTATCGCCGACGTTCTGCCCGCCGACAAGGAGCGCCATGTACGCGAGCTGCAGGATGCGGGCGGCAAGGTCGCCATGGTGGGCGACGGCATCAATGACTCCCCCGCCCTGGCGCGCGCCGATGTGGGCCTTGCCATCGGCACCGGCGCCGACATCGCCAAGGAAGGGGCAGATGTGGTACTCATGCGCAGCGACCTCATGGACGTCGCCCGTGCCATCGAGCTATCACGCGCCACGATCCGCAACATCAAGCAGGACCTGTTCTGGGCGCTGTTCTACAACGGCATCGGCATCCCGCTGGCCGCGGGCGTGTTCTTCCCGCTCACCGACTGGCAGCTCTCGCCCATGTTCGGCGCCGCAGCCATGAGCCTGTCGAGTGTCTGCGTCGTAAGCAACGCGCTGCGCTTACGAGCTTTCCGTCCATCAGTTGCGGTGAAATAGGGCGTAATATGCTGAGCTAAACCGCTTTTTAGTCCGTATTCCACCGCAACTCTTAATACTCGATATAAAGGAGACCATCATGAACTACGTAATTAAGACCGCTGGCCTCATGTGCGGCCACTGCGACGCTACCGTCGAGACCGCGCTGCTCAACGTAGCCGGCGTGACCGATGCCGATGCCGATCACGAGACCCAGACCGTCCAGGTTGAGTGCGCCGACACCGTGACCCCCGAGCAGCTCGCCGCCGCCGTCGAGGGCGCCGGCGACAAGTTCCACGCCCTGTCCGTAACCGCCGCGTAGCAGCCGCCACCCACCCCCGTCAGTTGCGGTGAAATACGGACTGTTTTGCGGTCTCAGACCTTCAAACAGTCCGTATTTCACCGCAACTGACGGGGGCATCCGGAAGATCGACCAGAAACGAGGACCCGCCATGATGGCAGACCACAAATCGGTGACCCGTATGCTCAAGACGGCGCGCGGGCAGATCGACGGCATACTGAGGATGGTCGAGGAGGACCGCTACTGCGTCGATATTTCCACGCAGCTCATGGCCACGCAGGCACTCATCGCGCGCATCAACGCCGATGTGCTCAAAGCCCATATCGAGGGCTGCGTCGCCTCGGCCATCGAATCGGGCGACGAGGAACTCAAGGCCGCCAAGCTCGCCGAAATCGAACGCGTCGTCGACAAACTCGCAAAGTAATTGGTGCATTGGGGTCAGGTTACTTTGCACCATCTTGGTGCATGGGGGACAAGTACGCTTGCACCACCTTGGTGCAGATTAACCTGTCCCCCATGCACCAAATGGGGTATAAAGGCGTGCAGCATATCGAATGAAAGGCAATTCGCATGAATGACTTTATGAAAGGTCGCAACGGCGCCGACGAACTTACCATCGTGCTGGGCTTTGCCGGCATTGTCATCGCAATGATTGGCTCGATGGCTCGCGTCCAGTGGCTCAGCTGGATCGCCATCGCCGTCATCGTGATCGGCGTGCTGCGCGGCCTGTCCAAGAACGTCGACGCACGCCGCAAGGAGAACGAGGCCTTTGTCGCCGCGACCGCGAACGTCCCCGGTCTGGGCAAGTTCGTCGCCAGCCTGGGCGGCGCTGCGGCGGCCAACGCCTCGCGCGCAGCTGGCACCAGCAAGGAGGACCTGGAGCGTGCCAAGCGTACGGCCAAGAAGATGTGGAAGGGTCGAAAGACCACGGCCTACCTCAAGTGCCCCAACTGCGGCCAGATGCTCTCCGTTCCCAAGGGCAAGGGCAAGATCCGCGTCACCTGCCCCAAGTGCCACGCCAAGATGGAAACCCGCTCCTAGCCACCGCGCGTGGGACAAATTAATCAGGTTTGTTTGTCCCAAATCTTAAGTATTTGTTCGATAAAAAAGCCGAGGTCTCGTGTTGAGACCTCGGCTTTTTTGCGTGGGGCGACAACATTCGACGAAAACTGTCGCCCCCGTCACGCCAGTGCCTACGCCACGCCGTCGCGGGCAAGCTCCTCAGCCAGCGCCTCGGCAGGCATGGCCATAATCGCGTCGAGTTCGGCGTCAACCTCGGGAATGTGCTTGAGCTTCAGCTTGCGGACCAAGCCGCCGCGGCACATCACGTGCATCGGATCGCGCAGGACCGCCAAGTCGCCCAGCGGATTCTCGCGCGTCACCAAAATGTCGGCCGCCTTGCCGCACTCGATCGCGCCCGTCTCGTCACCCAGGCCCAGCAGCTCGGCATTGACCTGCGTGGCCGTGTGCAGCGCAAAGGCGTTACTCACGCCAACGTACTTGGCAAAGTAAGCCACCTCGCGCCACATGTCGTACTGCGTCACAAACGGGCAGCTCGAGTCCGTGCCCAGGCCAACCTTAACGCCGGCATACAGCGCGGCGCGAGCGCTCTCGATAATGCCCGAGCACACGATGTCGCCGTTCTTCTTTTGCGTGTCGGTCGAATGGGTCTTCTCCGGGTCGAGCAGCACAAACGGCAGCGCCGGGCTGATCGTGCAGGTCACGCTCGGCGCACGACCGTCGAGCTGCGTACCCGCGGATCCGCGATACAGATCCAGGATCTCGGGGGTCATCGGAGCACCGTGTTCGATCGTATCGACGCCGGCCTGAAGCGCGGCCTTCACGCCCTCGGTGCTCTCGACATGGGCCATAACCGGAAGGCCGACCTCGTGCGCCACTTTGCACGCCGCCGCGGCGACATCGACCGGCATGCGCAGCACACCCGGCTCGCCCACCTCGGTCGCGTCGAACACGCCACCCGTCACGAACAACTTAATGACGTCGGCACCACGCGCATACAGGTCGCGCACCTGCTCGGCTGCCTCGGCGGGACTGTTGGCTACCTGCGCGAACAGGCCCGCGCCATGGCCGCCCGGCACCGTAACGCCCGTTCCCGGCGCCACCAGGCGCGGGCCCTGATACTTGCCGGCGTCGATGGCGTCGCGTACGGCAATGTCGGCAAACAGCGGGTCGCCCGCACCGCGCACCGTGGTCACGCCGCTTGCCAGCTGCTGCTGGGCGCTGCCCTTGAGGATATGACGGACGATGGCGCGGCCCACGGGGTTGTCGAGCTTCTTCATGAGCGCGCCCGCATCGCCCGCCGAGACCGGCTTGCCCGAACCGCACAGATGCACGTGCATGTTGATGAGGCCCGGCATGAGATACGCGCCTGCCAGGTCGATGACCTCGGCACCCGCCGGCGCCTGTGCCACGGCACTCGGGCCAATCCAGGTGATGACGCCGCGCTCAACAGCCACGGCCATATCGGGCTGCGGCTCCATATGCTCCGAACCATCCAGAACGGTCGCATTGATAAACAACGTGGAACGATCGGCAGACGCCATATCGGGCTCCTCCCCCTCAAAAAACTTCAACATTTGTCCATTATCACCTAATGTAGCGAACTAAAGTCGAACATATCGGTTAACGGAGGAAAGACGGGCGCGAACCAGGCAGAGCCGAGCAGTTTCAGCGGCCCATGCGCCAGGCAAATGTCTCGTTCTGTAACAGGCAGACAGCTCAAAGGCCCCTAAACGTTACAGATTGAGATCTTTCGACAGCAGGCCCACCCTTTGTCTCAATCTGTAACAACTACAGGACAAAACAGCCTCTGGATGTTACAGATCGAGACATTTCCCAGCCCCGTCGTCAAACATCTCAATCTGTAACATCTAGACCGATTTTCGACCGCTACCTGTTACAGATTGAGATATTCCCCCGCTCCGCTGCCAAACATCTCAATCTGTAACAGATAGGAGGCAAAACAGCCGCTAAATGTTACAGATCGAGACAAAACCGTGGCACACTACCGTTCGTCTCAGTCTGTAACAGTTACGCAGGTTTATGACAGCCAGATGTTACAGATCGAGATAAACCGTCGGCCGCAGCAATCACACCTATTTCAGCTGCACCCCTCAGCGTCCGCACCACTGACGCCTCCACTCCTCAGCCAATTCAGGCTGTTGAGGAATGCCCGCCAGCCTCATTTTCTTGACTAGCTTCCCGGGGTTCTTGAGTTCATCAAACGTAAACCGAAGCACCTTGTGGCCGAGCATCGTCAGATGCGATTCCCGCTGACGCTCCGCCACGAACGGGTCGACTGACTCCCGACCTTCACCGTTCTGCAAGGTATACTTCCCCTTTCCGTCCAGCTCACCGATCACGCACGTCCCGTCCTCGAGCCGCCAAAAATAGTCGACCCGAAACACCTGAGCCGGATCGAGCGGATCGCGAAACTCCACCTGCAGCTCCGGCACCGAAAACCCGTACGCAATAAAGAACGCCCGAAAGCGCGACTCACCGCCGTTCTCGGACAGTCCGTCCGCACGCGACGCAATCACCTGCGCCCTACGATACCCGCGCCTGCCCTCGCAATCGACACGAAGCCGCTCACACAGGTCCTCGCGCGGCGTGCCCTTCGCCCGCAGCGCCGAGTCCGCAATCGCCAGCCCATACGAAAAAGGCGCACGCAACAGACAATCTTCCACCGTCTGCCAAAACGATGTCACCCGCACACCGTCGACATTCTCAAGCGCACCCGCCGCCTGCGGGCGCAACAACCTACACCCACCGTTCAGCGCCACCGAGCAACTCGTTTTGACCAGGCAACGCGGCCCGATCAAATCATTCGGCACTTCCAAGCCCCATAGCAGCGCAGCGTCATAACCCCAAAACGCCCAATCGGGATGAAATTCGGCAAGCCCCTTAATGGTCCGCACCGCGCGCTCCGGCGGCGTCAGCGAATCCCAATCATGCTGAAAACAGAACAGGTGCGGCTCGGGTTCCGCAATATCGTCGGCACCCACATGTCGTCGCAGCCACATGAGCTCGGCATTGTCGTGCGTTGCAAGCAGCGCTCCGCAATCTGCCGCATCCTTCAACCGAGCGAGCATCCTATTCCGCGCCAAGGTATTGCATGCGGAGTGCTTATGCTTGAAAACAGTATTGGACATTTCATCACCACCACATCAGACAAACAAATCGTCACCGCCACTGCCGCCGCCGCTGCCGCTGCCGCTGCCGGGAATTATCTTGATCTGTAACAGGTAGACAGCTCGTAGGCCCCTAAACGTTACAGATCGAGATCTTTCGACAGCAGGCCAGCTCTTTGTCTCAATCTGTAACAGGTAGACCGGTTTTTGACCGCTAGATGTTACAGATCGAGACATTCCCCAACCCCGTCGTCAAACATCTCAATCTGTAACAGCTACGGGACAAAACAGCCGTTAGATGTTACAGATCGAGATAAACCCGCGGCACACCTTCCGTTCGTCTCAATCTGTAACAGCCAGGGGCTCAAACGACCGCCAAACGTTACAGATCGAGATAAAAGGCGGCACAGCGGCACCGCAACGGGCCAACTGCCCCCTACTTCCACTCCTGCTCGTAGATGTTAAGAGACTTCACGTAGCGTCCCTGGGCACCCATGGTGTCGCGGACCAGCCGCAAATAAAAGCTGAGCTGTCCAGTATCGAACCCATCATCCAGGTCCTCGGGATGCACGGAGCCCGGCCCGTCGACCGCCGTGTCGCACAGGCGCGCGATGTCGTACATATAGAGCTGTCCCACCGTCAGCCATACATCGTCCACGCACGCGACGCGCACCGCGATGGCACCGTCGTTCCAATGATCTTTTTGCACGATATGCGGGTCGAAGAGGTCAAGCCGCCGATCGGTTCGCGTGTCGCGCAGCGCAACCATGCCGGTCGCGGGGTCTTTATCCAAAATGCCAAATCGCGAGAAGTAATGGGTGTCGCGCACCTGCTCGAGTCGTCCGAGCGATGCGGGCGAAAGCGAAGCCGGCGGTTCGTCGACGAACAGTTCCAGCAGCGTATGGCCACGGTAGTGGGGGCGCTCGAACAGCAGCCAGTCGGTAAACGCCATGTTGTAAGCCATGATTTCGTTTTGCGAGGGTTCTTCGCAATAGCTGAGCCACGGGTCGACGACAAGCTCAAACTGCTCGCGCGCCAACTCCAAAAATTGAAACTTCCGCAGCATCCAAAAGTGGGCCATGTCGGCAACATCCTTGCCGACGGCCTCGACCAGCCGTGCTCGGTCCAAAACGTGGTCAGTCATGGCGTCCTCCTCGAATCGATTGACCTCAATTTGAGCTTACGAGGAGGGCAAACGATCGTGGCCAGCACGGGCAAAATGGGCCTCCGGCTGCAAACCAGATGCTGACCAAACACTTGACGGCACACTTGACCGAATGAGCGCACTGCAAAGAAACCGCAGGTAGGCATAGACAGCGAACCCGCTCTTTTGAGCCGCACCACCCTGGCCACCACAGAAATAGCAGAGCACCACAGGCGCAAACGTCAACAAATGAACGCTCACACGTCGACAAACGAACAGGCGCCCTGCAAAGAGTGTCCCCAACGACTAGACAAAAAAGAACGTCCCCAATGACTAGTCGTTGGGGACGTTCTTAAATGACTACTTTACAGCGCCAGCGCATCGGCGACTTCGGCGGCGCAGGCCAGGGCATCGGCCATGGCGTTTACCACGAGCGAGCTGCCGTTGCGGGCGTCACCGGCCACATACACCGGCGTGGCATCGGCGGCGACACCATCCGTGCGAGCCGCAAGGTGCGAACCCTCGGCAACCATCACAGGCATTGGACGGCCGGCGGTGGCAACGGGCACGCCCACCGCATCGAACACGCCATGCTCGGGACCCGTAAAGCCACAGGCAATGAGCACCAGCTGCGCCGGCACCTCGTGCTCGGAGCCCACGATGCGCTCCGGCTTTCCTGCCGACCAGTCCAGGTCGACCACGCGCAGGCCCGCAGCCGCACCCTTCTTGTCCAGCAACACCTCGAGCGTATCCACGCCCCAGGCGCGCATCTCGCCGCCCATGGCAGCGATGGCCTCCTGCTGGCCGTAGTCGGTCTTCTTCACGTTGGGCCACTGCGGCCAGGGGTTACTCGCCGTGCGCTTATCGGGCGCCGCCGGCAAGAACTCAAACTGGCGCACGCTGCGCGCACCCTGGCGCACCGCGGTACCCACGCAGTCGTTGCCGGTATCGCCGCCGCCAATGACTACGACATCCAGACCGCGCGCGTCAATGGCGGGCTCACCGCCGTCGAGCACCGAGACGGTCGATGCCGTCAGGTAGTCCACGGCGTACACCACGCCCGGGGCGTCGATGTTCGCAGCCGAAAGACCACGCGGAGCACGGGCGCCGGCAGCGACCACGACGGCGTCAAAGTCGTCAAGCTTGGCGGCAACCTTGGAATCGCTAACATCGGCGTTCAGCTCAAACACAATGCCCAGCTCGCGCATGAGCGCCACGCGACGCTCGACCACGGACTTCTCGAGCTTCATGTTGGGAATGCCGTACATAAGCAGTCCGCCCGGGCGGTCATCGCGCTCAAACACCGTCACGCGGGCGCCGCGACGGGCGAGCTCCCACGCGGCCACCAGACCGGCAGGGCCGGAGCCCACCACGGCAACCGTGGGCGCGCCCTCCCCCGCCGGCTCAAAGCGGCGCGGACCGCCGTTGGCCCACTCATGGTCGCTGATCGCGCGCTCGTTGTCGTGAATCGTCGTGGGCTGGCCGTCGACCGAGCCCAGGTTGCACGCGGCTTCGCACAGCGCCGGGCACACGCGGCTCGTGAACTCGGGCATGGGCGAGGTGAGCGACAGGCGCTCTGCCGCCTCGTCCCAGCGACCGCGATACACCAGCTCGTTCCACTCGGGAATCAGGTTGTGCAGCGGGCAGCCGCTCGGGCGCGCCTTGCCAAAGCTCGCGCCCATCTGGCAAAACGCCACGCCGCACATCATGCAACGGCTCGCCTGAGCACGGCGCGCGTCATCGTCGAGCTCCACGTACAGCGGATCGAAATCGCGGCTGCGCTCCTCCACGGGGCGAAGCTCGTGGGTCACGCGATCGATATCAAGAAAAGCACCGGGCTTACCCATGGCACTTACGCCTCCTTCTTGGTCGAAGCAACAGAGCTGGCAGCGGCGGCGGTCACAGCACCAGCGGCGCCACCCGCCACATCAAAGCGAGCGACATCGGCAGCGTCGGCACGACCGGTCACGATGTCAAACGCCAGCTCCTCGGCCTGCGCGTGCGTCTTGCCCGCCGCCTCGGCAGCAGAGACAATCGCCAACACGCGCTCGTACTCGGTCGGGATGACCTTCACAAAGTGCTTGCTCATCGAGTCGAAGCTGTAGAGCAGCTTAATGCCGCGCGGGCTCTGCGTCGCGTCCACGTGTTCCTGGATGAGCGCGCGGATCTGCGCCAACTCGTCGGCCGTCGGAGCCTTGAGCTCAACACTCTCGTGGTTCACGCGGGCATCGAGCGTGCCGTACTGGTCAAAGACGTAAGCCACGCCGCCCGTCATGCCGGCGGCGAAGTTCTGACCGACCTCGCCCAGAATGAGTGCCAGGCCGCCCGTCATGTACTCGCAGCCGTGGTTGCCGCAACCCTCGACCACCACGGTGGCGCCGGAGTTGCGCACGCCAAAGCGCTGGCCAGCAAGGCCGTTAATGAAGCCGCGGCCGCTCGTGGCGCCAAAGAACGCAACGTTGCCCACGATGATGTTCTCGTCGAACTTATACGTCGCACGCGGGTTGGGGCGCACCGAAACCTCGCCGCCCGAAAGGCCCTTGCCAAAGTAGTCGTTGGCGTCGCCGCACACGTTGAGCGTAACGCCGCGCGGCAGGAACGCGCCAAAGCTCTGACCGGCCGAGCCGTCGCAATCGATGGTGATGGAGCCGGCGGGCAGGCCCTCGGGATGCGCCTTGGTCACCGCATTACCCAGTATGGTGCCCACGCAGCGGTTGACGTTGGCAATATCGGCATGGAAGCGAATCGGACGCAGGTGCGCACGCGCATCGGCCGTGTAGGGCACAAAGAGCGTGGAGTCGAGCGTCTTGTCGAGTTCGCTGTCCGCAGCCATCTGGGGCAGGAAGTGACGGCCGTCGGCGCCCGGAATGTGGGCACCGAACTCGCAGGTCGCGCTCGCCAGCACGGGCGAAAGATCCAGCAGGTTGGCCTTGCGGTTGCCCGGCACCTCGACCTGGCGCAGGCACTCGGGATGGCCGACCATCTCGTCGATGGTGCGGAAGCCCAGACGCGCCATGACCTCGCGCAGCTGCTCGGCAACAAAGAGCATAAAGTGCTCGACGTGCTCGGGCTTGCCGCGGAAGCCGTGACGCAGACGGCAGTTCTGCGTGGCGATGCCGGCCGGGCAGGTGTCCTGCTGGCAGTCGCGCTGCATGAGGCAGCCCATGGAGATGAGCGGCATAGTCGCAAAGCCAAACTCCTCGGCACCCAGCAGGCAGGCGACGGCGACGTCGGTGCCGTCCATGAGCTTGCCGTCGGCCTCGAGCACCACGCGCGAGCGCAGGCCGTTTTGCAGCAGCGTCTGCTGAGCCTCGGCAAGGCCGAGCTCCAGCGGCAGGCCGGCGTGCCAAATGGAATCGCGAGCAGCGGCACCCGAGCCGCCGTTGTGGCCACTGATCAAGATCTTGTCAGCCGCACCCTTGGCAACACCGGTGGCGATGGTGCCGACGCCGGCCTCGCTGACCAGCTTGACCGACACGCGGGCGCCGGGGTTGGCGTTCTTAAGGTCGAAAATGAGCTCGGCCAGGTCCTCGATGGAGTAGATGTCGTGGTGCGGCGGAGGCGAAATCAGGCCGATGCCGGGCGTGGACTGACGGACCTCGGCAATCCAGGGGTAGACCTTCTTGCCGGGCAGGTGTCCGCCCTCGCCGGGCTTGGCGCCCTGGGCCATCTTGATCTGGATCTCGAAGGCGCTGCACAGGTAGCGGCTCGTCACGCCAAAGCGGGCGCTTGCCACCTGCTTGATCGCGGAGTTCTTAGAGTCGCCGTTGGCCAGCGGGGTCTCGCGACGCGGGTCCTCGCCGCCCTCGCCGGAGTTGGAGCGGCCGTGCAGGCGGTTCATGGCGATGGCCATGCACTCGTGCGCTTCCTTGCTGATGGAGCCGTACGACATGGCGCCGGTGTTAAAGCGGCGGACGATGTTGAGTGCGGGCTCGACCTCGTCGAGCGGCACCGGGGTGCGACCGCTGTCGTCAAAGTCCAGCAGGTCGCGCAGGCGCACGGCGCGACCGGTGCGGTGCAGGCGGGCGCTGTACTCCTTAAAGGTTTCGTAGCTGTCCTCGCGGCAGGCGGTCTGCAGCAGGTAGACGGTCTGCGGATCGATAAGGTGATCCTCGCCGCCGAGCGGGCGCCACTTGGTCAGGCCCAGCGTGGGCAGCTGATCGGGAGCCGGGCTCTTAAGGATAGCGAGCGCGGCGTCGTAGCGCTCGTTCTGCTCGCGCTCAACATCCTCGACACCCATGCCGCCCACGCGGCTCACCGTACCGGCAAAGTACTCGTTGACGAACTCCGTGGTAAAGCCCACGGCCTCAAAGATCTGCGCGGAGTGGTAGCTCTGCACCGTGGAGATGCCCATCTTGGACATGATGGAAACGATGCCGGCGGTCGCTGCCTTGTTGTAGTTGTCGATACCCTGCTCGGCCGTCACGTCCAGGTCGCCGCGTGCCGCCAGATCGCGGATGCACGCATGCGCGTTGTACGGATAGATGCCGCTCGCGGAGTAGCCTACCAGCGCCGCAAAGTCGTGCGGGGACACGGCGTCACCGCACTCCACCACGATATCGGCAAAGGTGCGCACGCCGGCACGGATCAGGTGGTTGTGGACGCAGCCCACGGCGAGCAGCGACGGCACAGGCACCTCGCCCGCGGCAGCGCGGTCGCTCAGCACCACGATGTTCACGCCATCGCGAACCGCGGCCTCGACGTCCTCGGCAAGCTGCTTGAGTGCGGCCTGCAGCGCGCTCTCGCCCGCGTCGCGGCGATACACGGCGCGGAAGCGGCGGGTCTTAAAGCCCACACGATCGATCGCACAGATGCGGTCGAACTCTTCCTCGTTGAGCAACGGGCGCTCCAGGCGCACCAGCTGGCAAGCGGCGCGGGAGTCCTCGAGCAGGTTGCCGTGATTGCCCAGATAGAGCGTGGTCGAGGTGACCATATGCTCGCGCAGGGCGTCGATCGGCGGGTTCGTGACCTGCGCGAACAGCTGATAGAAGTAGTCGTAGAACGAGCGTGTCTTCTTGGACAGGCAGGCCAACGGCGCATCGATGCCCATCGAGGCGAGCGGGGCCTTGCCCTGCTGGGCCATGGGGCGCACGACCTCGTCGACATCGTCCCAGTGATAGCCGAGCTTTGCCATGCGCACGGCGGCGGGCACCTCGGCGTCCTCAGCCGGCGTTGCCGCGGCGGGCTTATCGAGCGCGTCGACCGTCAGCGTCTCCTCGGCGATCCAGTCGCGGTAGGGCTTTTCCTTGGCGTAGCGGGCGCGCAGCTCGTCGTTGTAGATCACGCGGCCGCGGGCAAAGTCGACCTCGAGCATCTGGCCCGGTCCCAGGCAGCCGCTCGTCAGGATGTTCTCGGGGCGCACCTCGATGGTGCCCACCTCGCTCGCCAGCATAAAGCGGCCGTCGCGCGTCACGTAGTAGCGCGCCGGGCGCAGGCCGTTACGGTCGAGGGCGGCGCCCAAGGTACGGCCGTCGGTAAAGGCGATGGCGGCAGGTCCGTCCCAGGGTTCCATGAGCATGGACTGGTAGGCGTCGTAGGCGCGGCGCTCCTCGCTCAGGCTGTCGTTGTGGTCCCACGGCTCGGGCAGCAGCATGGACGCGGCGCGCGTGAGCGGACGACCGTTCATGACCAGAAACTCGAGCACGTTGTCCAGAATCGCGGAGTCGGAACCCTCGCGGTTGATGATGGGCATCACGCGCTCAAGATCGTGCTGCAGCACGGGGCTGTACAGGTTGGGTTCGCGGGCGCGGATCCAGTTGACGTTGCCCTTGAGGGTGTTGATCTCGCCGTTGTGGATGATAAAGCGGTTGGGGTGCGCGCGCTCCCAGCTGGGCGTGGTGTTGGTGGAGTAGCGCGAGTGGACGAGCGCCACGGCCGTCTTGACGGCGGCGTCGTTGAGGTCGATGAAGAAGCGGCGCATCTGCGTGGCGACGAGCATGCCCTTGTACACGATGGTGCGCGAGCTCATGGAACAGACATAGAAGATCTTGTCGCGCAGGGCGAACTCGGCATCGGCCTTTTTCTCGATGGTGCGGCGGCACACATACAGGCGGCGCTCGAAGGCGTCACCGGCGGGCGTGTCGTCGGGGCGGCCCAGGAAGGCCTGCAGGATGGTAGGCATGCAGGCGCGGGCCGTCTCGCCCAGGTCGTGCGGGTCGACGGGCACCTCGCGCCAAAAGAGCAGCGGCACGCCGGCCTCGGCGCAGCCCTCCTCAAACACGCGACGGGCATCCTCTACGCCCTTGTCATCCTGCGGGAAGAACAGCATGGCCACGCCATAGTCGCCCTCTGCCGGCAGAATCTGGCCGCACTTTTGAGCCTCTTTGCGGAAAAAGTGATGCGGAACCTGAAACAGGATGCCGGCGCCGTCGCCAGTGTTCTTCTCGAGTCCGGTGCCGCCGCGGTGCTCCAAGTTGACCAGAATGGACAGCGCGTCGTCCAGAATCTGGTGATGGCGCTCACCGTTGATATCGGCAAGCGCGCCGATGCCACATGCATCGTGGTCGAATTCGGGGCGATAAAGGCCCTGCTGCTGAGCGGAATCTGCCTGCATCGCGATCCTCCCCTAGATATTAGACAGTCAGTTGAATAGGCATACTAGGAGCATCGCCGGCCCGTTGTGTTTCCCACCCGTTTCGAAACAATCGCGTAACGCACGTAACAAATGATCCGTTATCCGGCACTTGGGGACGTTCCTTTCCTGCCGGCAGTTTGGGACACTCCTTTCACCAATCTGAAACGTGTACGTCAGCCTCCAAACATGTCGAAATTTGACATCTTTGGAGGCTGACGTACACGTTTTAGCGCGGGAACGGTCAGCGCGCATGCACTGACTCCATTGCACCAGCCCCTTGTTAGATAACATTTTTGTTAGTCTTGGTTAACTTTTGAGCCTAAAACGGGTATCCTTTGCGGCGTCAAGCAAACGGCACGCACGCCGTGCCAGATCAAGGAGGCCCCCATGGCACACCAAGCAGAGCAGCAGACGATGCAACTCGTCCTTATCCGTCACGGAGAATCCGAGTGGAACAAGCTCAACCTGTTCACCGGCTGGACCGATGTCGAGCTCACCGACACGGGCCGCGAAGAGGCGGCGGCAGGCGGCCGCGCCCTCAAAGAGGCGGGTTTCGACTTTGACATCTGCTACACCTCGCGCCTCAAGCGCGCGATCCACACCCTCAACATCGTGCTCGGCCAGATGGACCGCGAGTGGCTGCCCGTCATCAAGTCCTGGAAACTCAACGAGCGTCACTACGGCGCGCTGCAGGGTCTCAACAAAGCCGATGCCGCCGCAGAACACGGCGATGAGCAGGTGCTCATCTGGCGCCGCTCCTTCGATGTCTGCCCGCCGGCACTCGAACCGGGTGACGCTCGCGACCCTCACACCCAGGAGCAATACCGCGACATCGCGCCCGACCAGCTGCCCTATACCGAGTGCCTCAAGGACACGATCGCCCGCGCCTGGCCCTATTTTGAGGACGAGATTCGCCCCCAGATGCTCGCCGGCAAACGCGTGCTCATCGCCGCGCACGGCAACTCCCTGCGCTCGCTCGTCATGAAGTTTGAGCATCTCACGCCCGAGGAAATCCTCAAGGTCAATATCCCCACCGGCGTGCCGCTCGTCTACACCTTCGACACCGATTTCAACGTCCTCGACAAGCGCTACATCGGTGACCCGGCGACCATCGCCGCCAAGATCGATGCCGTTGCCAATCAGGGCAAGGCGCACAAGTAGTCCCATCTTTAGCTCAGCGCGCGGCACCGCACGATCCCAGCGCAGCGCCGCGCCGTCCGCACGCAGGAGCCGACCATGCTCAACCATCTCAAACAACACTATGGTTCGCGCCGTACCGGAGGCCACGGCGGCCTGGACATCGCCCGGCACATCGGCCCCGGGCTGCTCGTCACCGTCGGCTTTATCGATCCGGGCAACTGGGCCTCCAACATGGCCGCGGGCTCGCAGTTTGGCTATGCGCTACTGTGGGTGATCACGCTGTCTACGATTATGCTGATCGTCTTGCAGCACAACGCGGCGCACCTGGGCATCGCCACGGGCGCTTGCCTTGCCGAGGCCACGACCCGCCATCTCCCCCGCCCCGTCGGACGCGCCGTGCTCGCCAGCGCGTATCTCGCGACCGTCGCCACCGCCATGGCCGAGGTCCTGGGCGGCGCGATCGCGCTCCAGATGCTCTTTGGGCTGCCCGTGCGCGCCGGCTGCGTCATCGTGGCCATGGTATCAATGGCGATGCTCATGACGAGCTCCTACAAACGTGCCGAGCGCTGGATTATCGCCTTCGTTGGCATAGTGGGCCTGTCGTTTTTGGCCGAGCTCGCGCTGGTCAAAGTCGACTGGCCGCAAGCCGCCACAGGCTGGATCACGCCCAGCATGCCCACCGGCTCACCTGCAATTGTCGTCAGCATCCTGGGCGCAGTCGTTATGCCCCACAATCTCTTTCTGCACTCCGAGGTCATCCAATCCATGCACTTCGAAGGCCAAGGTGAGCAGGTTATCGAGGAGCGCCTTCGCTACGAGTTCTTCGACACGCTCTTTTCGATGGGCGTGGGCTGGGCAATCAACTCGGCGATGGTCATCCTGGCCGCGACGACTTTCTTTGCCCACGGCATCGTCGTAGACGACCTCGCCGTCGCGGCCGCCACGCTCTCCCCCATCCTGGGCCCGGCGAGCTCGATCATCTTTGCCGTGGCACTGCTGTTCGCGGGCCTCTCGAGCAGTGTGACGGCAGGCATGGCGGCGGGCACCATTACGGCCGGCATGTTCGACGAGGAATACGACATCCACGACCGGCACTCATCGATTGGCGTGGCGCTCTGCTTTGCCGGCGCAGTCGCAGCCTGCCTAGTCGTTTCGAACCCCTTTGAGGGTCTCATCTGGAGCCAAGCGCTACTGTCGCTCCAGCTGCCGATCACGGTCTTCGTGCTCATACGACTCACCAGCTCGCGCCGCGTGATGGGCAAATACGCCAACTCGCGCCCGCTCAACGCACTGCTCATAGGGATTGGCGTCGTCGTAACGGCGCTCGACGCCGTGCTGCTGGCAGGGATGTAACGAAACTGCACGCCCGCCTAGCCAAACGTCTCAATCTGTAACAGATGGAGCCAATTTCCGCCCCTTGCTGTTATAAATCGAGACAATCGGGCAAATACAATCCCCTTGCACCAAAAAGGGCCCCGGCCGAAACATACGACCGGGGCCCTTGGACAGAGCTCAGTATGGCTATTCACCGTGTGTCTGCGAGCTACTCCTCGACAAGCTCAAACTGATCGGGACCGACGCCGCACACCGGGCACACGTAGTCCTCGGGCAGCTCGGGCGTGTCGACCTCGACCTCGTAACCGCAAACGGTGCACACGAACTTATAGGTCTTCTTCTCCTCAGCCATGATGTTCTCCTCTCGAACGTGACTGCTGATGTACTTCACTTATTAGTATAGATTCTCAATAATATAATGCAAGTGTTTTTAGAGCATTTCTACCCCTGATACGAAGATGCCTTGGGCGGCGTCTTGCCCTTCAGGACCTTGTGGTAGTAATCGTAGGTGAGCGGCGTCTCATCACTCAGGCGCTCGGCATCCTCGACTTCGCCGATAAACAGCAGGTGCGTGCCCACATCCACGGTGTCGATCAAACGGCAGCTAAACAGCGCCGCCGCATGCTCGGGCACATAAGGCATGCCCAGAGCCGTCTCGCGGGTCTCGTACTTGGCGAACTTGTCGTAATCACTGCTGGTGCGAAAGCCAAAGTTACCGATGTAGAGCATGTCGGCCGTCTGATCAATCACGGTCAGCGCGAAGGCCTTCGCCGACGCGATGACACCCGAGGTGACGTTGTCCTTGTTCACGGCAACCGAGATGCGCGGCGGTGCGGACGTCACCTGTACCGCCGTGTTGATGACGCAACCGGCGCGCAGCCCGTCTGCCGCGGCACTCACCACGTACAGACCGCTCGGCATGGTAAAGAACGCAGTTTTGTCCATAACGATCACTCCCCTAACCCGGGTTGGAACCTCATGGATGTATGTACCCACAAAAAAGGCGATGCCCATAACGGACACCGCCTTTGAGACATATGTGTCAAAACAGTAAGAAAAATGAGACGCCCGCAGTTGCGGTGAAATAAGGACTGAATTGCCCGTCTAAAGGCCAAAGTGGTCCGTATTCCACCGCAACTTATAGAGAGCGCCTAGCGGTTGCGCTCCTTGAGCGCGCGGTCAATCTCGCGCTGGACATCGCGCTTGGCCATATCCTCGCGCTTGTCGTAGAGCTTCTTACCGCGGCCCAGACCAAGCAGCAGCTTTACACGGCCGTCGGTATTAAAGTAGAGCTCCAGCGGTACCAGGGCATAGCCGCGGTTGCGCAGCTTGCCGTCAAGAAAATCGATCTCCTTGCGGTGGAGCAGCAGACGACGCCGGCGGTCAGGGTCGCGGTTCCACACGCCACCATGGCTATAAGGGTGAATATGCAGGCCCACGAGCCAGCACTCGCCGCCACGAATCAGTGCAAAGGTGTCGGTGATCTGGCACGCGCGCTCGCGAATCGACTTGACCTCGGTGCCACTCAGCTCAATGCCGCACTCAAAGGTCTCATCGATAAAGTACTCGTGATGTGCCGAGCGATTCTTGGAGATGAGCTTGCGCTCGCGCTTACTGGGCATCGCCGGCCTCCTCGGCACCGTCAGCGTTCTTGTTCGCAGCCTCGCGCTTTGCTTTGCGCTCGGCGTTGAGCTCGGCATCGCTCTCGCGCACCAGCTTGATAATCGCCGCGCAGGCCTCCTCGCCCACCAGGTCTCGGGCGCGGACCGTCAGACGCGTCGCCTCACGCTTGTCGCCGTCGTTTGCGGCATCGGTCGCGCACATAATCAGGCAGATCGCAATCTCGGCCGAAGGCGAGGTCGGCACGCCCTGCAGGGCCAGCTCGCCCATCACATGATCGTCGCTCTCATCGGCAGCATCCGGATAGGTGGTATGGATCTTGTTGAGCAGGCGCGCCGTATGCGAATCGTTGGGCGCCAGACGCAACGCAAGGCGTGCACAGCCCACAGCAGCCGAGACATTCTCGGTCTCGGGCTCCAAGAAGTACTGACCCAGGTTGGCGTAGGCGCGGGCGGCGCACTTACCATCGCTCGCACGCTCCAGCACCGAATACGAAAGCGAGGCCCACTCCTGCTTGTCTTCGAGCGCGCGGAACAGCTCGGCCAAATCCAAGCGATAGTTGCAGTTCATGGGATCCCAGCGCACGGCCTGCATCAGGGCATTGCGAGCGCTCACATAATCCTGCTGGCGAATGTAGGCAAACGCCATGTCGGAATACAGACGGTCAAACGGCACCTCGACCTGCACGAGCTCGCGCGGATCCTTCTCCACGCGGCGATAGGCCAGGCGCTCAAACTTGCTATCGAAGCTAAAGTACTGGCGCTTCTCCTCCGTCTTGCACTCAGCGTCGATATACTCCTCGGCGAGCTCCACCAGACGCTCCAGCAGCGGCGTCGCCGTGGCCAGGTCGCCCTGCGCCAGATAGTTCTCGGCATACGTGATGTCTTCCAAGCTGATAGGCAGGTCCATGGCTACTCCTCGAACGGAACGAAACGCGGCAAACGCCGCTTGCGGTCAATACACAAAACCCGGGTCTCTTACGAGGCCCGGGCGTTCATTTTGTGGTAGCCCGTACCAGATTCGAACTGGTGATCTCCGCCTTGAGAGGGCGGCGTCCTAAACCGCTAGACGAACGGGCCATATGTAGCAAATGCAATGGCTGGGATGGAGGGAGTCGAACCCCCATTGACGGAACCAGAATCCGCTGTCCTGCCATTAGACGACATCCCAATGACTGCATCGCTGCGCTCGGCTGTGCCTTTGCGCAAGAAAGAAATATACGGGAAGTCCCGCCGTGACGCAAGCCCCAATTTTGACTTTTTTGAAATTCGGTCAAATTGGCCTAAATTGGCCCAACCCGTGAAGGACCTGTGAAGCCCTCGATCGCGCACGAAGACGAAAGGCCGCAAGCGCTCCATATCTACCGTTGGCAGATTATCTCAACGAAGTTGCGGCATCTGAGGACACAATCAGGCTATCAATTCTAATGCGGATATCGAGGCGCCATGAACGAAGAGCTGGATTACCTGTGGGAAACCCTAGGACTCGAGATAACGGCCGACCTATGGCCCGACCGGGACAAAATCCACCCCACGTTGCGCCCCGCCATCACGGTGATGCAGGCAAAGTACCGCCGCGCCTCGTTTTTGATCATGCGGACGTCATGGCACGCAGGACTCCCCGACCTCAAGCGCATCCAGGCTAGCTTGGTCGAGTTGTCCGGCATGCCGACCGTCATATCCGAGACACACCTGGAGCAGCGCCAACGCGAGCGACTGCGGCAGCAACGCATTCCCTTTATCTGTCCCGGCGTTCAGGCATACCTGCCCTTTATGGACGAGGAGTACTGGAGCGGTACGCCCAACAAACACGTAAAGGTCTACGAGCCGCACGAGTGGGCACAGCTGGAGGACTGATTAAAGCAACGCCTCGGTCCAAGCTGCTTCCCTAAAGCCGGGAATCGCAAAGTCGTCGCCCACCAGCAGCGGACGCTTGACCAGCATGCCATCGGTCGCCAGCAGCTCGTAGCACTCCTGATCCGTCATTCCTGCGTCCAGGCGCGCCTTCAGGCCCAGCTCTCGATATTTCATGCCCGACGAGTTAAAGAAGCGCCGCACCGGCAGCCCCGAACGAGCAATCCAGGTCGCAAGTTCATCGGCCGTGGGATTGTCCGTAACGATATCGCGGTCGACATACTCGGCCCCATGCTCGTCCAACCACGCCTTGGCCTTTTTACAGGTCGAACACTTGGGATATTCAACGAATAGTACGGTCATGGAAATCCTCCGAATACAGATCGGCCAACACAGGCACACGCCATACGGGGCGCCTTCGCATGATGGGCAAATTGTAGCCCACGGGTCACACGCTAAACGAACCGTACCCCGAATCCACGCTTGATGAACGGCAGCAGCTCCATTGCCTCGGGCGCAATGCGGCCCGCAACGTTCATGCACTCGTCGCCGGGAAGATCAACCCGCGCAATCTCAAGCTCGCCTTCGTAGCGTCCGTACCCACTATTGCCGACGGCAATCGAGCCCGCATTTCGCGGCAGACCGGCGCCGAAATCTGACGGCACGGCATCCGGCTTGAGCGTCGTCCTCGACTCCTGGGATCTAAAGATGTGGACACTCGAATCAGGACGATCGTGATGAATCTGTCCCCGCAGATAGTCGTAGCCAGGTTCCAGCTCGCAACGTACGTCCACATATCCGGCGGAAACCTGAGCAAACTGTGCCCAACCCGCATCAGAAAGATCGGGGTCACCCACCAGCACGATGTCGCTATCGGCGCCATGTGCAAGCTCAAGCATGTTAAGAGCAACCTTTGACGCGCGACCGCGCTGCGCCTCAACCGTCGGCAACCCCTCAAATATCGGTCCGCGAACGTTGGCATCGCCCGGCACAAAAGTCATGATTTCAAAGCCGAGCGCCGCAAGGCGAAGATTCGTGCGACCAACGTCCTCAAGCGAAAGACCGGTATAAGGCTTAGGGTAAAAATTGTGGCAGGCGGCAAAACGAGTCACATCGGCACCGGCCTCACGCCACGATGCGATTTCAACAGAACTCACCGTCGATGCATTGACCACAATGCGAAATACACCGGACAGCTCCGCGACCCGCTGGGCGCTAAAGCCATAGTCCAAACGAAGGTATTCCAACCCCAGATCGCGCAGGTCCTCGATGCGCTCAAGCCCGAGCAAATCGCACGTGCGCGGCCCCACATCGGCGATGAGCGCAATGCCGCGGGCGGAAAGCAGCGACAGCACATGACGGACCTTATCGGCATACGCCGCTCCCCCATCCTCGGGAATATGCAGCGAGGTAAACGCATAGCGCGCACCCGCCGCGGCACCGTGCTCAATCGTCCGCTCAATATCCTGCAGAGGGCTGGAAAGATAAATCGAAATACCCGTTTTCACGTTTCAACGCTCCTTTAAAAAAGGCCGGCGGAGCAGTTAGCCCCGCCGGCACAACCATAGCATCAAGAAATCTGCCGCGCGCCGCGAGCCCTGAGCAACACGGCTCGCGATATCAAACTATTCGCCAAAGAACTCGTTGATCTTCTGCTCGTCGACGCCAAAGAACCACGTCAGGACAAAGCCGGCGGCATAGGCAAGCAGCATAGCGGCAACGTAGCCGAACTGCTGGCCAGGAACGACGATCAGCAGGCCAAACAGACCGGAAACGCCCTGAGAAACCGTGCCGATGTGAAGCAGCGCCGCGAGCGCGCCGCCAAATCCGGCACCCAGGCAGGCCGTCACAAACGGACGGACGAGCGGCAGCGTAACGGCATACATCAAAGGCTCGCCAACACCCAGAATGCCAACGGGAATAGACTCGGCGACATACTTCTTGAGCTTGGCGTTCTTGGTCTTAAAGTACAGTGCCAGACCGGCGCCAACCTGGCCGCCACCGGCCATCATAAGGATGGGCAGCAGGTAGTTGATACCCTTGGTGGCACCGTCGGGATCGTTGAGCATAGCGTGGATCGGCGTGAGCGCCTGATGCAGGCCGACGGAAACCAGCGGCAAGAAGCCTGCCGACAGGATATAGCCACCCAGGACGCCCAGCTTCTCGAAGATAAAGGTCAAAACGCTAAAGATGGCAGTCGTCAGCCATGCGCCAACCGGCTGGATGACGAGCATCAGAGCAAAGGCGCCGATGATGAGCACCAGCAGCGGGGACAAGAACGTGTCGAGTGCGTTGGGCATAACCTTGCGAATCTGACGCTCCATCCAGGCGAAAAACGCACCAGCGATGAGAGCCGCGATCATGCCGCCTGCAGCGGGGTTGTACTGCGCATTGGTGAGCGGCAGCAGAATGGCGGTGGCGGGATCGGCCGCGCCAGGCGCAAGCAGGGGCATGGCACTGTTGGCGATGCACATCATACCGGCGATGCCGCCCAACGCAGCGGAGCCACCAAACTCACGTGCCGCGTTATAGCCCACCAAGATGGGCAGATAGGCAAAGAGGGCCCAGCCCATGGAACGAATGCCCTGGTACCACCACTCACCTGCAAGCGCGCCCGCCGTCGAGACATTGATGACGTTGCAGATACCGTTGATGAGGCCGGCCGCAATGATGCCGGGAAGCAGGGCGACGAAGACATTGGAAATCTTCTTGAGGAAGGCCTGAACCGGCTTGGACTCGTACTTGGCCTTCTGCGCAGCCTTGTTTGTGGCCGCGGCGTCGACCACGTTTTCGTCGGCAACACCCTTCGCAAGACCGGTGAGCTTGGAGAACTCCTCGAGCACCTTATTCACCTTGCCCGGACCCAGCACGATCTGCATGGTATCGTCCTCAACCAGGCCCATTACGCCATCGAGTGCCTTAATACCCTCTGTGTCGACGTTGCCCGCATCTTTGACGGTCACGCGCAGGCGTGTCATGCACGCCGCGTTTGCCAGCACGTTGTCTTTACCGCCCAAAAGGTCCAGCAGCTTTTGGGCCAGCTCTTTGTTCGTCATAACTCCTCCTTGTATTGAATGTGCAGCGCGAATGTTGTGGCAGCTCACACCGTGCGCCTACTGCGCGTGGAAATCGTCTTTCTGATGACCGCTCACCGCAGCTCGGACATGACCGCGCGCCCGCTCAAGAGCCGTCGCAGCCTGCTCGGCATCACAATCCAGCAGCACCGAGACAATAGCGGTTTTTACGTGGCCACCGGCATCTGCTAGCGCCTGGACAGCGCGCTCGCGCGTGCAGCCGGTCGCCTCCATCACGATGTTCTGACCGCGCACCACCAACTTCTCGTTCGTCTGCTGCACATCGACCATCAGGTTTTGGTATACCTTGCCGATCTTGACCATGGCGCCGGTCGAGATCATGTTGAGAATGAGCTTTTGGACCGTTCCCGCCTTGAGTCTCGTTGAGCCGGTAAGCACCTCGGGGCCGGGCACGGGCTCGATGGCAAGATCTGCACCCTCCCCAATCTTCGACCCTTGGTTGCAGGCGATTGCAATGGTCTTGCACCCGGCCGTCTTGGCATATGCAAGGCCGCCCACCACATAGGGGGTACGCCCACTTGCCGCCAAGCCAATGACAAGATCGTTGGCCAAGAGCCCGCGTTCCCGCAGGTCGCTCGCACCAAGCTCCTCGCTATCCTCGGCACCTTCGACTGCCTTGATAAACGCCGTCTCGCCTCCGGCAATGAGCCCGACAATCAGATCGGGTGACACACCAAACGTGGGCGGGCACTCCGAAGCATCGAGCACGCCCAAGCGGCCGCTGGTTCCAGCACCCATGTAAAAGACGCGCCCGCCGCGCTCGAGTGCCTGGGCAGCCCAGTCGATTGCCGTGGCAACCTGGGGTAACACATTCGTGACCGACTGGACGGCGCGAAGGTCTTCATCGTTCATCGTCGTGACGATCTGCAGCGATGTCATCGTGTCGAGGTCCATCGTTCGCTGGTTTCGCTGTTCGGTCGTGAACTTCGTTAAATCGAGCAATTCATTCACCTCATCTTTCCTGTTTCTCGATGTAGTTTTGCTTAATGACATGCGTCGCCCGTTCGTAATCGCTTGCAACGTAAGCGGCGTACAGAGCGTCGACGACCATGAGCTGGGCCATACGCGAGGCCATGGCACCGCTGCGGACCAGCGGCTCACTTGCGGCGACGCCGAGCACAGCATCTGCCATGGTTGCGAGCTTGGACGAGCCGTCTACTTTGGTTACGGCCACAACGGGACAGTTATGGCGTTGAGCCTCCGCAGTGCAGTCCAGCACCTCTTGCGTCAAGCCCGAATAGCTAAAGGCGATTGCAATATCGCCCTCATGCATGTTCTTGGCGCACAAGAGTTGGTCGTGCCAGTCATCGTACAGATGGCACTCTTTGTCGACACGCATGAGCTTTTGCGCCAGATCGTGCGCAACCAAACGAGAGGCACCGATACCAAACAGATTGACCGCGCGCGCCCGCTTAAGATAGGCCGCGCATCGCTCCAAGACGGTGTAATCGAGCGTTCGCGCTGTCGCTTCGATCGTTCGTACGTTGCTTTTCATCACCTTCCCCACGATACGCTCGACACTGTCATCCATGGAGATGTCCTCGAGGGCAACGTCTTTCTTGTCACCCAAGAGCGCAAGCTCGGCAATCAGCTCACGCTGGAACTCCTTATAGCCCGCAAAGCCCAAGCGTTTGCAAAAACGCAAAATGCTCGAGGGCGAGGAGAACGTGGCATCGGCAAGACCGCGGACGGACAACCCGACCACCTCGTGCGGATGAGCGCTCACAAATGCGATGACATTGCGCTCCGCCGGGCTCGCGCTGAGCTCTCGCTCTCGAAGCCGCAAAAGCAATCCGTTTGCCATCTCAAACACCTCCGTTGAGAAGAATTAAAGACCAACGAACCATTCGTACCGTGTTAGAACTTCTTTTGCGGTACATTGTGCCGCATCGTGGCGCACTATGGACGAGTGCTCTACCGCTCGCCCCTCAAATCCGACCGCTCGGAAATAAGTGCGACACAAAATGATTCAACGAGTCAGCCCTATCAGAAATGGGTTTGTTACCGGCTAGCGCCTCGCATGGGCGCCGATCGGCCGAGTCGCGACGCCCCTAACCCGCCTCGCGCATCCAGCGATCGAACGTCCCCACGCACACACCCAGGCGCTTTGCCGCCTGGCTGCGGGTGATATCGCCCGCCTCATAACTATCGCGCACCAGTTCAAACTGCGGAGGGCATGGCTTGCGAGGCCTGCCAAACCGCACCCCTCGCGCCCGCGCCGCCGCAATTCCCTCCGCCTGACGCTGATGGATGTTCTCGCGCTCCACCTGCGCCACGTAGCTCAACAGCTGCAGCACAATGTCGGCAATCAGCGTGCTCGTCACGTCCGGCGCTTCTCCATCCCTCGCACGCGTGTCGAGCAGCGGCATATCCAGCACCACGATGGCCGTCCCGCGCTCTTTTGTAATAAGGCGCCATTCCTCGAGTATCTCGCTGTAGTTACGGCCCAGACGATCGATGGACAACACCACCAGCACGTCCCCATCCCCCAGCACGCGCAGCAGATCGCGATATCGCGGACGGTCGAAGTCCTTGCCGCTCGCACGGTCGGCATAAATATTCGCCGACTCCACGCCATAGGCGATCAGCGCATCAAACTGCCGATTCAGGTTCTGATCACGCGAGCTCACGCGCGCATAGCCGTACACAGTCGCCATCTCATCCCCGCTTTCTTGTAAACCTGCCAAAAAGGGACAGGTTTATTTTGGTAGGTTTTACCTCCCAAATAGCAGGCGGATGGGCGGCCGAGCAGGCGATGACGCGGCCATCATTCAAATGCGGGGGCGGCCCCGAAAGACCGCCCCCCACTCCCGCACGGTCGGGATTTGGCTAATGGATAAGCTTAAAGTCCAAGTGTCCGCGCGTGGTATTGACACGCGAGACCTCGATAATCACGCGCTGACCCAGCTCATAACGAGTCCCCGTGTCGGCGCCCGTCAGCGTAAGCGCGTCCTCGTCGAACTCGAACCACTCGTTGCCCAGGCTCTTAATCGAAACCAAGCCCTCAACCTGCGTCAGATCCAAGCGAACAAAAAGACCCATGCTGCTGACCCACGAGATGGTTCCGGTATAGCGCTCACCCAGACGATCCTCGTAGTACTGGGCGATTTTGATCTTTTGCGTCGCATGGCTGGCGGCGTCGGCCGCGCGCTCGGCATCACTGCAGGCACGACAGATCTGGGGCAGAATGCGCGGCAGCGACTCGCGTCCCTTACCGATCAGGCGCGGTGTGCGGACCAGGGCGTCCTTGCCGCCCAGCTGCTCGTATGCCAGCTGTAGCTTGAGCACGCGGTGCACCACCAGATCGGGGTAGCGACGGATGGGGCTCGTAAAGTGGCAGTAGCACGGCGCGGCGAGCGCAAAGTGGCCCTCGTTGCGAGGCTTGTACAGCGCGCGCTGCATGCTGCGCAGAAGCAGCGTGTTGACGAGTGGCGCGCTGGCCGTACCGGCGGCAGCATCAACTGCAGCCTGCAGCTCATCGGGACTTCCCAGGGCGATGCCGGCTGCACGGCGGTCGTCGATAATACCCAGCTGAGCCAGTGCCACGGCGGCGCCGTGAAGACTGTCGGGACTGGGATCTTCATGCACGCGGTAGCAGGCCTCGATATCGCGGTCGGCCAGCCACTCGGCCACGCACTCGTTGGCGAGCAGCATAGCCTCCTCGATCAGCGACGTGGCACACGAGCGCTCGCGCGCCACAATCTGCACGGGCACACCGTCCTCGTCCAACAGGGCGCGAATCTCGGCCGTATCGAAGTCGACCGAACCGCGCGCGCGACGAATGTGGCGGCGAAGCTCGGCGAGTTCGTTGGCGGCGACGAGAAAATCACCCAGATCGACGTTATAGCCGCGGGCGGTTTCCTCGCACGCAAGCCCACGCTCGAGCGCTTCCTCACGCGAAGTCTCTACAGCCGCAACATCCTCGGCGGCACCCTCCAGCACCCCATACTTCACCGCGCCGGCACGCACCAGCAGCGCCTCGGCGCCATCGTAGTCCATGCGCACGCGCGAGCGAATCACGCTGGGATAGGGATCGTAGTGGCGAACGTGGCCCTGCGCATCGAGCTCGATATCGACGGTAAACGCCAGACGGTCCTCGTCGGGACGAAGCGAGCACAGGTCGTTCGACAAGCGCTCGGGCAGCATAGGCAGCACGCGATCGGCCAGATACACCGATGTTGTGCGATGGCGCGCCTCAAGATCGATATGCCCGTCCCAAGCCACGTAGTGTGAAACGTCGGCGATGTGGACGCCCAACTTGTAACCGCCGCCGGGCGTACGCTCCAGAGAAATGGCATCGTCAAAGTCGCGCGCGTCGACCGGGTCGATCGTGATGATAAAACGGTCGCGCAGATCGCGTCGGAGCGGATCCTTGAGTGCCGCGGTCACATCGAGCGAAAGCCCCTCGGCCTCGGCCAGCGCTGCCTCGGGATAGCTGTCGGTATAGCCATAACGCGCCATTACATATTGAACGCCCAAGTCAGGCGCATCATCGCCGCCGATGCGGCGCTCGATGCTCACGGTGCCCGATTCCAGGCGCGTCGGGTAGGTCAGAATGCGTGCGACCACAGCGTCACCCGGATGAACGCCCAGGCGCTCGGCCGAGGTGTCCTCGGGCAAAATGAAGAAATCGGCCTTGAGGCGTGAATCGAGCGGCTCGATCACGCCGAGCGGACCGGCGGTCTGGTACGTCCCCACCACACTGATGGCGGCGTGCTCGACGACCCCCTCAATCACGGCACGACGCTCACCGTGCGGGCTGTTCTTAATGCTCACGGCGACGGTATCGCCATCCATGATCTCGCGCTTACCGCGACCCATGACTTTGTAGTCGCCGTTCTCGGTTATGACATAGGCGCTGTGCTCATGGAGCTGCACGCGTCCGGTCAGACTCGGGCGGCGCTCGCTGCGCACCGGTCCACGCTTGTTGCGGGCACCGCGCTTATGCTTGTTATTGCGCCCCATGGCGCCTCCTAACTATCGATTGCATACTCCAAAGAGTCTACCCAAATGATCCCTATGCGACAGAGGAATCAAAAAACGGGCCGCCCCATAAGAGACGACCCGTTGAAAGAAATGAATTCCAGGCATGCCTACACGCGCAGGTAGCGGCGCATGGCAATGGCAGAACCAAAGAGACCGATAATCACGCCGACCAAAATCAGCGCAGCATAGGTCACCAGGTAGTACTGCATCGGCAGGGTAAACGACATCCAGCCGATGCTCTCCTGCAGACGCGGAATCATCAGGTTGCGCAGCAGCTCCAGCACGCCGATGGAAAGCAGCGAGCCCAAAATGGCCTGCAGCACGCCCTCGGTGATAAACGGGCCGCGAATGAAGCCGTTGCTGGCGCCGACCAGACGCATAATCGCAATCTCGCGACGACGCGCCGTGATGGACAGGCGAATCGTGTTGTTGATAAAAATGAACGCGATAAAGGTCAGCAGACCGACGAGCACCACGGCGGCGATGCGGATGTAGTTGGTCACCTGGAACAGGCGGCTCACTTCCTCCTGGCCGTACAGCACGCTCGCGTTGACGTCGCCGTCATCCGCGATCTTCTGGAAATCGGCATCCTTCTTGAGCTTCTCTGCCGTGCTCTCGACCTTGGACGGATCGTCCATCTCAATTGCAAACGAAGCCGGCAGCGGATTCTGGCCATCGAGCGCGCTCATGGTGGCGTCGGCGTTGCCCGACATCTTGCTCGTATACTCAGCCAGCGCGTCATCCTTGTCCTTGTAGGTCACGGACTTGACGTTGCTCCATGTCTTAAGCTCAGCCTCAAAAGCCTGAACATCGGCCTGATCGGCGTCATCGCTAATGAACGCGTTGATGACAACCTGATCCTCGACGGTGCCGATCACGGAGTTCAGCATCGCGGAGCCCATAATGAACAAGCCGATGATAAACAGCGAAAGGAAAATCGTGATGACGGCGCCGAGCGAGGTGGTCCAGTTACGGAAGAAGTGGCTGATTGCCTCCTTGAAGGAGTAGCCCACGTTAGTTGGTGCCATAGTTGCCGTAACCTCCCCTCTCCTGGTCGCGGATAACGTGGCCGCCCTCGAGGGCGATCACGCGACGGTGCATGCTATCGACCATCTCGCGGTCGTGCGTAGCCACGATCACGGTCGTGCCGGTGCGGTTAATGCGCTCGAGCAGCTTCATGATGCCCAGCGAAATCGCCGGGTCGAGGTTGCCCGTGGGCTCGTCGCAGATCAGCAGCGGCGGGCGGTTGACCATGGCGCGAGCGACGGCGACGCGCTGCTGCTCGCCACCGGAAAGCTGGTCGGGCAGCGAGTCCATCTGATCGGCCAGACCGACCAGACGCAGCACCTCGGGCACCTGGCTGCGAATGACGCCCTTGGGCTTGCCGATGCACTGCAGGGCAAACGCCACGTTTTCGTAGGCAGTCTTTTGCGGCAGAAGCTTAAAGTCCTGGAACACGGCGCCAATCTGGCGGCGCAGGAACGGAACCTTGCGGTTCTTGATCTTCATGAGGTCCTGACCGGCAACCAGGATGCGGCCGCTCGTCGGCTTGACGTCGCGGTTGAGCGTCGACAGCAGCGTGGTCTTACCCGAGCCGGAGTGACCGACCAGGAAGACGAACTCGCCCGGATAGATCTCGATGTTGATGTCGTCGAGTGCAGGCTTGTTGGGCTGTGCCGGATAGATCTTGGTGACACGCTCCATAAGGATGACGGGCTCGACACCGGCCTGCTTGGCCATCTTCTTGCGGCTGGCCTGCGGATCGATGGGCGCAAACACCGACGTAAAATCGGGGTTGTTGAGCGCGTTATCGAGGCTTGCGACCTCGGCTGCCTGATCGCTCTCGACCACCGGGGCAGCAGGCTGCGTGGGATCGGGAATAGCGGCAAAGAGACCGGACTGCGCAGGCTGGGAAGCCGGTGTCGCAGGAGCCGTGGGGTCGGGAATGCCGGCCATGCTAGGCTGCGGCGCGGCGGCGCCAGCCTGAGGCTGCTCCACGCGAGCGGTCACAGCCTGAACGGGCTCAAAACCCGCCGTGCCGGAAAGCGCAACATCGCTGGTGGGATTGTAGGCAAAGGGATCGGATGCCGGCTGTGCCTGATCTGCCGGCTGAGCGGGGGCCTGAGCAACAGGCTGGCCCTCTGGATCCGGAGTGGCGAAACGACTGCCCTGGACGCCTGTCTGCGTCTTGGGGGCATCATCGCCCGCACCGGAGGTACGGAAGTGGTTACCCACTGGTGCTCCTTATCGTCGTGCGTTTAAACTACATGAGCGCTTTGTATTTTAGCAGCATTAGCTTTGCTGCACATAAGAAGCATGGCGGGCTTTGGGATCCCACCGGCCGGGCACAGGGTTACCTCCCAAATCGTCCTCGGACATGTCGGGAGCCCCGCTGCGCGCTTCGCGCTGCGGGGCTCCCTCCGTCCTGCGGAAAGATTTGGGAGGTAACCCTGTGTCCGGCCTGCGGCTACTATGGGGGCGCCGCGTTTTGCTTGGGTGCAGCAGCGCCATGCTTGGGGGCTGAATGGCACTTTGTTGCACTGGGCCCTTTTCCCTGATGAGGCCTTGCTTGACAGGACTTCTTCATAAGTTGCGGTGAAATAGGGACTGTTTTACCAGTTAAAAGGCCTAATCAGTCCCTATTTCACCGCAACTTCTATTTGGGCTAATTGTTGCGCAACTTGGATTGGATTGGTCGACTTACAGTGGCCTCGTTGGGATCTTCTTTGGTTGCGAGGCTGGTATGGTTTGTCCTTGTTGTGGCGCTGAGTTGCGCGATGGCGTGAGGTACTGCACGACTTGCGGGGTTGCCGTTCATGGCTTATCGACTGCCCCGGCGCTCTGGATACAGTCTCGGAAGCACGTCGTGGTCGTTCTTGTTTGTATGTTGACGATCGCTCTTGCCGGCGGCAGCTGGCTGGGACTTCAGTTGTATCAGACGATGTCTTGCTTTATATCGGCTCATACCGAGCACGCTATTGTGCTCAACATCTCGGCCGCAGGTTGGGATTCCGATAACGGGGCCTCGCGTGTCCCGATACACATTACGGGCAAAACTGTCGACGGGACAACGGTCGACGAGATTGATTATGTAGCCTCCGACGGTTCCGGCATCAGCCTCATACAAGGTGTGTACACGCTCGAGGCGGCAGGCTCCCCCATCGCCGCCGACGGCACGATCTATCAAATTCCGTGCACGAGCGCCACGCTCACCCTCGACGACGTCTTCGCCACAGGCGAAACGATCAATCTGGCCGAGCTCGCCGAGCAAGACTCGATACTCACCTTCCGCCCCATCGCCGCCGTCGATATGACCAACGACGAAATCTACGACGCCACATTGCTCGCCATGGCATACAAAGGCAACGATGCGCCCGATGTAGCCGCGCTGTGCCAGGCGGCAATCAATCGTCGCGGCGCCGCAGCCAACACAAGTAGAGACCTCCCCAGAAGTTGCGGTGAAATAGGGACTGATTAGGCCTTTTAACTAGTAAAACAGTCCCTATTTCACCGCAACTTAAAGAGGGGCGCCCTGCTAGAGGACGCCCCTACTCGGGTTTGGTTCAAGTTGTCGAGACAATGTCTTGGCTCGTCTTGTCTTAGGCCAAGAACTCCTTGGTTGTCGTCACGATGTTGGCGGCGTCCAGGCCGTACTTGTGCAGGAGCTCGGCACCCGGGCCGGACTCGCCGAAGGTGTCGTTGACGCCGATCTTCTTGAGCGGCGTCGGGCACTGCTCGCACAGGACGTCGGCAACGGCGCTGCCCAGGCCACCGATCACGGAGTGCTCCTCGACGGTCACGACGTGGCCGGTCTTGGTGGCGCTCTTGACGATCAGGTCGGCGTCGATGGGCTTGATGGTGTGCATGTTGATGACCTCGGCATCGATGCCCTCGGCAGCGAGCTGCTCGGCGGCCTCGAGGGCCTCGCCGACCATCAGGCCGCAGGCGATGATGGTCACGTCGGCGCCCTCGCGCATGACGATGCCCTTACCAACCTCGAACTTGTAGGTCTCGGGGTCGTTGATGACCGGCGAGGCCAGACGGGCGAAGCGCATGTACACGGGGCCGTCGCACTCGTAGGCGGCGCGCGTCACGGCGCGGGCCTCGACGTCGTCGGCGGGAACGATCACGGTCATGCCGGGGATAACGCGCATCAGGGCGATGTCCTCGCAGCACTGGTGCGTGGCGCCGTCCTCGCCCACCGAGATGCCGGCGTGCGTGGCGCCGATCTTGACGTTGAGATGCGGATAGCCGATGGAGTTGCGGACCTGCTCGAAGGCGCGGCCGGCGGCGAACATGGCAAAGGTGCTCGCGAAGGCGACGCGCCCGGTGGTCGCGATACCGGCGGCGACGCCCATCAGGTTGCTCTCGGCGATCCCGACGTCGAAGAAGCGGTCGGGGCAGGCGGCCTTGAACTTGCCGGTCTGCGTCGCGGCGGCCAGGTCGGCGTCGAGGACTACGAAGTCGTCGTGCTCGTTGGCGAGCTCGACGAGGGCCTCGCCGTAGCTTACGCGCGTGGCGATTTTCTTGACGTCTGCCATCCTAGAGCTCCTCTCCGGCGGCCGTGAGCTCTGCCATGGCCTGCTCGAACTGTTCATCGTTGGGGGCCTTGCCGTGCCAGCCCACCTGGTTCTCCATGAAGGAGACGCCCTTGCCCTTCGTGGTCTCGGCGATAATCGCGGTCGGCTGGCCCTTGGTGGCACGGGCCTCGGCGAAGGCGGCGCGGATCTGGTCGAAATCGTTGCCGTCGGCCAGCTCCACCACATGGAACTTGAAGGCGCGGAACTTGTCGGCGAGCGGCATGGGGTCGTTGACTTCCTCGACGGGGCCATCGATCTGCAGGCCGTTGTGATCGACGATCACGCAGAGGTTATCGAGCTGCTGGTTGCCGGCGAACATGGCGGCCTCCCAGACCTGGCCCTCCTCGCTCTCGCCGTCGCCCAGCAGGGCGTAGGTGCGATAGTCGTCGCCCCAGTGCTTGGCGGCAACGGCCATCCCGACGGCGGCGGAGATGCCCTGGCCGAGCGAACCGGTGGACATGTCGACGCCCGGGGTGTCGTTCATGTTGGGATGACCCTGCAGGTGGCTGCCGATGTGGCGCAGCGTCTCGAGATCCTCCTTGGGGAAGAACCCGCGCTCGGCGAGCACGGCGTACAGACCGGGCGCGCAGTGGCCCTTGGAAAGCACAAAGCGATCGCGGTCGGCCTTGCGGGGATCGGCCGGGTCGACGTTCATTTCCTCAAAGTACAGATAGGTCATGATGTCGGCGGCGCCGAGCGAACCGCCCGGATGGCCGGACTTGGCAGCGTGCACGCCGGTGACGATGCCCTTCCTTACCTCGTTGGCAACCTTTTTGAGCTCTTCGTCGCTCATTGTGCCTTCCTTTCATCCTCTTTAGACAAGATGCGCACGGCACAGAAGGTAGTCCCAGCCCGGCCGCGATGCACGTACGCCATCCATTATGCGGGAAACTGAAAGCTTTACCAGAGTATTTATCATTATTTGAACAATTTAGCAGGCAGACGGCCAGATGAAACGGTTTAGCAATGTGAACGTCTTTTGGATGAAACGCAGTCTGCCCTACGCGCTGATGTCCTTAAAGCCCTCGCCGAAGGTTTCCGTGACGTCTGCCACGGTCACGATGGCGCGCGGATCGCGTTCGCGCACGATGGTCTTAAGGGTGTTGAGCTCACGACGGCTCACGATCACCATGATCACCGGCTTCTCGGCGCCCGAATACATGCCGGTCGCCTTAAACTTGGTGCAGCCGCGGCCCAGGCCGTACATGATGTCGGCCGCGATATCGGGGAAATTGTCCGAGATGATGAGCACCATACGGCGCTTGTTGCCGCCATCGACCACGGCATCGATCACATAGCCGCTAATGACCATCGAAAGGCCGGCGTACAACGCGTTTTCGATCGAGAAAACCGGGGCCGACAAGGCGCACACGGCAACATCAATCGCCATAACGGTTGAGCCCACCGGCAGCGACGTATTGCGCGAGATAATCTGGCCGATGGTGTCAGAGCCACCGGTATTGGCGCCGGCACGCAGCACCATGCCGTAGCCAATGCCCGTGACGATACCGCCCCACATGGCCGGCAGCATTAGGTCGGCATGGGCCAGCGGTGCCACAAACGGGGCAAACAGGTCGGTGAAAAAGCCCAGCAGCACGAAGCCCGTCGCTGTCTGCACCACATAGAACATACCGCCCGCGCGCATGACCACCAGCAGCAGCAAGGCGTTCATCACGATGGTCTGGATGCCGACGGGAAGCGACACGCCGTGTGAGGCGCCAACCGCCTGGATAATGGTGGCAAGACCTGTAACGCCGCCGGCAGCTAGGCCGTTGGGGATCAAAAACAGGTCGGTCGCAATAGCGGCCAGGGCGCACCCCAGCATAATCTGAGGCAGGTCGTGGAAGAAGTTCATCGAAAGAATGCGCTTGATGTCCAGACGATATGCCATGCTACCTCCCTCAAAAAAGCGCACCCAAACGGATGCGCTTCGAACTTCTTGCTGTATTCGATTCTACCGATTCGCCGAACAAATACCACCCCTGCGCAGGGTTTATTCTGGATACAAACCCGTCCAACCGTTGGGCTTAGCATCGGCTTGAAGCCGCCCGATGTTTTAGACCTCCGAGCCTTCTGCATCGGCATTGCCGGTGGCCCAGCGATGATAGCCGATCACAAACGGATCCAGGTCTCCATCGTCAAGAACGGCCTCGACGTTGCTGGTCTCCACGCCCGAGCGCAAGTCCTTGACCATCTGGTACGGGTAGAGTACGTAGCTGCGAATCTGGTTGCCAAAACCGATCGTGGTCTTGGGTCCGCGGATCTCGTCGAGCGCCTCGGCGCGCTTCTCGAGCTCAATCTCGTACAGGCGAGCCTTGAGGATCTGCATGCACGCGGCCTTGTTTTGAATCTGGCTGCGCTCGTTTTGGCAGGTGACCACAATGCCGCTGGGAAAATGCGTCACGCGCACGGCGGAGTCGGTAGTGTTGACGCCCTGACCGCCCGGGCCACTCGCATGGTACACATCCACGCGGATATCGTCGGGGCTGATCTCGATGTCGATATCGTCGGGCAGCACGGGGATGACCTCGACGCCGGCAAACGTGGTCTGGCGGCGCTTCTTGTCGTCGGTGGGGCTAATGCGCACCAAGCGGTGCACACCGGCCTCGGCGCGAAGCATACCGAACGCGTCCTTGCCCTCGACGGTAAAGGTCGCGCGGTCGATGCCGATGACCTCGGCCGCGGGACAGTCGTTGATGGTGACGTTCCACCCGCGACGCTGGCAGTACTTCATGTACATCTTAAAGAGCATGAAGGTCCAGTCCTGCGCCTCCAGGCCACCCTGTCCGGGCTTGATGGTCACGATCGCGTCGCCGTGATCGAACTCGCCGGTAAACCAGCTCGAGAGCTCAAGCTCGTCGATGGCGCGAGCCAGACGCTCTGCCGTAGCCGCAGCCTCCTCACGAAGGGCAGCGGCGTCAGGGTCATCCCCCATCTCCTCGGCAAGTTCCAACGCCGCGCGGGCATCGGAAAGCTCGCCGCGCGCGGTGTCCACGGCAGCGATGTCTTCCTTGGCGCGCGCGATCTCCTCCATCGTGGCGCGAGCGGCGTCGGCGTCATCCCAAAAGCCGGGGGCCACGCTTTTGGCCTCGAGCTCGGTCACGCGGGTACGCTTCTCGTCCAGATGGAGATATGACTCGACCTCGCCGAGCCGGCCCGCAAACGCGTCCAGCTCGGCGGGCGTTACCTCTAAAGCCTCTGCCATTAACGATTCCTGCCGTGGCAGTGCTTAAACTTCTTACCGCTACCGCACGGGCACGGATCGTTGCGACCCACGTTGACGTACGGATCGTCGCTCTCGGACTTGCGATAGGTGGTCACTTTGCCACCGTTGTTGACGGCAGCCGGTCCGCCCTGGACAGCCGTGCGGGCCTGCACCTGTGCCTGCTTACGAAGCACGGAATCGCCGTTGTCGCCATCGACCTCGGCAGGACCCGAGAATTGGGCGCCCTCGAGCGCGGGCTCCTCCTTGTGCTCCACGGCACGCGGGGCAGCCTTGATCTCGATGCGCAGGACGGTGCGCAGGTAATCCTCGTACATGGTGTCGACGAGCATCTGGAAGGCGCCGTAAGCCTCGGTCTTGTACTCAACCAGCGGGTCGCGCTGACCAAAGCCGCGCAGGCCGATGCCGGTCTTGAGGTAGTCCATCTCCTGCAGGTAGTTCATCCAGCGGGTATCGATGACGCGCAGCATGACCTGGGTGTTGAGCTCGCGCATGAGGTCCTCACCCAGGCGCTCGGCCTTCATGTTGTAGCACTTCTCGACGTAGGCCAGGACATCGGCTGCCAGGGCCTCAAAGTCCTCGTCGGGGAACTTGGGCGTATCGATGTGGCCGGTGAGCTCCACGACCCACTTGCGCAGGCCCTCGAGGTCGCGCTCGCCTTCGTGGCTGTCCTTGGTGCAGAACTCCTGCACGCAGCGGTACACGGTGTCGTGCATGACCTCGGTGATGTGATCAGTCAGGTCCTTGCCGTCCAGGATCTTGTTGCGCTCGGCATAGATGACCTGGCGCTGCTTGTTCATGACGTCGTCGTACTCAAGGACGCTCTTACGCATGGAGAAGTTGATGCTCTCGACCTTGTGCTGGGCGCTCTCGACGGCCTTGGAAATGATCTTGTGCTGGATGGGCATGTCGTCGCCCATGTCGGCCGTGACCATCATCTTGGAGACGCGGTCCATCTTGTCGCCACCGAACAGGCGCATCAGGTCGTCCTCGAGCGACAGGTAGAACTGGGTCTCGCCCGGATCGCCCTGACGGCCGGAGCGGCCGCGCAGCTGATTGTCGATACGGCGGGACTCGTGGCGCTCGGTGCCGATAACGGTCAGGCCGCCGGCGGCAAGCACACGCTCGCGCTCGGCCTTGCAGGTCTCCTTGGCCTCGGCGTTAAACTGCTCGAGCTGCTCGGGGGTCACGTCCTCCATGGTCAGGCCCTCGTACTCCAGGCGCTCACGCACTAGCTCGTCGGGGTTGCCGCCCAGCAGGATGTCGGTACCACGACCGGCCATGTTGGTAGCGATGGTCACGGCGCCGTAGCGTCCGGCCTGCGCGACGATGTGGGCCTCGCGCTCGTGGTGCTTGGCGTTGAGGACCTCGTGCGCGATGCCGCGCTTGGCAAGGGCGGCCGACAGCTTCTCGGAGCTCTCGATGGAGACGGTGCCCACCAGGACCGGCTGGCCCTTGGCGTGACGCTGCTCGACATCGTCGGCAACGGCGTTGTACTTGGCCTGGATGGTGCGATACACCAGGTCCTCGTGGTCAACACGCTGCACGGGCTTGTTGGAGGGGATGACCTCGACGGGCAGCTTGTAGATCTCGCGGAACTCGGCGTCCTCGGTGAGTGCCGTACCGGTCATACCGGAGAGCTTGTCGTACAGGCGGAAATAGTTCTGCAGGGTGATGGTGGCCAGGGTCTGGTTCTCCTCGCGCACGAGCACGCCCTCTTTTGCCTCGATAGCCTGGTGCAGGCCCTCGGAGTAGCGGCGACCTTCCATGATGCGGCCGGTGAACTCGTCGACGATCTTGACCTCGCCGTTGGTGACCACGTACTGCTTGTCGCGGTGGAACATGTACTGGGCCTTCAGCGCCTGCTGCAGGTGGTTGACGAGCTGGCCCGAGAGGTCGGCGTAGATGTCCTCGATACCCAAGCGACGCTCGATCTTCTTAAGGCCGCGCTCGGTGGCGGCGATGGTGTGCTTGGCCTCGTCCATGACGTAGTCACCCGTGGGCTCAACGTCCTCGGTGGCGGTGAGCATGTCGTGCGACACGTCCTCGCCGCGCTCCAGACCGCGCACGGCGCGCGCGAAATCCTTGTAGGTGCTGGCGGACTTGGTGCCGGCACCCGAGATGATCAGCGGGGTGCGGGCCTCATCGATCAGGATGGAGTCGACCTCGTCGACGATGGCGTAGTTGTGGCCGCGCTGCACGCGCTGCTCGGGACGGGTGACCATGTTGTCGCGCAGGTAATCGAAGCCGAACTCGGAGTTGGTGCCGTAGGTGACATCGGCCTGGTAGGCCGGACGCTTAAGCTCGAGCGGCATATTGTTCTGCAGCAGGCCGACGGTCATGCCCAGGTACTTGTAGATGCGGCCCATCCACTCGGAGTCGCGCTTGGCCAGGTAGTCATTGACGGTAACGACATGCACGCCCTTGCCGGCGATAGCGTTGAGGTAGCCGGCCAGGGTGGAGACGAGGGTCTTGCCTTCGCCGGTCTTCATCTCGGCGATGTGGCCCTCGTGCAGTGCCATGGCGCCAATGAGCTGCACGTCAAAGTGACGCATGCCCATGGTGCGCTTGGAAGCCTCACGCACGGTGGCAAAGGCCTCGGGGAGCATGTCGTCGAGCGACTCGCCGTTGGCGTAACGCTCTCGGAATTTGTCGGTCTGGCCGCGGAGCTCCTCCTCGGTCATCTTTTCAAACTGGGGCTCAAGGCCGTTGATCTGGTCAACGATCTTGTAGTAGCGCTTAAGGTCCTTATCGGATCCAAAGGACAGCAGCTTTGACATGAATCCCATGTGGTTTTCCTTTTTGGCCATCGCCCGCGCCATACGGTTTTGGGCGAGTTAAACACAGATAAGTTTACTTTAGCCAAACGATGCGCAACCTATACGGACGACCTTTGCCGCCACGTAATAACTACGACCAACCTGCCAAAAAGGGACAGGTTTATTTTGGCAGGTTTTATCTGGGCAAATGTCGTCACCCCTACAACTTCGGTGCAAACAAACCTGTCCCGCTCGCGCCAAGTTGGTGCATTGGGGACAGGTTAGTTTGCACCAAAAAGGAAAAGGGCCGCGCACCCAAATGGATGCACGGCCCTTATGCCATGAATGCGAGCGATTCCGCGGCGAGCTATTTACTCAGCAGCCTCGGTGGTCTCGGCCTCGGCAGCGGTCTCCTCGACGGGAGCCTCTGCGGGAGCCTCGGCGGCCTGCTTGGCAGCCTCCTCGGCAAACTTAGCGGCACGCTTAGCCTTCTCGGCAGCCTTGGCCTCAGCGGCAGCCTTGCGAGCGGCCTCGGCCTCAGCAGCCTTAGCGGCCTTAGCAGCCTTGGCCTCCTCGGCCTTCTTGAGCTGGGCGGCAGCGGCGCCACCGAACTTGTCGGCGAAGCGCTGGACGCGTCCACCGGTGTCGACGAACTTCTGCTGGCCGGTGTAGAACGGGTGGCACTCGTTGCAAAGCTCGACCTTCATCTCGGACACGGTAGCGTGCGTCTTGAAGGTGTTGCCGCAGGAGCACGTCACCGTGCACTCGACATACTGGGGATGGATACCCTGCTTCATGGTAGGACTCCTTATTGGTCAGGCGCTGGTTACCGATCAGCGCATAAGGCGTCTTGGTTTCCGACCAAGACAACAAACTCGGCTATGGTACCACGACGTCGCACGTCCCACAAAAGGTTCACGGTCTACATCGCGCAATGCACGCCGGGCATGCGCCGGTCATGTGCCAGGCGGCACCTCCCCGTGCCGCTCAGCCCCTTACGCTCATGTTGCAGACGTGTAACGCCGCAGCGAGTGCGCCCCTTTTTGCGCCGGACAGGTACAATGATGAACACTGTACCGTAGCGGAGCGCCCCCGCGCGCCGCCAACACGCGAAAGGGTTTCCCATGGCCGAGATCTCGTCCTCCCGCATCGTCATCACCGTCCTTGGCAAGAACCGCCCCGG
>CAKUFT010000002.1 GCA_934650095.1 uncultured Collinsella sp.
GTGTTTGACGAGCTCGCGTGGGCCGGCGCGCTCAAGGATTGGCCGGGCCCCGATGAGGGCGAGCGCCCGACCGGCTATATCGCGATTCTTGCCGAGCGCGCTGTTCCGGGTAAGCCCGCCGCGCCCATCACCGAGGTCGACACGGGCATTGCCGCGCAGACGATGATGCTCGCCGCCCGCAGCGCCACGCCCGAGGTGGCAGCCTGCATGTTCAAGGCCTTTACGCCCCACGCGATCGATGCCATGGGGCTCGATAACGACAAGTATGAGCTCAAGCTGATTATGGCCTTTGGCGTGCCGGCCGAGACGCAGGTGATCGATGCGATCGATTCCAACCCCGACGGCTCCATCAATTATTGGCGCGACGAGGCGCAGGTGCACCACGTGCCCAAGCGCTCGCTTGCCGACGTGCTGCTGTAGTTGCGCGTCGTTGCGGTGCAATCCGGCGGCAAAATCACCACAAAGGCGTCTGTCTCCTTTGCGGTGGTGCGAGGGGAGGGCATGTGGCCGATCTGTATTTGGTGCGGCATGGGCAGACTGAGCTCAATGTGCAGAACATTTTGCAGGGCTGGCACGATTCGCCGCTTACGGCGCGCGGGCGCGAGCAGGCGCTGGCGGTGCGTACGGCGTTTGAAGCGCGTGGCGTGACCTTTGACCATGTGTATTCCTCCCCGTTGGGCCGGGCGCGGCGTACGGCTGAGCTAATCATTGGCGAGGGTCGTTCCATAGAGCTGGTCGATGACCTGCGCGAGTGGCATTTGGGCTCGCTGGAGGGTACATCAAATCGCGATATGCCGCCGCAGCCCTGGGGCGATTATCCGGTCGCGTTTGGCGGCGAGTCGGAAGTGCAGCTCCAGTCGCGTATGGTCGCGGCGCTGTCCCGTATTATGGCCCGGCCGCAGCACAACTGCGTGTTGGCAGTCTCCCACGGCTCTTCCTGCCAGGAGTTTCTTGAGTATGTGGCCGGCGGGGGAGAACAACCCGACAACGGTGCCATGCTTCATTTTGGCTATTGCGACGGGGCGTTTTCGCTCTCGGATTGGTAACAAACGAAAGGACCCCTTATGAATAAAGACCTGTATCTGGTCCGTCATGGGCAGACGATATTTAACCTCAAGCGCATCATTCAGGGCTGGAGCGACTCTCCGCTCACGCAGCTTGGCTGCGACCAGGCGGCGCGCGCCGGTATGTTTTTGCGTGCGCGCGGTATCGAGCCGGACCATGCCTACACCTCCACGTTGCATCGCACCGAGCAGACGATCGCCAACCTGTGGCCGGGCCTGGCGTACGAGCGTCTGGACGGCCTGCGCGAGTGGTTCTTTGGCGACTTTGAGGCCGAACGCGTAATGCTCATGCCCGAGCGCCCGTGGCGCGACTTCTATCGTCAGTTTGGCGGCGAGGGCCAGATGCAGGTGCGTGAGCGCATGGTCGCGACGCTAACCGAGCTTATGCAGCGCTCGGACCATGCGTGCGTGCTGGCGATAAGCCACGGCTCGGCCATCAAGGAGTTCATGGACCACGTGAAGGGCGCGGCGGCAGACGAGCGCGATCGCGTTCCGGGCAACTGCTCCGTGTTGCATTTTGCGTTTGACGATGCGACTAGTACGCTTGAACTGGTTGAGATCTTTACACAAGAGGATTACGCGCGCGAGCTGGGGCTTGAGCCGCTCGTGGCTGCCGCGGGTCCGCAGCGCGGGTAGTTTGGGCGTGGCGACGCGGATCGCCGACATCATTGCTCGATGTGAAAGGGGCGGGGATGCATGCGCATGTATCCCCGCCCCTTGTTTGTTGAGCTGCCGAGTCTTTGTACTGGGCGTTTACGTTCTATTAGAACCGTGCGATCTGGTGGGTGAACAAACCCGTCGGAACCTGCGGTGCGCCGCCGGCGACCTGTGCGGCGGGGAATAGCGCGGCAACGGTAAAGTTGAACGGCTCTTTGCCCGTGTAGGTGCCGGCTGTGCGGGCGTCGTCTGCTAGGAACTGCGCCGCCCCTGCCAGCGCGGCAGTGTAGGCGGGGTCGTCTGCCGGCGTCGGCTCCGGTGCCTGGTCGAGCATGGCTCGGATGGCGGCAACGGCGTCCTCGCGCTTGACCTCCCACACGCGGTGCGTAATGCCGGCGGGGTCGGTGACGGCGTAGAGCGACGCACCTTCTTTGGCGGCGCCCAGGATGATATCCATGACGGGCGAGGCCTCGTAAGCGAGCGACACGGGACGAGGCTGAACTTTGAGTTCGGCGATTGCGTGCGCAGCGGCGGCCACGTCAGCGCTGGCATCGCCCTTGCCGCCCGCAAGTACACTCGTCGGGCAAATCGCCACGACACCCGTCGCGCGCCCCGGCTCTCCCGAGCATTCGTACACGTAATACGCCGCGCCTGGATCCTTGAGCATGAGCCCATCGGCAATGGCGCCGCGCAGGGTGTCGTTGCCGCTCAGGATACCGCCCATCTGCGGCAGCGCTTCGAGCACGCGGTCCTGAGCTGGGCGGATGCAGGGAAACGGAAGTGCTTTCATGGGCGGTCCTAACGCGCGAGTCGGTTTGTTCGCGGCTTATTATGCCCCAACTTGGCCGCTTGCGTCCCAGAGCGTGTTATCGGCAAGCGCGATGAGCACGTTTTGGCAGCGAACGATATCGGCATGGGGCACATACTCGTCGGGCTTGTGCGCGAGCGCCAACGAGCCGGGGCCGTAGCTCATACAATTGCGGTTGCCTGTCTTGCCGGCAATGACGGCGGTATCGGTGTAGCCGGTAAAGAAGCCGACGGTCGTGTCCGCGTCCGTCACGCCATCGGCGGCACGCTTGAGCGCTGCTAGAAGGGGAGAGCTCGGGTCGCGCTCGATGGCGGGGCGGTCGCCCGTCACGGTGTAGCTGCCATGGCAACCGGGAACCGCGTCCTCGGCGGCGGCAATGGCCTGCTCGACCATGTTGATCGCGGCGGTCGTGTCGGTCGGCGGCGTCGGGCGCATGTCGACCCAGACCTTGGCGTGGTCGGGCACGACATAGGGGCGATAGCCGCCCTCTATCTGTCCAAACGTGATGGTCGAAGGACCCAGCTCATCATGCACGGGCAGCGTCGCAAACGTGCGACGAAGCGAGCACACGACCTCGGCCATGGCGGCGACGGCGTCGGCGCCCTTCCAAGGCTGGCTTGCATGAGCCGTGACGCCGGCCATCTCGATCTCGAACCACGTACGCCCCTTGTGCGCCACCTGGATCTGTCCGTCGGTGGGTTCGGTGTCCAGCACCCATTCGCGCGAGCCGACCCAGCCAGCATCGATCGCGGCCTCTGAGCCGCGCATGAAGTCTTCCTCGTCGACCGAGCAGATGAGCGAAAAGCCGCGGCGTGGCAGCGCGCCATTCGCCGCCACGCGCTCGAGCGTATGGACCAGTGCGGCAATGGCGCAGGCCAGGCCACCCTTCATATCGCAGGCACCGCGGCCATAGAGTTTATCGTCGCGCACAACCGCCCCAAGCGGTGCGATGTCTGCGTCCCAGCCATCGCCCAAGGTGACGGTATCCATGTGGCAGATATAGACCAGCCGCGGTTCGTCGCTTTGGCCCGGCACGGTGACTTTAAGGTTGCGGCGCCCGGGCAGCACCTCGATTTCCTCAACCTGCGCGGCATGGAGCACCGGATGACTCAACCGCTCCAGCTGAGCCTCAACCAGCGCTTTGATATACCGCTCAATTTCATCCTCATACGCGCCCGGGTCTGAGCTGTCGATCCGCACAAGCTCCTGAGCAAGCCGCCAGGCAAAGTCCTCATCAACCATATGCAACCTCACAATCAGTCTGCTTTCCAAACCGATTGTAAGCCTCCTGAGAGATTCGCGATGCGCGCGCAGCAGCATTTACCGTTCGCAGGCCGAGCCAGCGCGTTTACCGTCCGAGCGGGTTTACAAACGGCGCGGTGGGTACGTACCCTTCATGGACGACATGCTGTGCGACATATCAGCCTTTAGGTATCACCGGATACCTCCACAGGTTTTGGCGATAATGCCGGACCTGCCCGATTCTGCGGACGATCCGCGCAGGGAGCGCCTTTGCGAGCATCCGCTCGTCGCGTATTTCTTGGGCACCCCGTTACACGTTTTGGCGCAGGGCGGCTGCGGGCGTAAGGGCGATCGTATTGTCAGGCATGTTTGGAACGGGGAGAGGCCGTTTGATTCCGTGCGGCAGACAGAGTTTGGCCTCGATGTCGCGTCCCCACTCTTTACCCTGCTGTCCCTGGCTTCCTCGGTCTCAAACGAGCGTCTGATCATGTGCATGTATGAGATGTGCGGCACCTTTGCCGTGTGCAAGATTGCGCCTCAGGTAAAGTCGGCACTTGTGCAGGCATATGGGGGCCAGTGGGGTGACGCACGGTTGGGCTGGGAAAACGTAAAGGATGTCTCGGGGAACCCAACGGACTTGTGGAAACGACCTCCCTTGATCGAGCTCTCTGAACTTGCCGAGTACGTCGGTAAGATTCAGGGGCTCCGCGGTGCAAAATCGTTCACGCGTGCTGCGAAATGCATTACAGGGGTGGTGGCATCGCCGCTCGAGGTCCAGGCTTCGATGCTGTTTGGCCTTTCGAGGTTGCGCGGCGGCGAAGGGCTACGCCTTACCAATAACGTCGAGATCCGCATGACGCGCAGTGCCCGCCTGATTTCGGGGCTTGATAGGCGCTATGCCGATATCCTGCTGGCAAATAAGGACGGCAGCCGAGAGTGCCTGGTTGAATGTCAAGGTAAAGCCATTCACGGATCTATAGAATCCAAGATCTCGGACTCCGATCGAACGACGGCCCTGCAAGCGATGGGATATCCCGTCGTTCTGATGACCTATGGTCAGCTGGTCGACCCCGATGCTTTTCGCGTGGTGATGGAACTCATTATGTCCTATCTCAACGTGCCGTTGAAAGACAAGACACCGCGGCAACAGGAGCTCGAACGGCGGCTTCGTGAGGAGATTTTCATCGATTGGGCGAGAATGTAGTCCCGCGGGCGAAAACGGTCGCGGGAACTGGGGTTTTGGTCGCGAAAAGGTTTCTGTTTCGCCTCGGAGGGGCTTAGAAAAATGTTATTCATAACAAGTTGTTTCGGAAAATCGACAGTCAATTCGAATGTGGCATATAGAGATCGATTTTTACCTACTAAAATCCCTGATGAAGCTGTTTATCAATTCGGGTGTGCTTGGCGACTTGGGTCCCACTGTCGATTATCCGAAAAAACTTGTTTTGGGTAGCATTTTAAAGCCGCCAGTAAGCAACGAAATCGGCCCCCGTTTTGTGAAAACGGGGGCCGAATGGACTTTATGGCCAGACTGGCGGGCTTGGTGTCGGCGCTATTTGATCACGCGCACGCGATACATCGACGGAATCCGCTTGAGCGCCTCGATGGTGCTGCTGTCCAGGTGCTCGTCGGTGTCGAACATGGTGTAGGCGTTCTCGCCGGCGGACTCGTTGGTCATGCGCTGCACGTTGGCGTTATCCTTGGCAAGGATTGCTGTGATCTGGCCGATCATGTTGGGCACGTTGGCGTGCAGGCAGGCGATGCGGCTCGAGGCGCGCGCCTTGCCCATGCTGCAGGCGGGGTAGTTGACGCTGTGTGCGATGTTGCCGTTTTCCAGGTAATCCTTGAGCTCGCTGATGGCCATATCGGCGCAGTTGGCCTCGGCCTCGCCGGTGCCGGCGCCCGAGTGCGTGGTGATAAACGTGTTGGGCATCTTGACGGTCTTGGGCGTGGCAAAGTCGCAGCTAAACCAGCTCAGCTTGCCCTCGCGCAAGGCGGCGTCGACGGCATCCTCGTCGATGATGGTCTCGCGCGCGTAGTTGATGAGCACGGCGTCGGGTGCCAGCAGGTTAATCTGCTCGGTGCTGATCATGCCGATGGTGTCTGCCTTGCTGGGCACGTGCACGGTGAGGTAGTCGCAGCCGCGGCACAGGTCCTCGAGCGTGCCCACGCGCTGCACCTCGCGGCTCAGCACCCACGCGTGCTCGACGGAAATGAACGGATCGTAGCCGTAAACGTCCATGCCCAGGTCGACGCAGGCGTTGGCGACCTTGGAGCCTACGTTGCCCAGGCCGATGACGCCGATGCGCTTGCCCTTGAGCTCGCGGCCCACAAAGGCCTTTTTGGCCTTCTCGGCGTCGACCTGGATCTCGGGGTCGTCGGCGTTGTCGCGCACCCAGTTCATCGACTGCACTACTCCGCGGCTCGAGAGCACCAGCATGCCCAGGACGAGCTCCTTGACGGCGTTGCTGTTGGCGCCGGGGGAGTTAAAGACGACGACGCCCTTCTTGGCGTACTCCTCGACGGGAATGTTGTTGACGCCGGCGCCGCAGCGGGCGATGGCGCGAATGCCCTCGGGCAGCTCGTAGCCGTGCAGGTCGGTCGAGCGCATCAGGATGGCGTCGGCCTCCTCGGCGGTGCTTACAAACTCGTAGCCCTCGCCAAACTCGACTTTGCCGTCTTTAGTGATGTCGTCGATGGTCTTGATCTTACGCATGGAAAAACTCCTTAGCAGGTTTTGATCTAAGCAGGGTGGTTTGAGATGGCTGGTCGGCCCGCGTGCTGCGGGCTAGTTAGATCGCGGGCTCAAACTATGCTGCGCCTCGAAGTCCTTCATGTACGAGGCCAGTGTCCGCACGTCTTCCATGGTTACGGCGTTGTAGACGCTGGCGCGCATGCCGCCCACCAGGCGATGGCCCTTGACGTTTTGAATCTGGTGCTCGGCCGCGCCTGCGACAAAGGCGGCGTCGAGGTCGGCATCGCCGGTACGGAACGTGACGTTGGCGATGGAGCGGCTGTCCTCCTGCGTGGTGCCGTGGAACAGCTCGCTTTGCTCGAGCAGGTTGTAGAGCAGGTTGGCCTTGGCCCAGTTGCGCTCGGCCATGGCAGCAAGTCCGCCGGTCTGCTCCACCCATCGGAATACCTTGCCGCACACGTAGATGCCAAAGGTGTTGGGCGTGTTGAGCATGGAGCCCTTGGCGGCTTGGGTCTTAAGGTCCATGTACTGCGGCGTCTGCGCAAAGGCCGGGCCATCGGCGATCAGGTCGTCGCGCACGATGACCACGGTGACGCCCGCGGCGCCGGCGTTTTTTTGCGCGCCGGCGTAGATGAGTCCGTAGCGTTCAACGTCGAGCGGCTGCGACAGAAAGCAGCTCGAGACATCGGCGACCAGCGGCACATCGCCGCAATCGGGCAGCTCGTGGTACATGGTGCCAAAGATGGTGTTGTTCTGGCAGATGTAGACGTAGTCGAGCCCGTCGCCCGCGGCCTCGGCGGCAATGCGTGCGTTGATGTCGGCCATGTTGGGAATGCGGTCGAAGTTGGTGTCCTCGGAGCTCGCGAGCAGCACGGCCTCGCCGTACTTGGCGGCCTCCTTGTATGCCTTATTGGCGAAGTTGCCGGTCACGACGTAGCCGGCGCGGCCGCGGCACATGAGGTTCATCGGGATGCCCGCAAACTGCAGCGTGGCGCCGCCCTGCAAAAACAGGACGCGGTAGTTATCGGGGATGCTCAGCAGGCGGCGCAGAGTTGCCTCGGCGTCGTCGATGATCTGCTGGTACATACTAGATCGATGACTCATCTCGAGCACGGACATGCCGCAACCGCGGTAGTCCATCATCTCGTCGGCGATCTCGGCGAGCACGCTGGTGGGCAGTGCGGCCGGGCCTGCTGAGAAGTTGTGCACACGTGCCATCTTCTAGGTCCCCCTCGTAGTCGTTTGAACGTTCGGGATACTTTAGCACAGTGGAGCGCCAGGCGCGACCGCATCACAGCAAAACTCGAGTGCGCCGCTATGATTTACAGGGTTGTTACATGGGGGAGAGGGCTACTCGAGTACTTTGAATCTATTCAAAGGGTTTTTTCGATGATCTTCGATTGCCAAGATACTGATGCATCGTTGCTCGACATCCACATGATAGTACACGCCATAATGCGCGCAAAAGAATACCCTGCAGGCAATGGGCGGAAAGGCTGCCTGGTAGTACGGATCGTACTCTTCGCCAAAATATGGATGCTCGGCTAGAAAGTCGATGAGGTTGCCGATTCTGGTATAGACCCGCTCTGATGGGATCTCAGCATAGGCATAGAGCGCCTCGTCGGTCATGACGACGTCAAAAGGCTCATCAAGTTCGTCGAGCTCTGAGTAGAACTCGACGTCTGTGTTATCCAATTTCATGGCGGGCTGCCCTGATTCGATCCGCGTCTGCCTTGGCTTGTCTCCAGGGTCGCACGCGACCATTCACCAAATCGTCGTAGCCTCGCGTGATGGCTCGCTGGATGCGGTCTTCGCGTTCTTGAATGGCGGATAACGCGCGCGTCTGTTCGTCATAGGCTTCGGCATCCATGACGACAAGTGACGCCGATCCGTTTTTGGTCAGGTAGACGGGCTCTTTGGTTTGATGACAGCTGTCTGCAATGGAGCCAAAGTTTCGTTGCAGATCGGATATGGGCTTTACGACAGGCATATGAAACTCCTTACATAGAATCATATGTATAACTCTATGCTGATTATAGCGTAAAGCCAAATGAGGGCATGAGCGAGCAACCTGGCTTGTCCCATCTGGTGGCAGAAAGACGTGTATGACGCGGGGCGTGGCCGCGCGACGGGTCCATTTTAATTGCCGTGAAGCCGAGGAAAACAGAACGGTCTTCAAGCGCATGCGATTGCCGTTCACCGATAAAAACTACCGCTCATCCGCATATGCACAGTTGATTTGTTGCTCAACAAAATGTTGCTAAACAAAAACGTTCGCAAGTGGCGTATGAAGTAGTCATAAACAATCATCTTCCTTATTTCCCGACGTAACCGGTGGGTTGCGGCGAGGATTCTTGGGGGTCGTTTCTGTATGAATAACAATGACGCGAGTGCAACAAACGATTCGATGAACATAGACGCGTATTTCGAGGCACTCATTCTGGATGCGGTCGAGCAGGCTGATGCTCCGCTGCACGAAGCATTGGTGCGCTCCAACGTGTACCGCAGCATCAATGATTCATATGAGCGTGTGCTTGCGCAATTAGTTATATCTGGGAAACTTTTGTACGCCAGCGGCGAGTATAGCGTTGCGTCCGTAAACGTCGAGGAGTCTGTGGAGCCCGAAGAACCCGAGGCGGCTGAACGTGATACCGAAGAGCCTGAAGCCGCAGAACCCGAAGTGGCTGAATGCGATGCCGAAGAATCTGAGACTGTAGAGCATGAAGCCGCGGAGGGCGCGACCGTAGAACCCGAAGCCGATGAGGCTGATCATGCAGAGCCCGAAGCCGATGAGGCTGATGTTGCAGAGCCCGAAGCCATTGAGCCCGGAGCGGCGGAGTCTGTGGCCGAAGAGCCCGAGGCTGTTGAGCCTGCTACCCCCGAGGCCCCTGCGTCTACGGATTGCGGCCCCATTTCGCTGCGTGCGGATTCGACCCTTGTGCAGCTGAAAGTTAATGAGCGCGGCCGGCCCACCCCCTGTGCCGTGGGCGTTTCGTATGACAAGAAGCCCGATAACGGCCTGTCGCTCATGGGATACGAACTGCCGACGGAGCCGGTCGCGGCGGCGGCCGAACAGCAGGAGCCGGTGCAGGTGGAGCAGCAGGAGCCGGCTCTGCCTGAGCGCCCCGAACTCACGCTGTCTTCCGAGCCGCAGCAGCTGGCAATTTCCTTCTCGGACAGCATCGAGGCCACGAAGGCCGTTGCCGAGCCCGTGGTTGCTCTCGAGTCCAAGTCCGAGCCCGAGCAGCCCGCGCTTGTGCTCGAGTCCCACGAGGACACCACCGATAAACTTGAATGTCCCGAGTACCTGAGCGGCTGGGATGACCCGCGCTGCGTGTTCGGCAGCGAGACCCAAGTCGCCTTTCTCGATAAGCAGAATATTCATGACGTGTTTGGCCTCGTGCGCGAGCTGGGCAAGGCCAATGACGCCAGCGTGCGCGCTGCCTTTGAAAAGCAGCTCAGCGCCCACGCCTTGCCGCTTTCTCCGCAGTATCGCTCACAGGCGGCAGAACTCGGCAAGCTCGCGGGCAACGCGAAATTAACGTTCGACGTCTTTGGAAACTTGCGCAGTATCGGGCTCGACTGCCAGGCGCGTCGTTCGAATATCAAAGGCCCGATTACCGAAACGCTCAGCACGGTATATACGAGTGATGGCGCGCCCCTCTCGCTGTGGAACCTTGCGATTTCTCCGGCAATTCAGCGTAAATTGAAGTGGAACCTTAAAATTTACGACCTGCCCGAGCTGCTCACCTATAGCGCTTCTAAGCTGCGCTCGGCTGGTCTCGCTCCAGCCGAAGTGCATTCGATTGTCGACGCTTTGAAAAATTGGCCAGCGGGGAGTTTGCAGCTGGCACAAATCAAGTATGAGATGGAGCTTGCCCGCCAGGCAGCGATAGGAGGCTGGTATCCGTCGGTCAATACGCCCGTTGAGCGCGCTATAGCGGTAAACCGCCTTGCCGATGAGGCCGTGCTTGAGTTGCGAAAAGAGTGCTTATCCGTAAACGAGCCCTCGTTCCGTTTGCTTTTCTGCACCAGGTTGGCGAGTAGGCTGGCTGAGGGCGGTAACGAAAAGTATTCCGTCAACTCGGTGCTCACGAGCCTTAAAAGTGAATACCCCGCCTTTAACGCGGCGGCAAAAACGTTTAAGCGTCTGAACTTTGAGCTGCCCCATGATCGGGAAGATATTGACGCGGCAGATGCAGACTCTACCTGCAAAGACGCCAACTCTGCGGATAACGTTATTGCACCGGCTGGCGATGCCCAGACCCAGGCCGGCACAGCGGCGCCCTCGGGCGAGCCCAAGCAGCCGCCGGTGCAAGACCTTACGTTGGAACAGGCGCTCAAGCTGGCCATCAACCCGCACGTCGCGCAGTTCAATAGGTGGTTTGCGGACCTTGCGTATCAGGACCGTACCTTGATGGGCTATATGCTCATCGATGACAAGCCGGCCCGATGGATGGACAACCTCGGTAAGTCTGCGTGGAAAATCCGCGAGCTCTACAACGTGCTCATGGCGGGGCGCCCAAAGTTCGACATCGATACCTTCGGCCCGCTCTTCCGTACGTATAAGCTTTCCGCCGATGAGTTTTACGGTCTGACGCACACCGTCCAGCCCGCTTACCTTTACATGAAGCGTGTCTACGGGCAGGGAACTATCCCGCTTAAATACGCGGCGGTCGATAAGGACCTTGGGCTGTCCGTCTGCCGGGTGGTCCGTGCGTACCTTGCGAGCAAGGGAATCAAACATGCCGATGATGGGGTAGAGGAGAAGCCCGCCCCTTCGGAACAAGCTGTCGCGCCGGCGCCCGAGCCGACGGCGGCCTCCAAGCCTGAGCCTAAGCCCGAACCCAAGCCCGCGCCCGCCCCAGCGCCCACCCCGGCCCCGCAGCAGCCGGCAAAGCCCTTCACCGGCAAGGTCGAGAATTTCACCGGCAAAGGCCCCATGTCCATCGAGGCGTGGCTGGCGTTACTGCCCAGCGACGATGCCGACCTGTTGCGCTGGATCTTTAGCGACAAGCCCCTTATGGATTACCCCCACAAGCCCGCCGGCCTGGGGCAGCTTCGTCAGCGCCGTGCCGACCTGCTGTGCAACCGTCCTCATCTTGACGAGGACCAGTTTGCCCCGTTGTACCAGCGCTACGACCTTACCGAGGATGCGTTTTGCAAGATCACGCAGGCGCCTCCGGTGGCCTTTGGCTACCTAAAAACGGTTAAGATCTCGAGCAAGTTTAGCCTGCGCCTTGCCGCAAACGATCGCACGCTGCCGCAGGAATGGCGCGAGAGGATAGCGCAGCTCAATCGCAGGCCAGCTGCCGATGCGCTTCGAACGCCCGCAAGCACCGAGGCAAGCAACGCGCCCCAGCTCGAGCAGATCGCACGCAACAAGATGGGCAACCTCTCCACGCGCAGCGTCGCGCTGCGTGCCTTTGCCGAGTCCGGAGCCGTCAAGGAATACCACAACCTCAAAGACCTCCGCAGCAGGTACCAGCTGTTTTTGGAAGACAACAAGTGCGGCTATAAGATGACGCTCGCACTGCCCACCGACGATGTCCGGTGCCTTAACGAGCTGCGCGGTACGCACATGTTCTTGGTGCCGCGCGCCAACAAGATCCGTTCCTACAAGGTCGACAGCCGCTTTACGTCCGAGCTGCGTCAGATTCTGACGCTCGCCGCGGCACGCAACATCGAATGCGGCACGGGCCTCATCCTTCGCGAGAACCAGGAGCTGTGCGACCTGTACGACGTCCACGACGACGAGGAACTCTACGAGATCATCCGATCGTTTGTGCGTCCGGGTTCCGTCCCCGGTCTGGAGATGGGCGTGATGCCGCTGATCCGCCTGGGCAAAACGGATCGCAAAAACCAAATGGTCGACGTGCTGCGCGATGCGGGTACGGAGTTATCGCGCGAGGAGTTTGCCCAGCGCTACGCGGATGCATATTGCGTGGACACCAAGACGGTTCGCGGCAACTACCTGCGCGACATGAATGCGTATCTGCGCAACGGCCGATACTCGTATGTCGACAGCGACCTTACGGCCGAGCAGCAGCGGTTCATCAAAGACATGGTGACCGACGACTATGTCTCGCTGCCGTATGTCGAGGCGAGTTTTGCCGCCAAGTTTGGCGCTACGTCTGATCGACTCGTCAACGACCAGACGCTGGCGCCCCTTGGCCTGGAAATCTCGAGGGACCTCATCGTCAGGGAAGGCGTGGACCTGCGGCGCTCGTTTACGAACCTGCTCATGTCGCGCGACAGCTTTGCCTTCGGCTCCCCGGGTTTTGGCGACGAAGTCATCAACCATCCCGAATTTAGGAATGCCATTACGCCGCTGCTGCGCAACTTTACCTTTATCGAGTGCAACCGCGACTCGTTTATCTCGCTCAAGCGTCTGAGCGAATCGACAGGTGTTCGTCGCATCGACCTGGGCAGCTACGCATGCTCCCTGTTTGCCCGCACCGAGCCCGGCGTGCCATTTACCGTGACGAGCCTGCGCAAGCAGGGCTTTATGCACAAGCTCGACGCCGTGGTCGACGAATGCGGTTTCGACAATTCGTTTTACGATTCGATCGTTCTGTACGGCCTGGCCCAAGAGCACATAAGGCGCACGCGCTTTAGCGGCGTCTACATGTTCTGCCGCAAGGAGGGTCCGTTCTCGTCGGGCGATGCGGTCGAGTACGTCGTGAGGCAAAAGGGGCCCATCGAGGTGGGCGACCTGATCGATGTGTTCCAGGACGAATACGGCGTCGCGATTACCGCGCCCGATATTAGCAGGGCGGTCCAGGACAAGGGCCTGTTCTACAACGAGGACCTGGACATGGTCATGCTCAACAAGCGAATAAATGCGGTCTATCTGCAAAGGCTGCTCAGTAACAACAACCAATAGGAGGAAACCACCATGAACCTGCTCGAGATGATCGACGACGGCGTCAACATTAAGCCGACCGGCGCCAACCACAAGATCGTGATCGACGGCAAGCCCGAGATGTATCCCGTCTACAGCATTAAGCTCGAGTTCCTGCGCTACAACGTGCAAAATGACCGTATTGCCTCTTGGATCAGCCGCTACAAGGCCGAGCACGGCGAGGGCGCGTTTAACGAGCTGGATGTGGCCGCCTGCAACGATATCATCGAGGGCTTTATCGTCGACAGCAACAAGGACGCCATCGACAAGACGCAGCGCAGCATCGCCTTGCGTTCGCAAGAGCGTCCCGGCGTCGTGCTGGCCGACGGCCTGATCGTCGACGGCAACCGCCGTTTTACGTGCCTGCGCCGTCTTGCCGCCAACAACCCTAGCTTTGGGTGGTTTGAGGCTGTCGTCCTTCCCGAGAGCCTGGGCAACGACTCCAAGAAGATCAAGATGCTGGAGCTTTCGATCCAGCATGGCGAGGAAGAGAAGGTCGGCTACGACCCCGTCGATCGTCTGGTGGGCATCTACAACGACATCATCAGCTCCAATTTGCTCTCGAAGGAGGAGTACGCCCAGTGCATTGGCGTTGAACCCAAAGAGCTCGAGAAAGAGATTATCAAAGCTCGGTATATGAATGAGTTTTTGGAGTTTGCCAACGCCAAGGACCAGTTCCACCTGGCGCGCGAGCTCAAGGTCGCCGGTGTTATCAACGAGCTGCAGGGTGTCCTTAAAAAGTGCAAGAGCGACGATCAGGAAGAAGACGTCAAGAACATCGTCTTCGCCAACATGATTACCGAGCCGCAGGGCGACATCGTGCGCTTTGTCCGCAAGATCAAGCCGATTTTGGAGGGCCCCGATGCCGACCGCTTTATCGAGCGCGAAAACGAGCTCGCGTTTGAGGTTGCCGAGCGCCTGAAGAACAAGGAGGTCGTGACCTCGACCGACATCGCCGAGATTCGCGATGATGTTCATCTGGCGACGGCCTTCCGCGAGGTCATGGAGTCGGCCGATAACGCGACCAAAATGACGAAGGCCCTCAAGTCGCCCTCGCTCTCGATCACCCGTGCCATCAAGGACCTCGACCAGGTGGAAGAGTCCACCTTTGGCTTGCTGCCAGCGGACGAGATCGCCAATATCGCTGCCGAGATTGCCAAGCTCGAGTCCAGGGTGCATATGATCAAGGACAAGATTTCGTACCGGATGGGCGGCGAGGAAGCCTAAATGAAGCTGCGCCTCTCGTATAGCGACGGAATTTCGGTCGTGCCGCTCGACATGACGGTTGAGCAGCTGCGCCGCGAGCCGGTCTGGAAGATTCGGCTTTCGGCGCTGCGCCGCTATGCGCCGAGCTATCGAGAGGCGGACGTGCTCTTTTCGCTGGCGATTGACGACCCGGGCGCCAAGCGCATCGTTGAGCTGCTGCAGCAGGCGGCAAGCTTTGGCGTGGAGTGCCAGGTGGAGCCGGATGTGCTGCGGGGCATTACGGCGCGCGAGGACTATCTGCGCGAGAAGGCGCGTGTGGGCCTGCTGATCAAGGCGCACGACGAATCGGTTACCGATCGCTTTGACGAGTTCTGCCGTGCCGAGGACGCCCTGATGCAGCGTCCGCTCAAGGACCGCCAGCTGTGGGACGCGTTCTTTATGAGCGCCATGGGCCGCTGCGCCAACTTTTCCGTTCCCGGTTCGGGCAAGACGGCGTCGGTCCTGGGCACCTTTGCGTACCTGCGCGAGCGCGACCTGGTCGACCGCATTATCGTGCTTTCGCCCAAGAATGCCTTTGGTTCCTGGCGCGACGAGTGGGCGGCGTGCTTTGGGGGCGCCCGCGCGCTGCGCTCGCTGTGCTTCCACGACCCCGAGTTTCGTGGCCGTTCCACGCGCGACAAGTGCAGCACCCTGCTGTTCGACTATAAGCGTTACGACATGATCCTGCTCAACTACGAGTCGGTTGCGCTGGGGGAGGCGGCCGCTCGCATTGCGGCGGATCGCGCCTTGGTGGTATTCGATGAGGTGCACAAGGTTAAGCGCGTGGGTGGCAAGCGTGCGGCGAGCGCGGTGCAGATTGCCGCGGCGGCGCCGTACTTTATCGCGCTCACCGGTACGCCGATACCCAACTCGTTTGAGGACCTATACAACCTGCTCCATTGCCTGTGGCCGCGCGACTACAACTGGTACTTTGGCATGAGTGCCAACGCGCTTAAGTCGACGAGCGAGGATGACGTTGAACACATCAACGAGTCTATTGCGCCGTTCTTCTGCCGTACAAACAAGCATCAGCTGGGCGTTCCCCAAGCCAACGAGGACCATCTGCTCGATGTGCCGGTGGACCGCTGGGAGCAGCAACTATTCCAAAAAGTGCTCCACACGCTCTCGGGCGAGCCGTTTGAGATGATCATTCGCCTGCTGCAGCTTTCGTCCGACCCGCGCATGCTGGCCGAGGACCTGAGCGCCGGCGACTATGCCGACCTGTTTGACGGCGAGGTGCTGGCGGGTGCGGGCAAGGCGCTGGAAGGTCTGCAGGTGGACGACCGGCCCACGGCCAAGATGGTTGCCTGCCTGGACCTGGTTGAATCGCTAGTGGCCCAGGGTAAGTCGGTCATCGTGTGGTGCATCTTTAAGCGCAGCATCCGCAACGTGGTGCACGAGCTGCACGGGCGCGGCATTACGGCCCGCGCCATTAGCGGTGGCACCGACATGTCCACGCGCGCCCGCGTGATCGATTCGTTTAAGGCGGGGGAGACGAGCGTGTTGGTCACCAACCCGCACACGCTAGCCGAGTCGGTCTCGCTCCACGGCGTATGCCACGACGCCGTTTACTTTGAGTGCAGCTACAACCTGGTGCACCTGCTGCAGTCCAAGGACCGCATCCACCGCCTGGGCCTGCCGCAGGAGCAGTACACGCAGTACCACTACCTGCGCGCCGTGTACGAGCGCCGCGACGGGCCGTGGTCGCTCGACCGCAATATCTATGAGCGGCTGCAGTACAAGGAGCAGGCCATGCTCGACTCGATCGACCGCGGCACGCTGGAACCCGGCTATACCGACGAGCGTGATCTGGAGCTGGTGTTCAAAGGCCTGTTTGATGACGAGGGCCAGCGGAGCAAGGTCAGCAGCCAAGACGCCACGGACGATACGCAAGAACCCGAGGAGATGTAGATGATGCAGAAAGCCTTTCCCATCTTTGTCATGGAGCTGTTTTGCGATGGCTGGCTGTTTTTGACGCATTCCGACGTGACGTGGGATGGGTCGGCGCATGCCGTTAAGCACGTTCGCATCAACGCCGACAAAAGCGAGCGGCTCCTGAGCCATGCGCGCGAGCATTTTACGGACGTTCCGAGCAACATCGATTTGTGCCAGTACGTCGGCACCTCGCTCGCGGAGCTCGAGAAGCATACCGAGCTTGTCGTTCCCCGCGACGATGTGTCGCCCCGCCTGCAGCTGCTGTTCGAGGGCGACCTGACGCCCATTACGCTGGTACAGCTCATGTGCGTGGGCGACTGGCTTACGATGCGGCAGAGCGACGAGGGCGAGATCCGCGTTACCTATGACGAGCGCCTAGCACAGCAGATCTCCGGGTTTGGCTTTCTTATGCGGCGCTTCCGCGCGGTGCTTTGCTCGCAGAGCACGATGCTGAGCAGCAGTGTGATTGCCACCGTGCTCGAGGCAGCGCCGGCAACAGAGCCGGGCATCTGCGCGTTTTTGGAGATGGATGATCCGGCGACGGTTGAGCCGGAGCCTGAAGCGGCGTCCGAGCCTGAGCCCGCGCAAACGCCAGGGCCTGCATCGGAGCCTGCTCCCGAGCCCTCTACGAAAGAGGAGGAAAAGCTCCGCATCGCAAGGAAGGTGAAGGTCGCACGCGACAAGATGGAAGAGCTCGATAGGTCGCGCGATGCCCTCCTCACCCAGCTATTGGTGTTGCGTCGGGAGTATCAAAAGCTTTCCGACCAGCGCAACTGGAAGGCGTTTACCAGGATTGAAGAAATCGGCAGGCAGATTAAGGAAATGAGCGGACAGGTCGATCAGCTCGACAAGCAGCTCAGCGACGCACGCCTTGCCTACGCCGAGACCCGCGCAGCGTCCCTGCAGGCGCTCAAGGAGCTGGGGCAGTAGGACGGCAACAACCCCCACGGCCCGGTTCTTAAACGGTAGAATTGGAAGGCATGTTTGCATCGACCCGATGCGAATAAAAAGGCCCGAACCCTTGGAGTGTGTCCTGTGGATAACACCGACAAAATATCGCTGGGAGGCGTGCTCACGCGCGAGCAGTTTTTGCTGCCCGAGATGCGCATCGTCGCCGCGTTGCGCCTAGACGGCATGAGTGACGACGACATCATCGCGCGCGTTGAGCACGACAACCTGTTTCAGTATCCCACCGAGCGCATGCTTGCCGATCGCGCCCGCGTGTGCCTGCGTCGCTTCGATGCCGTAGCGCTCGACGAGTCGCAGTGCGCTGCCCGCGGCATCGACAAGGACGCCGCCGACCAGGCGGTCACGCGCATCATGGACCTGATCGCCAACGGCATGCCCGACCAGGCAGCTCAAGCCAATCTGTTTGCCATGATGTGCCGCTACGTTATGGTTCGTGAGCTTATCCAGGTGGAGATTGGCGAGCGCATGGCCAACTTCGACTACACCTTTACCGACGTTGACCTCAACGCGTTTGTCACCCGTTTTCAGGTTGAGCACGCCGAGGCCGTCAAATGGTCGGACGCCACGCTGGACCGCATTAAGAGCACCCTGCGCCAGATTCTGCGCAGTGCCGGTTTTAAGGCCTCGCAGCGCACTGATGCGCTCCAGCCCCTGCTGCTGGACCCGGACGTAGAACAGGCCATCCGCGACCTGGGCGACATGGACGCCCTCGCTGCGCTTACCGGGCAGGTGATGTAGCCCATGCCAATAAACCAGCCGCACATTCGCCCGCGCAACCGCGCCGAGCGCATCCACGAGGACTTCGATCATCGTCGCGCGGCCCTGCGCGAGCGCCTGCAAGACCAGGACTTTTTGGCCAACAAGGGCATCGGCAACGAGATCGGCTTCTACACGTTTTGCTACGACCCCTCGTTGGAGTTTGAGTGCCGCGCCTACGTGGACGAGCTCATGGCGGACGCCCAGGCCGGCAAGCTCCCGTGCAACCTGCAGGTCTTTAACCTGTACGACGTGATGCTCGAGATTTGCGAGCAGCGCCGTATTCTGCGTGCGATTCCCCGCCGCGAGGCAAAGATCGGCTCGGAGGCGCAGGTCAAGGAGCTGCAGAAGCCTTGCAGCTCCAAGAGCTTTGCCCAGTACCTGCTCGAGCACACCCAGCCGCACCAGCCCGGCGACGTGATCTTGCTCACGGGCGTGGGCGAGGTCTTTCCGCTGCTGCGCGTGCACAACCTGCTCAACGACATGCTTGCCGATTTTGGCACCGTGCCCGTCGTCGTCATGTACCCTGGCAGCTTTGATGGCCGCCAGCTCAAGTTGTTCAACAAAGAGAACGCCAGCAACTATTACCGCGCGTTCGATATTTCTTAGGAGCGACAGATGATCATCCAAGACCTGTTTTCCAAGGACATCAACCGTTCCATCAACGGCGTCGTTAAGGTGCAGGACGCCAGTGACGATTCGGTGCGCCAGGAGCTCGATGAGTACGTGGTGACGCGCGAGCTGCAGGGCCACTTTGCGCATTTCTTCGAGGCATACGATCGCGCCCTCGATGTTCCCACCGACAACATGGGCGTGTGGATCAGCGGCTTCTTTGGCTCCGGTAAATCGCACTTCCTCAAGATGCTCTCGTATCTGCTGCAAAACGACATCATCGCCGGCAAGCCCGCCGTCGATTACTTTAAGGGCAAGATCTCCGACCCCATGGTTGCCGCCAAGGTTCGTCGCTGCTGCGGGGTTCCCACCGAGGCGATTCTGTTTAACATCGACAGCAAGGGCGGCCAGTGGAAAGAGGGCGACACCTCGCGCACGGCCCTGCTGCGTGCCTTTGAGCGCGTGTTCTTTGAGCACCTGGGCTTTTTTGGCGAGGACCTTAAGCTCGCACGCCTGGAGCAGCATATCGATAGCAAGGGCAAGACGCAGGAGTTCCGCGCTGCCTACGAGCGCATCGGCGGCGGCAGCTGGCTCGAGGACCGCGAGAGCTATAGCTACTTTGAGGACGACATCGTCGAGGCCCTGCAAGAGGTCCTGGGCATGAGCGAGCAGGCCGCACGCCACTGGTTCGACGGCACCGAGGACGACGCCATCGCCGCCGATACCTTTGCCAAGATGGTCAAGCAGTATGCCGACAAGCGCGCCGAGGAGTGCGACGGCGAGTTCCGCCTGCTGTTTATGGCCGACGAGGTGGGTCAGTTTATTGGTTCTGATGCCGACATGAGCACGAGCCTGATGCTGTCGCTGCAGACGCTTGTCGAGGAGCTGGGCAGCCGCTGCGGCGGTCGCGTGTGGGTTATGGTGACTAGTCAGGAGGCCATCGACGAGGTCGCCATGATCGTGGGTGACGACTTCTCCAAGATTCAGGGCCGCTTTAACACGCGCCTTTCGCTCTCCAGCTCCAGCGTGGACGAGGTCATCCAGCGCCGCGTGCTGCAAAAGAACGACGCTGCCACGGCAAAGCTCCAGCAGGACTACGAGGCCCAGAGCACCGTGCTCAAAAACGTGTTCAGCTTCGATGGGTCACGCAGCAACCTGATCGGCTACGCCAGCCGTAACGACTTTACGGCTAGTTACCCCTTTGTGGACTATCAGTTTAAGGTGCTGCCCGACGTTATGACCGAGGTGCGCAAGCACGGCGTTAAGGCCAAGCATATGTCTACGGGCGAGCGCTCCATGCTTTCGGCCTTCCAGGAATCGGCTCAGGCCATCCAGGACCAAGAGGTGGGCGCGTTGGTGCCGTTCTGGCGCTTCTTCGATACCATCGCCAAGGATCTGGAGCATGGCGTGATCCAGGTGGTCACGACTGCCGAGCGTGCGGCCGAGGATGGCCATGGTCTTAAGGCCCAGGACGTTAAGGTCCTAAAGCTGCTGTACCTGATCCGCTACATCGACTACATCAAGTCCAACGTCGAGAACATTTCCATCCTCATGGTCGATGGCATGGACGTGGACAAGGCTGCCCTTAAGGACAGCGTCAAGGAGTCGCTTAACCGCCTGGTTCGCGAGAACTACGTGGCGCGTCAGGGTGACACCTACAACTTCCTTACGGACGAGGAGCAGGACATTTCGCGTGCCATCAACGAGACGCCGGTGGACGCTACCCTGATTATCGAGGGCATTAAAAAGTCGCTCTTTAGCGGCATCTATACGGCAACCAAGCTGCGCGTGGGCGCCAACGATTTCCCCTTCGACCGCTATGTGGACGATTCGGCTTACGGCGTTGCTCAGGGCGGCATGAAGCTCAATGTTGTCACGGTGGCCGACGATCTCTCGCGTGCCGACGACGCCGAGCTTGCCGTGAAGTCGGCCAATATCGCGTTGGTGATCCTTGCCGATGACGTCGACTATTTCGACGATCTGCAGAATGCAGCCAAGATTCGCAAGTACCGCAAGACCATCAATACCGAGGCCCTTCCGTCTTCGACCCAGCAGATTATCCAGGGAAAGATGCAGGATGCCACCATCGCCGAGCGCGAGGCGGCCGAGCTGCTGAAGGACGCCGTGCTGCACGCCCGTGTGGCCGTAAACGGCTCCATGGTTAACATTCGCGCCACCAAGCCGGCCGACGTGTTTGACCAGGCCCTGTCCAAGCTGACAGATGCCATCTTTACCAAGGCCGACTATATCGCCGACCCCGCCAAGACCGATGAGGACATTCGCGCCACGCTGCGCGGTGCCAACCAGATGGCGCTCGACGGCCAAAGCTCCAACAACGCCCGTGCCGAAAAGGAGGTTGCGGACTTTTTGCACCTGCAGACGCGCATGTCGCTTAACACGACTATGGGCGACCTGCAGCGCAAGTTCCAGAACGCTCCCTATGGCTGGCGCGAGATCGACATTGCCAACGTGGTGGCCCAGCTGGTGGTTTCGCAGCGCGCAACCATTACGGCCGCCGGCGCCAATGTTGCCCCTACAGACCTGCGCATTGTTTCGTTCCTGCGCAAAGACGCCGACAAGGCCCAGGTACGCGAGCGCGTTAAGATGAGCGATGAGCTCATCAAGAAGGTCAACAGGGTGCTGCGCGAGATCTTCGATGCCAAGCGCGACATTACTAACGAGGACGAGCTTACCGCCACGGTGGTCGATACGCTTACGGGCTTCAAAAACGAGTGCGTGGAACTCACGAACAACTACTTTACAGGCCTTGCCCCGGCCTATCCGTATCCGGGACTGAAGGTGCTGGAGGACGGCATTAAGCTGACCACGAGCCTGCTGAACAACCAAAACGACGCCCAGACGCTGTTCAATGCCTTCGTTAAAGCTCAGGACGATCTGGACGACTGGAAAGAGGACTACGACCAGGTCGTGTTCTTCTTCGAGAGCCAAAAGCCCGTTTTTGATAAGGCCGTTGAGTTTATGGGCCTCATGAAGGACGAGGGCTTCTATATGGACTCCAACGCCCAGGCGGTCGAGGCCAACAAACGCATTGAGCAGATCCTAAAGAACTCGCGCCCGTATCGCGAGGTTCGCGAGCTTCACGAACTGATGGATCCCGTCATGGCTGCCCACAAGCAGATGGTCGATGCCAAGCGCAAGGAGGCGCTGGACGATATCGCCGCCCAGATGGCCCAGGTGCACGAATACGCCCAGAGCCAGGACGGCTACGCCAAGCTGGCCGAGCGTGTCATCGAGAACGCCGGCCGCATGGCCAAGTCGTTTGAGGGCCGTGCGCACAGCGCCACCAAGGCGAGCGAGCTTGCTGCGCTCAAGCAGCAGCTGATTGAGTATTGCGACCGCGCATGCGAGAAGATCGATAGCGCCATCGAGGAAGAGAAGGCGCGCCAGCAGCGCGAGAGCCGCCAGAAGGAAGTCACGTCCACCGGCGAGATTGTCACCACGATCAAAGACAACGACAAGGACGCCACGACGACCGGAAAGCCCGAGCCTGCACCTGCTCCCAAGAAGATTAAAAAGCTGCGCCTGGCCGACCTGGGCGAGCGCAAAAAGCTGGAGAGCGAAAGCGACATCGATGCCTACCTTGGTCAGCTCCGCGCACGTCTGCTTGCCGAGCTGCAAGACAACGACGCCATCCGTCTGAGCTAACCAAGAACCACCGGGGAAGGGGAGATCGCCATGAACGATACCGCCATCAAGAACTACTGCATCTGGGCCCGCAACGAGCTCATCGCCGGCGTCGAGGCCCGCATGAGGCTCTACGACGTGGCCGAGGGCGCCGAGCCCGCCGGCGCCACGGCGGTGGGCGGGCGCGCCCTGTCCCCGGAGGAGACCGAGTGGCGCGACGCCCTGCTGCGCGCAGGGGCCGAGGAGGGTTTCGCCCACCTGCGCGACCGCGCCGCCTACACCTGGTTCAACCGCATCGCCGCCGTGCGCTACATGGAGGTCCACGACTTCCTGCCCTCCCGCGTCCGCATGTTCACCCGCCCCGCCGCCGACGGCGGCTGGGAGCTGGGCAGCCAGGCGGTGGACGAGGCGCTCGACGTGGAGATCGAGGGCGCCGACCCCGCCCGCATCGCCGAGCTCAAGCAGGCCGGCGAGGACGGGCCGCTCTTCCGCTACCTGTTCCTGGCCCAGTGCGCCGAGCTCTCCGGGTGCCTCCCCGGCGTGTTCCAGCCCGTGGACGCCTGCATGGCGCTGCTGCTGCCGGCCAACCTCATGGACCCCGACGGCGTCATCGGCCGCATGGTGGGCGACATCCCCGAGGAGGACTGGGAAAACGTCTTGCTTTTGGGCTGGATGTATCAGTACTACAACGCCGAGCGAAAGGCCGAGGTCGATGCTGCCGTCAAAAAAGGCGCAAAGGTCGAGACGAACGACCTTGCGCCCAAGACGCAGCTCTTTACTCCCGACTGGATCGTGCGCTATATGGTCGATAACTCCCTCGGCCGCCTGTGGATGCTCAACAATCCCCAGAGCCCTCTTCGGGAGCAGATGTCGTACTACATCGAGTCCGACGCGGAGCATGAGGACTACATTCATATCTCTAGCCCCGAGGACATCACGTTCTGCGATCCGGCGTGTGGCTCGGCGCACATCCTTGCTTACGCATTTGAACTGCTGGTGCAGATGTATCTTGAGCGTGGCTACCCTGAGCGCGAGATCCCTGAGCTTATCTTGACGAAGAACCTGTACGGCATGGAGATTGACCCCCGCGCCGGGCAGTTTGCCAGCCTGGTTCTTGCCATGTGCTCCCGTGAGCACGACCGCCGTTTCTTTAAACGCGGCGTTTCTGCGAATATCCTCACCTTGCAGCCCGTTGCGTTCGAAGAGGGCGACCTTCCTGAAGGGTGCGCGCTTGCCAAGAAATGTTCCCTCTTGGACGCCCTTGCTCATCTTGACGAGGTCGGATCGCTTCTTGTTCCAGACGGCGCCGACCTTGCGGCAATCCGTGAGGCTATTGAACTCTGTGGAGGTTTGCAAAGCGGTCTGTTCGAGGGCAATACTCAAGAGAAACTTAAAGTCGCGCTTGCTGACTGCGAAGCGCTGACTTCGAAGTTTTCATGCGTTGTCGCCAATCCGCCTTACCTTGGTAGCTCTTCTTTCGATTCGTTCATGTCGAAGTGGATTAAGAAGAACTACACCGACGTGAAGAGTGATCTATGCACCTGTTTTATCTCTCGCATTTTCTCGCTCACGGAGGAGGCGGGTCTTGCGGGCCTTGCAACGTCGAATAGCTGGATGTTCTTGTCGTCTTACGAGAACTTGCGCCAGCAATTGGTCGCCACTAAAACAATTGATAGCTTGGTACAACTCTCTGTCCACGGATTCCATGGCATCGCTGCTCAGGTGTGCACATTTGTAATTAGGAACAAACATGTTGCCGACTATTGCGGCAGCTATATCAGGTTGAATGATTTCGACCATTGGTCTCTGCAGGAAGGTAAGACTCTCGAGGCGATTAGGAACCCCGACTGTGGCTGGCTCTACCGCCGCGACGCCGAGACCTTCAAACGGATTCCCGGCTTACCCATCGCCTACTGGGCTAGTGATGCCGCACGCGATTCTTTTAATTCTTTCAATTTATTAAACGGTGTCAAGAAACCTCGACAGGGGTTGGTTACCGGCAATAATGACATGTTTCTTCGTGAATGGTGGGAACCCTCAAATGCCTTGGTTGGAATTGGCCTTGCAAGTAGAGACGCTGCACTTCGCAGCGGTAAGAAATGGTTTCCTTGTAACAAGGGCGGTGGATTCCGTCGGTGGTATGGCTTCAATGACAATGTCGTAAACTGGTCGGATGATGGTTGGGCAATCCAGCATTACTTCAAAAAGGGAAAGCAAGCATCGCGTCCTCAAAATATGGATTTTTATTTCCATGAGGGTATCAGTTGGGGAACGATTTCAAGTGCGAAAATATCTATGCGATGGTCTCCTTCGGGCTCGATATCTGAGCATGCTGGGAGCATGATCTATGTAGATGCAGGGGATGAGCTGTTCTGGATTATCCTCGGATTCACCAATTCCTCCGTCGCGGACTATCTTCTGACTTTCTTGTCGCCATCAATGCGCTTTACAGAGGGCCCGGTTGGCTTACTCCCAATTGCTGAGGAACAAAATACTACCGAGGACATTAAAGAAAGCGTGCGAGGTGCGCTCGCCATTTCACGGTCTGACTACGACTCGTTTGAAACCTCTTGGGATTTCAAGCGTCATCCCCTCGTCTAGGTGCAAATATGATTGATTACGATGTTCAAACCAGATCAAACGCAAAAAGGTTACTAGCAAGCTTGGGCGATGAGCTGCCACTTAAGTGCTCGATGAGCTATGCCTTTGACGATGAATTGGGGTTTGCAATCGCGGAAATACTTAAGCGCGAGGGAGTTGTCCTTCATTGTAGACATCTAACCACTTCGTTCGATAAAGGAGCTTCATTTCTCAGGAATGGCCTTTTGCCGTGGTCTGATGCAATTCGGCTGCCGGATTCACCTCTTGCTAGGGCGCTTGCATATGGCGGAGTTTCATATGATGCGGCCGCCGGCCTTTTGCTCAATGGCGCATATGATTCACGGCTCGATTTGAATCGGCATCTTAGATATTTAAAGAATGACGATTGCATCAACGCTTTTCTTCACTGCGGCACGAGCGACGACTGCTATTTCGATAGCCCTGAGATGCTCCGATCGATTGCGGATAAGATTAATAGTTCAAGGCTGAAGCGTGCTGCCGCTGAGTGGAAGATTCATTCAGTTAAAGTTTGCGTTTCCTTTTCGGTGCCTGTTGAGGCGGTCGACGTGTTGACGTTTCGTTATTCATTTGACGAAGATGGGAGAGATGCAATCTATCTTGCTCTTGCGAATACTTTGCTTGATGTTCTTGAGAGCAGGGATATGTCTGGTTCAAAGATAATTCTCAAACGAGGTATTTCGATTCCACCTGATAAGTTAATCGTATCTATCGCTGAAGACTTGGATTGGGACTATCCTGAGAACGTGCTTTAGGATTTATGATGCCTGACTATATTAAAGCTGACAAAAATGTTCTGGTTAATAAGGACTGTTGCTGGGCTAATGACGGAGTTTCTTGGGACAAAGCGGGTCAATTGATTACTCCGCTGCTAAAGTTTTATGTAGTTGAAACGCCCTCGCCTGGTTTATCTGCAAGGTCAATTCCGTTAATTGACTACGGTTGGACGCAGCCGTGGAAGAAAACCCAGCAGCTTAATAAAAAGATAAAGGGAGCTTCTACAAATCCCGATTTGTATTACTCTGCCGCTAAGCTAAATAAAATGCAGGAGGTATTGGAAAAAGCGAAACTGTTGGATTGTCCAGAACTGAGAGATAATCCGTTTGAGGCAGCGGCATTTTTAGATTGCAAGAAAAATCAAACTCTCAGCCTCTTCTATCATCTTCGCAATGGCTTTGCACATGGTCGATTTTGCATTTTTGAATTTAAGCGTGAGTATTGGTTTGCAATTGAGGATGTGACAGGCCCGGGCAAAGGCAATCCGATTGATAATCGCAGGGTGTCTGCGCGAATTGTATTGAAATACTCGACTTTGCGAAAGTGGATTAAATTGATTCAAGATGGCCCGCATGATTGATACGGATTGGCGTTTGCTATCTAGCTTGCGTCACATGCATGGCTGGCCGAAGGGGTCCATGAGTGCGTTCGCCGGATTGAACGTCCGCGTTTTTAGCAGCGGGCATGGGTTTCCTTTGGAGCAAGACTTCCCATATGAGGACACATACGGGAGTTTTTAACGCGGTTCATGCGATTTTGATATGCATAGTGCAAAATGCTGGGTGCAACAAAAAGCGGGTCGATCGTTTTGCAAGGGGGGCTTCTCTTTACGGGACGCCCTCTATTTTTATGCCGCTACAATCGGAAATTATTGCATCGTCTGCCGTTGTATTTATTCAATCCCCAACGGTCATAGATCAATACCTACCGCTCGCACTTGTTGCTCAACAAATGGCGAGGTCGATGGGCTAAGTTGAAGCCAGTGCTCGGCCAAGGTGAGGGGATAGAGGGGATCGAAGTCCTCATCGTAAACGCCCCGCAGGAAGTTAAGTGGTTCCTGAAGCCTAAGCGAAAGGTTGATTGAAATGGATTTGGTGACTTCTTTTTTCCACCTGCTGTCCGATTATTATGCTTGTTTTGACGAGGGGATGATCATCTGGGATGGTCATCATCACGCTGCGACTGGCCTGCATGTCGATAATGAAAAGGTGCCCGAGCTTACCGAGTTTGCCACGCAGGGTGGCTTTGACGATCTGAACGATTATCTCAACTGCTTTGTCGACGGCTTTCTGAACAACCTGGTTGAGGCCGATGAGGACCTTATTGTTTCAAGGGGCGCAATCCATAAGGCGCTTTACCCCATGCTTCGAGAAGGGGATTTGACGGGCCTTGTTTTGGCTGATTTTTGCGGTTGCAACAAGGCGCTCGTAATCGACAATCCGGCCCCCGACACGTATTGCGTAATGTATGACACGCGAATCGCTCGCGGTATTCCCCAGTTCTTCAACTTAGTCGCACGCATGCTTTGGGATATGCGCCAAGGGCTGCGTAGCCAGCAAGGCGCTTCGTTTAAGGTGACGTTTGTTGCGGCGAAGAACATCGATCTATCCATGCTGGTCGTAGACGACGTGACGGACGTTGTGGGTGTGCAGGAGAATCCAGGAGCGATGACGGTCCTCGCTACTCCGGTGATTCGACTTGGCGCTCGTAATGGGTCGGAATCGGTATCGGCATCCGCCGCGCTAGAGAACGAGAGCGATGCTCCCGGCAAAAAGAGCAGGGGCATGGACGAGAAGCCTCAGCCGTTTCAACCAAAGTCTTGGGCAGAGGACGAGACGAGGGATAGGGTCTACGCGCTTGCCGATCGATGCCTCGCCGATCAAGGCGAATTGGATCAAGCCGAAGCGGAAAAGGCGAAACTTCAACGAACGCTTGACTCGATTACTAAGGCTCTGGCCGAGGCAACCTCGAAATACGATCACTTCCTGGACCTGGAGCGCAAGCGAGAGCAGCTGACAGAGCAGAGGAACAACCTTGATAATGAGGTCTCGAGCTGCGAGAAAGAGCTTCAGTCGTTTGGATTGTTTGACATTAGCAACAAGCGTCAAGCAAAGAAGAAGCTTTCGGATCTTGCCGAACGTATAGAAAAGGTCGATTCCAGCCTTAAAGCGATCGGGATTGATCTCTTTGAAGGCTCGAGCGAGCTTGCTAAAGTTGAGGTCGATAAGTTGCGGCAGCAAGAGAACGATGCTCAGCTGGCACTTAAAGAGACCGAAGCGAACTTTGAGCAGAAAGAGGCTACATGGAAAGAAGGCAGGGCTGAGCTTGAAGCGTTCTGCGCCAGCGTACCCGATAATCCAAAAATGGATAGGTTTTGTTGGGATGCCGATTGGCGCATAGAACAGGCGCGCGATCGCAAGAAGCGGGCTGAATACCGGATGAAAAAAAGGCGTCTTGCAAAACAGTTTGCACAAACAGTCGAAGTTGGCGAAGAATTTGGTCTGCGAGATATGGTTGACACGGTCGACGGAATAGACTCGATCGCAATGGCTTCGCATATTGTTGAAGAATACTACAAGAAGACTCATTCAGTAAAACGGATTGCCCCGCTTTACAACCTCCCTGCCTATGTGTTTACCGACAAAAGGTTCATGGATTTATTGGAGGACTGATTCTTATTTAGGAGTCGGCTGTATTTTGCAGGGGGGGCGTCTTTGGGGATGCCCCCGTTTTTATGTCGAGCCCGCAATGAATCCACGCATAAAAAATGCCGGGGGACATCCCCCGGCTCTTGGAGGTCCCTCTATTCGAGGGTACCGATATCTTTATAGCAGAAGTCATGCGCCGGGTCTACGCGAGCCGCTTCGTCCGACTTACGGTTGACCTAAAAACAAAAATGCCGGGGGGATCCCCCGGCCCTTGACTGCCCTCCATGAAGGAACGCAACCCATTTATACCACGAGGCGGGCGCTTGGTCCAAGTGGGGACGAAGCACCCGCCTCGTGCGCACTAAAGGTTGACTCCGCCAGTCTCGCAGATGGCGCCCATGAGTTGATCTACGTAGGTTACGGGTCTTGCCCCGCGCGGGTCTTCACCGCATTCAACAAGCGTCTTTCGTCTGCTTGTTGCAGCGTTCGTTGGCTTGCCCGTTATGAAAATCTCCCAGAGTTCGTCAAAGGGAAGACCGGGTTTCTTGTAATCCTTGGCCCTACTGGGTTTGGCGAGCTCGGTGACTGCTTGCTCTGGTGTCTCGACAAGAATGCCCGGCGAGTAGTGCAGTAGGGCCCAGTATTCAAAGCAGGGGCTTGAGTTGGCTACGTGTATTCCCCAGCCCTCGGCTTGCTTGATTGCCTCCCCGTAACTGCGGGCTTCTTCGTCTTCGCGCGCCTCCGCATCGAACACAACCCAGGGCTCAACCGAAAGCCCTTTGTTTTCTAGTTCTTTCTTTTTATTGCGCGCCGCAAGGACAATGCCCCTTGGATCAGTTCTTTTGGGCTTTTCGACCTTAATCCATTGCGCCCTAAACTTGCGCTTAACTTCGCCAAAATACAGGTCCTCCGTTTCGCCTTCTACAACGATGAGGATCGTAGGTTTCTGCGCGCGCTTGCGCTCGTGGCGGCTTCGTTCTGACTTACCCTTTCTGGCCATTTAGGACACCTTCTCAACGTAGGGTACGGCTCCATAGGCGCCATAGAGGTAACGGTTGATCAGGCTCTCGTCCTTTCTGGGGGAGAAAGAGGAGAGTGGATAGATGTCGGAAGAACCGCTCTGCGGATCCTTCTCGACAAACCAAATTTGGTCGCGACGAAGCTCGCCGCCCCTCAGGAAGGACAGGTCATGCGTCGTAAAGATGAGCTGTGCTCCGTGTTCGTTGAGCTCCGGATCAAAGAACAGTGCCACAAGGCTTTCGAGCAGCATCGGATGGAGACTGCGTTCGACTTCGTCGACAAATAAGGTTCGGCCGGCATCGATGGCATCGATAAAGTCGACTGCCAGATCGAGCATCGTTCTGGTGCCGAGGGACTCGTCATCAAGGCCAAAGCCGACGCTATGCCCGCCAATTTCGTGACGGAACTGCATGGCGACCTTTTTGTCGGGTATCTCGACGCCGTTGGGCTTTTGGCCCGTGAGCGCTTCGAATACTGCGGCGAGTTTGTCGGCGTTTTCCTTTTGGGCGCTTTTTTCGTCCTCGGTCATGTCGTCGACCTTAAGTTGCACCCCGGTAATGCCCAAGTCCGCGGAGCTGATGGCCTTGATGACCTTTTTGAATTTAGCTTCGCCCAACGCAGCGAGCTTGTCCATGAGCTCTGCATCGGGAATAGGGGCTTCGCGATTGGCTACAACCAGGTCGTCGGCAAACCAGTGCATCGCCTTAACGCAGGGCTCGATACCGTAGTTTGCGAGCATGCCAAGGACAAACCCCGGGTCCGTATAGCCCTTGAGCTTGGTAGAGATGCCGGCATATTTGGAGCCCTGCTTGACGGAGTACGTGCCATCGTCATTGCGGGTTCTTTCGTAGACAAGACGTTTGGCCTTGGGACTTACGCTGAGCGTCTCGCTGAGGGCACCATCGTCGTCTAGAGCAAATTCGTACTCGTAGCGATTGCCGTCGGTGTAGAACGTGTAGCTAAAGCTCGTTGGATCGCTGTTGCCGACAAAGCTTTGACGTCGGGGCAGATGGGCCGGATGCGTGATGCCCAGAACGAGGTTGCGAGAGAAGTGAACCGCTCGCAACAGATTGGTCTTTCCGGAAGCATTGGGACCATAGATGGCTGCCGCGGTGAGTACGCCGTCCGTGCCGGTGCCGGGAATGCTGCAGGGGTGGACATTCTCCTGATGCTCCTTGTAGGAATTGACGGGCAGCATTGACAACACGGCCTCGTCCTTAACGGAGCGGAAGTTTTTAAAGCTGAACTCTAACAACATAAGGAGCACCTCCTAGTTGGTTGTAAGCACCATACTATACGCTTTTTTGTGGATTAGTCACAATAATAAGGAAAATAGTAACGGTAATCGTTCTTGAGCTACCGCTCGCACTTGTTGCTCAACAAATGGTGGAGTAGGTGGAGTAAGTTAATACATATTGGCGGCGAAGCGGGGTTCGCCTGTAATGGGCGTACCCTCAAAATGGTGCCTGCGAATGCTCTGCATGGGGCGCTATAAGCTTTGCTGTCGGGTAGACTTGTCTGTGTTGACTTAGCTAGTTTTATTGGGCTTTTAATCGGTCCTGATTGGATGGGATAGAGATATGGCAACGTTGCTCGCCGATAAATACGAGGCTCGCAAGGCCGAGGTCAATGCTCGCTTTGAGCAGCTTCGCGCCAACGAGGAAGAACTCAACCGAATCTTTGCCAAGATCTACAACATGGAGGGCGAGGTGCCCATCGAGGTCGAGGATAAGTACGTGTCGGTGGCGCGCATCTTTGATACCGCCGGCGAGATTCCCGAGAGCTACAAGGGCAATAAGTATGTGCGCACCAAACGCGATGAGATTACGTCGCTTATAAGCTATGCCGTGGGATGCATGTTCGGCCGCTATTCGCTGGACGCGGACGGACTGGTCCTGGCCGATCAGGGCGCCACGGTCGCCGACTATCTGGCCAAGATGCCCGACCCCGATCACGTGACCTTTATGCCCGATGGCGATAACGTACTGCCCATTACCGACGACGAGTACTTTGACGACGACATCGTGCGCTATTTTATTGACTTTGTGCGCACCGTGTACGGCGAGGAGACACTCGAGCAGAACCTGGCCTTTATTGCCGAGGCGCTCGGCGGCAAGGGCACCTCGCGCGAGGTCATTCGCACTTACTTTTTGAAGGACTTCTTTAAGGACCATTGCCAGACCTACAAGAAGCGCCCCATTTATTGGCTGTTCGATTCGGGCAAAAAGAACGGCTTTATGGCCCTGGTGTACATGCACCGCTATACGCCCGACCTGTTGGCGCGCATCCGTACCGACTACGTGCACGAGCAGCAAGAGCGCTATCGCTCGCAGATCGCCGACGCCGAGGACGCGCTGGCTACGGCCGAGCGCGGCGAGAAGGTCGCGCTGACCAAGCGCATCAAAAAGCTCAAAGACCAGCTGACCGAGACCGTTGCCTACGAGGAAAAGCTGCATCACCTGGCCGACCAGATGATCAAGATCGATCTGGACGACGGCGTTAAGGTCAACTACGCCAAGTTCCAAGACGTGCTGGCAAAGATAAAATAATGCATACGTGATTATGCGTTACGCGAATTGTTTTGACCGGTATGACAGTGGGATTGTTAGATGGCAAAGTTCGATGTAGTTGAAGAGCTGGCGGCGCGCTTTGAGCAGCCGCTGCCCGATTGCCGTGAGCGCCGCGTGGTGGTGTGGCACGACGCCGAGGGCGAGTTTGCCCCGACGTTTGCCGAGCTTGCCGAGGGCGGCTTTGGCGAGGCGGTGGAGCAGCGCCTGCCGCGCCCGGTGCGTTTTGTGGAGGCCTGCGATGGGCATATGTTTGAGGTCAAGCGCCTTATCGCCCGCGAGGACACTGCGAGCGACCTGCTGGTGTATCGCCAGCAGGGGCGTGGAAGCCTGGAGGGCGATTGGCTGGCCGACGTTGAGCTGTATGCCGATCAGTTCTCCGCGGACTATCTGTCGCTGCTGGCCGATCAGCTGGGGGCCTCGAACGCGCGGGATATTCGCAAGGCGCTGCAGGCACACAAGTCGTTCTTTGCCGCCAAGGGCCGCGTTGCCAAGTTTTCCAAGTGCATGCCCGCGCCTTCGTGTGCGGCCGATGTTGAGCTGGGCCTGCTGGCTGCCATGTTTGGCGGCTTCGATCCCAGTGCCGCCACCATGCCGTTTATCGTGCGTGCGTGCCTGACTATGCTGCTGCACGATGGCCCGGAGGTACTGGCGGAGCTGGCACAGAAGTTTGAGGCTGCCGATAGCCTTGCCGCCTTTGTGCGCCAGCGCACGGGTTTTGAGGGGGAGCTGTTCGAGCGCGATTCGCTGCAGGATTTTGCCGCCCACGTGCTGCTGACAGCCTCGGCATCGCTGGTGCCGGCTGCTGCGTTGCAAAAGCTCTCCAACCATATTGCGCCTGCCTACGCGCCGTACTGCATTGCCGTCGTCCGCGAGTGGGCGGGCGATGCCGCTGCTGCCGACGACCTGCGCGAGATTTGCGAGCTGGTCCAGGACACGTTTGGTCTGCGCCGCGTGTTTGGCGGGCTGTCTACCGACGACCTGCTGCGCCTGGATGTGTTCCCGTGCGTTGACGAGGCCATTCTGAGCGACTTGCTTGCCTCGCTGGCACAGGGTGCCGATCGCGTTGATGAGGCGCGTCGTGTTGCCTCGGCCCGTCGCGACCTGTGCTGGTACGACGATGTCGCCTGCTATTACCAGGTGCTTTTGGCGCTGGCCGATATGGCCGCCTTTAAGCGCGACCATGCAGGTGGATTCCATATTGCCCAGGCCACCGAGGTGTGGGAGGCTTACGCCGCGGATTGGTGGCGCATGGACGCCGCCTATCGTGTGCTGCGTCAGGCCAACGAACGCTGCAAGCTGCGCGGTGTTGACCTGCTGGAGGAGCCCGAGCGCCGCGCGGTCGAGTGGGCCGAGAACAACTACGTTAACTGGTATCTGACCGAGAGCAACGCGTGCTGGGCCAATGCCGCCCAGGCGCAGTGGCGCGACGCCGGCTATGTTGAGGGCGTTGCTCGTCAGGATCTGTTCTACTGGGAGACGCTGCCCACGTATGTCGGTAGCGCCAAGGCCAAGGTGGTCTTGGTGAGCGATGCACTGCGCTACGAGGTGGCGCAGGACGTGGCTGCCGCCTTGGAGCGCGAGCGCGGCGGCGAGGTGCGCACGGGCAGCGTACAGGCAATGTTTCCCTCCATTACCGAGATGGGCATGCCGGCGCTGTTGCCGCATCAGGGCATGGCGCTCAACATGGAAACAGGCGCCGTGCTGCTCGATGGCATGTCGACGGGCTCTACGGCCAACCGCCAGGCGGTGCTGCAGACGGCTGTCCCTACGGGCCGCGCCCTGAGTGCTGCGGCGTATCTGGACATGCCTGCCGCCGATCGCAAGGAGCTGCTCAAGTCCAGCGAGATCGTGTACCTGTATCACAACAAGATCGACGCGACGGGGGAGAAGCTCGCCACCGAAAGCGATGTGTTCGATGCGTGCGCCGAGACTGTGGACGAGCTGGTCTCGATCGCCAAGCGCGTATGCACCGATGCGCCGGGCGCGCGTGTGACGATTACGTCCGACCATGGCTTTTTGTACACGGCCAACGAGCTGCCGGAATGCCTTTTCTTGGGCAAGAACGACCTGCCCGACGACCCGGTACTTTTTGGCAAGCGCCATGCGGTGGTCGCTCAGAGCGATGCCCTGGCCGATATCGCCAACGGTGCGGACGGTAGCCCGTACTTGGCCATGAACATGGATCATGTGGTGCCGGGCGGCGGCTACGTTGGCTTAGCTCCGCGCGGAATCGTGCACTATAAGCGGCCCGGCGGTACCAAGCGCTACGTGCATGGCGGCGTGAGCCTGCAGGAGCTCGTGGTGCCGGTGATCGGATATCGCCGCCTGAGCGCGTCCTCAAAGGAATTCGTCGACACGCAAACGGCCCAGCTGCGCGTGCTGAGCGAGAGCCGCCGCGTTACCAACTCGCTGTTTGGCATTAAGTTGCTGCAGGACGAGGCCGCTACGGGCAAGGTGCTGCCGTGCGAGTACGAGCTGGTGTTTACCGACGAGACCGGCAACGAGGTAAGCGACGTGGCGCGTGTGCATGCGGACATGACCTCGCCCAACCCGCAGGACCGCGTGGTTGAGGCGCGCTTTACGCTTAAGACAGGCGTGTCGTTTGGGTCCGGCTCGAACCATTTGCTGGTTTGCCGCGATGCCCAGTCGGGCAAGATTGTTTGGCGCGAGACGTACACCATCGCTGTTTCGTTTGCCCCTGTTGCTGACTTTGGTTTTTAGGAGTGTGCCCTATGTTTGATAGCCATGACGACGATCTGTGGGAAGTTCCCTCGATTGATGTGAATCCGCCGGTGCAGGCTGCGGTGCCTGCAGGGGAGGCCGTGCCTGCTCCGGAGGCTGAGGCTGCTGCGCCTGCTCCGGAGGCCGTGCCTGTTCCGGAGCCGGCGGTCGCCGCTGCGCCCGATGAGGTTGCGGCGCCCGCCGAGGACGAGTCCTCGACCGATGGCTATGACCAGGCCGTGGCCGAGGACCCCGAGGGCGACGGCTACGACATGGACACGCTGGACGGCAAGTTGCTCGAGCATTTTGGCGGCAAGATCGTGCGCAAGGACCTGACGGCCCTTATGAAGCGCGGTGCCAACGTGCCCACCTTTGTGCTGGAGTACCTGCTGGGCATGTACTGCTCAACAGACGACGAGGAAGCCGTAGCGGAGGGCCTGGACCGCATCCGCAGAATCCTCACCGATAACTACGTGCGCCCCGACGAGTCCGAGCGTATTAAGTCCAAGATCCGCGAACTGGGCCGCTTTACCATCATCGACAAGGTGACGGCCAAGCTCGACGAGTACAAAGACATCTACGTGGCGTCGTTTGCCAATCTGACCATTGAGCCGTTTGTGATGCCGGCCGAGTACGTGCGCGACTATTCCAAGATTCTGCAGGGTGGCATTTGGTGCATTATGAGCATCGAGTATCGCCATCCCTTGGATGAGGAAGACGAGTTTGGCATGGAGGTCTTTGGCGACGATGCGCCGCGCCGCTCCAAGGCTAAGCGCAAAAAGCGCGGGCCCGAGGATTCTCCGTTTAGCGTGGCGTCGCTCACGCCCATCCAGATGCCCAATCTGGATCTGGACGCCATGGTCGACGAGCGCCAGTACTTTACGCGCGACGAGTGGCTCAACATGCTGCTGCGCTCTGCCGGCTATGAGCCCAGCGAGCTTTCGGAGAAGGAGCGCCTGCACTTTATCGAGCGTATGGTGCCGCTTATCGAGCGCAACTACAACCTGTGCGAGCTGGGTCCGCGTGGCACCGGCAAGAGCCATATCTACAAAGAGGTCTCGCCCTACGCCATTTTGCTTTCGGGCGGTCAGACCACCACGGCCAACCTGTTCGGCCGTATGAACTCCATGCGCGCGGACCGCGTTGGCCTGGTGGGCCATTGGGATTGCGTGACGTTCGACGAGGTCGCCGGCATGCGGTTTAAGGACACCAACGCCGTGCAGATCATGAAGGACTACATGGCGAGCGGCAGCTACGCGCGCGGCCGCGACCAGATCAACGCCGACGCCTCCATGGTCTTTGAGGGCAACATCAACGATACCGTGCAAAACGTCCTTAAGACCACGCACCTGTTCGATCCGTTCCCGCCGGAGTTTAACAACGATTCGGCCTTCTTCGACCGAATCCACTATTACCTGCCGGGCTGGGAGATTCCCAAGATGCGCTCGAGCCTGCTGACCGGGCATTACGGCCTGATCACCGATTGTCTGTCGGAGTTTTGCAAGGAGATGCGCCGCCAGGACTTTACGCATCATATCGACCGCTACTTTCGCTTTAACAGCGACTTTAACAAGCGCGACGAGATCGCCGTGCGCAAGACCTTTAGCGGTCTGGCCAAGCTGCTGTTCCCCGACGAGGCCATGGACAAGGACGACGTGCGCTGGCTGCTGGATTATGCCATCGAGGGCCGTCGCCGCGTAAAGGAGCAGCTCAAGATTATGGCGGGCGTTGAGTTTATCGACGTCAACCTGGGCTATATGGATGCCGACAACCCGCAGGACGTGCATGTGGTGCGCGTGCCCGAGCAAACCGAGGACACGCTGATTCCCGACGGTCCGCTGCTGTCCGGCCACGTGTTTGGCGTGGGCAGGTCGCAGGGCGGCGAGGTTGCCGTGTACAAGCTGGAAAACAAGGCTGTTGCCGGCGAGTGCAAGTTTAAGCACGAGGGCGTGGGCTTTAACAAGCCGGTGCGCGATACGCTGGACGCGGCGTTTGACAACTTCGTGAACCTGGCGAACCGCGTGGCGCCGGGCATGCACATTGGCTCCAAGGACTACCTGCTGTTCTATAACGACCTGCAGAGCAAGGGCCTTTCCGAGGAGGTTTCGCTCGCCGAGTTTGTGGGTCTGTGCTCCGCGGCGTGCAACCGCCCGGTGATGCCCGCGCTGGCGATTCCGGGCATTCTGCGCATGTCGGGCTCTATGGACGAGATCCGTGGGCTCGAGGACATTATGCGCGTGGCCAGAAACGCCGGTGCCAAGCGCGTGATGTTGCCGCTGAGCGCCATCGCGGGTCTGCAGTGTGTTTCGTCCGAGATTATCTCGGGCCTGAGCCCGGTGTTCTACATGGACGGCGACCCGGTGGATGCTGCGAAGAAGGCGCTGGATCTGTAGGGGTGCGAGCGTGCGGGCTTGCGTGCGTGTGGGCCCGCGGGCGTGTTGGCGTGTTCGGGTAGGGAGACCTTGCCATGGCGGACGAGCGTTCTGTTGGCGAGTTGCTCGACGAGCTGTTTGGCTTTGAATCGGTAGCCAAGCGTCAGACGGCGCTTGAGCAGTACGATCGCGGGGAGTTATTGCGCAAGGCGCGCTCCCGCGAGCTGCTGGGCGTGATCGGGGGCGTCGAGGCCGCCGAGCGTGCTGCGCGCGAGTCTGCCGTGAAGGCCGTTGACGGGTATGTACGCCGCGTTGAATTTGATTCTCTTGCGCGCGCTCGCAAGCAGGTAGGCGTTGTGGGCCCGTTGCAGATGGAGCGGCGCTACGCTGCCTTTTTGCGTATGGAGGACAAGGCCGAGCTGTTGGCCCGCTTGGAGCAGACGCTTGCGTTTATCGAGGTAAAGCTGCGTGCCAATACGGCGGACAGGGTTCGTGCGGCATACGATGCTGCGGGGGCTTTGGTGTTGCAGGGCGCGGCGCGTCTGAGTGACGTGCGCGTTGTGGATGCCGCACCCTTGGATGCCGATCTGCTATGCACGCAGCTGGAGCAGCTGCGTTGCGCCGCCGATACAACGGACCTTGCCGGCATGATCACAGCGACGTTTGAGTCCGAGCTGAGTGCGACCGGCCCGCAGGGTGCTGACGCGTTTGCGAGCGATGTGGCTGGCGATGTGGCGCTGGAGTGCGAGCTTACTAATGTGCGCGGCGCTGCGCAGCGAGCGCGCTTGGCAGCCCAAGCGTATCGGGCCGAACGCGCTGCCCGAGTTGCAGGGAGCACGGTGGAGCCGGTATCGTTGCCGGGGCTTGTTTGCATTACGTGCGAGACGGGGTGCGATGCCGGGGAGCTTGCCGAGTTGCTCGCTCAGGTTAAGAAGTCGTTTGAGACCTATAGGCGCGTTGTTACCGATGGCGGGTTGTTCTGTGCCTTTGGTGCCGGTTCGCCGCATGGGATTTGCCGCGGCAGTAGCTTTTTCGACTACGATGATCGGTTTGACGAAGATGTGTTGGTGGGCGAGTATGACGGTGCTACCAGGCACAATGTTCGGCGCGAAGTTGCGATTCCCGAGCTTGTGGACGAGGCTTCGGCCGACGGCGGCGACTCGCTCGAGGTTGCCGTGGCGCGCATGCGCGAGTTTAACGGGCTCCGCTACGATGGCGTGCTGGACGAGGGTCCCGTGCGCCATGTGAATGCGTTTTGGTATGGACTCAAAAAGCTCAACCAGTATTGCGAGACCGCCGTGCGTGTGGACGAGCGTGCTTGGGATTGCTTTATCGATAAAGTGCAGTTTGCCTACGACGAGCCCGTGGGGCGTTTGGCCACGCAGATGGATGACAAGCAGGTTGCAGCTTTTATTGCTGCCGTGGATGAGCTTGGCGCTGCTGAGTAGGGGCTTGGCTCGATGGGAGGTTGCACGATGAAGATCGACGTTGACGTAGATCAGCTGCGCGAGGGCTTGCTCGACCGCGCGGGGAGTGTAGCAGGCGTGGGCTTTCCGGCAGCCATGCTCGACGTGATGGATATCGAGGACGAGTCGCCCCAAGAGCTCCTATCCCGAGCCGAACGCGAAGGCCTCGACCTTCGCGACTTTGCCGTCGACGATGACTAGGGTAGCTAATTTGAGACGGGGCGTCTGCACCCGCGGCTGCTCGAAGATGAACGATAAACCGTCGCAATGGAGTCTAATGAGCTCGCGACCGTTCTATTTTGACTGCACGCTGGCTAAGTGAGTAGGCTTTATTGGAAATCCTGGGCACACGACAAGTTTGCTTCAATAAACCCGCAGGTCACAGACTTGTGCTTTGGTGGCGTGGTCGGCGATTCGGCAAAAGTCTACTCACTTAGTTTTTGAGAGACGCTAATTGTCCGCAACGAGACCCCATCCGGGGCGATTGATGCTCAAATGTAGCCAATTCGGGACGGCTGCCCCCTGGCCGCTATGACGCCAAGGTCGCGATGACGGCTTCGTCGCCGGCGTATATGAGGGTGTTGCCATCGGGGATGATCGTTTGGCCTTCGCGCTTGAGCATCACCACGATAAACGGATGCTTGCCCTGCGGAACGTCGCGCAGGCGCTGGCCGGCCAGACGTCCGTGGGGCGTTACGGTGACCTCGCGCAGCGTAACCTCGGCACGCTCTTCGAACGTTGGGGCGGCCATCACCAGCAGGTCGCCTTCCTCGATTACGGTGTCGCCATTGGGCAGAACCGGGTGCGCTCCGTCGCGCAGCACCAGGACCACAAGCATGTCCGTCGCGCTGCCAATATCGGCAAGCGAGCGGCCGGCAAACGGATGCCCCGCGCCTACCTTGAGCTTTACAAACGACATGCCGTCCTCGTCGCGGTAGTCGTTAAAGGTGCGGCGCACGTCGCCTTCTGCATCGATCATATCGAGCTTATTCGCCACCGCCGGCAGCAGCGAGCCCTGCACCACAATGCTCGACACGGCAATCACAAACACCAGGTCAAACAGGTCGTGGCCTCCGGGAACGCCGGCCACCACGGCAAAAAGGCTAAAGACGACCGACGCGGCGCCGCGCAGGCCCGCCCAGCTTACAAGCGCTACCTGGCGAGGGTTCGTCTTAAAGGGCGCCAGCAGCAGGCCGACGGCGATGGGGCGGCTCACGAAGAGCATAAACGCCATGAGAGCCAGTCCTGGCAGCAGCATTTGCGGCAGGCGAGCGGGCGTCACGAGCAGGCCGAGCAAAAAGAAGATGGTCATCTCGGCCATCTCGGTGAGGGTGTCGAAGAAGTGCGCCAGCTCGACCTTGCCGGTGATGTCGCTCGCGCCGAGCACAATGCCGGCCAGGTACACGGCCAAAAAGCCGTTGCCGCCCAGGTAGTTCGGCAGCGCGTAGGCGACGATCGCCACGGCGAACAAGAAGATAGTCTGGGCGCCCTCGGCCGTTGCGTGTGCGCGCTCGATCAGGCGCCCCGATGCCCAGCCGATGACAAGGCCCAGCCCCACGCCCAGGATGATTTGCTTGGCGAGCAGCACGGGGATGTTAATGTCGCCGCCGGCGGCGAGGGTCGCGAGCACCGCGGTGAGCATGTAGGCGACGGGGTCGTTGGAGCCCGATTCGACCTCGAGCAGCGAGTCGGTGCCATCTCGCAGCGACAGACTGTGCTCGCGCAGGACGCTAAAGACGCTCGCCGCGTCGGTGGACGCCACAACGGAGCCCAGCAGCAGGCCGCTGATCCAGTCGAAGCCCAGTACAAAGTGCGCAAACGCGCCCGTAATGCCTGCCGTGATGACGACGCCGAGCGTGCTCAGCAGCACCGCGGGCACGGCGACGGGCTTGGCGCGGTCGATGTTGGTATTAAAGCCGCCGTAGAACATGATGAACAGCAGCGCCGTGCTGCAGACGGTTTCGGTGAGCGCGTAATCGCTAAAGTCGATGTGCGCCGGCCCGTTGACGCCCAGCAGCATGCCGAGCGCGATAAAGATAAGCAGGGTGGGGAAGGGGAGTTTTTTGCCGACGGGTTTGATGGTCAGGCACAAAATGATGACGAGGCCGATAAAGAGAAGTATCTGGTTCATGGATGGTGTCCGCTCCTGGGTGGTTGGCGTGGCACGGTCAGTTGTCTGCGGTTATTTGTACCCAAAGATGGTGGGTTTATGGGGCTGGATTGCGGGCATGCGCGATATCGTCACAGGTGACCGTCTTTGCCTCTGCGCGTAAACCCTTTCCAGCTTTATTGCAACGGAGTACAATGGGTAACGTTTAAGTTCAACTTGAAGTTTTAGTTGCGGCGCCGGGCTTCGGCCGCAATGCAAGGAGAGGCGTTCCATGGCGATCTATGTGACATCCGATGCTCACGGGCACGTGCGTGCGCTTGACGAGGCCCTGTCCAAGATCTCGCTGGCGTCCGACGACACGCTATACGTGCTGGGCGACATGATCGATCGCGGGCCCGATCCGGTTGGCGTTATTAAGCTCGTGCGCTCGCTGCCCAATGCCCACGCGCTCAAGGGCAATCACGAGCAGATTATGCTCGACGCCATCATTGGCCAGGATCCGCTCGATGCCGAGACCTGGGATATCAACGGCGGTTGGACGACGCGCGAGCAGCTCAACGATATGGAATTTGAGGCGTACGAGGAGCTCGTGCGCTGGATGGCGACGCTGCCGCTCTACGCGGTGGTCGAGACCGAGGAGCGGCCGTACCTGCTGGTGCATGCCGGTATCGAGATGGAGGCCGCGCGGGCGTTTTTGCTTGAGCATGGCGTGGATTGTTCCGATGGCGCGGGAGCGACTGATGCCGATCGCGAGCTGCTCCAGCAGATGCTTGCGGTGCAGTCGTCCGATGACTTGCTGTGGATTCGTCACGGCTATTGGGATGCGCCGACGGGGTTGCTTTCTGCTGAGGGTAGGGGTCCGGTCGTGGTGAGCGGCCACACGCCCACGGTGTCGCTTGGGCGTTATTGCGAGGTTGGCGGCCTGGCGGGGCTCGACGAGGAATCGGGGCGCGGGCAGATCGTGCGCCTGGGCGGCGAGGATACCGCCGGCGTGCCCGACCGCATCGACATCGATTGCGCCGCCGCCACCGGTTCCGAGTTTGGTCGCGTGGGCATCCTGCGCCTGGACGACGGCGCGGAGTTCTACGCGAGCGTTCGACCGGGGGAGTAGGGGTTCCGTCGTTCTAACGAACGACGGTCACCTTGACGCTGCGCAACCTCGAAGCACCCCATCTTGCCGCTCAAACCGTCGCTCGCGTACAGAAGTACGCGTCGCTCTTCTTTCGCGCCAACCTGGGGCACTTCGAGACTGCTCGCTGTCGGTGCCAAAACATCGACGTTTCTTTTCTTTGGTGCAAAGTAACCTGACCACCCCCATGGCACCAAGGGTAGTCAAAATAGCCCCGTCCCAAATTAGCTGCCCTCACCGCACCAAGGCGGGCGTTACGCCCCGTACGGGTTGCGGTCGCGTTCGATGCGTTGGCGGATGTGGGCGTACTCGATAATCAGCAGCACCAGGAGTAGGGCCATGATTGCCAGGTAGCTCACAACGGCGCCCATCAGGCCTAGCAGGTTGATGAGGATCACCGGCAGCACTACGCTCACGGCGAAGCAGATCAGGTAGATCTTGGTGACGTCGCCGGCGTGACGCAGCACTGTGATGATGGCGTAGATAAAGTCGATTGCCGCGGTGACGCCGCCGGCGACAACCATCAGCAGTGCCAGCGTGCGGTAGCGCTCAAAGTTGAGGCCGTACATAAAGCTCATGATGGGGATGCCGGGGCCCGCCATAAACGCGGCACACACGCCGGTGATGACAACGATCAGTGCCATGACGGCAACAATAATCAGGTCAAAGCGGCGACGCTTGCGTGGGTTCGCCCAAATGCTCGACAGGCGCAGGAGCTGCGGTTTATAGATAAATCCAATGCTCAGCAAAATAGCCTGCGCCGGAAAGAACAGCGCATTAAAGTACAGCTGATACTTGTAGGCCAGCGTTCCTTCCATCACAAACTTGGGCATGCTCTCGATAAGGTTGAACAGGAACAGCGCGCCAAAGAGCGGAGCGCACTGCGCGAAGAGACGGCCGACCTCGCGCAGGCTCACGCGGCGCGATTTTTCGGTCTCGAGCAGGGCGAGCGGGGCAGTGACCAGTACGAGTGAGGCGATGGCCGTGATTCCCATGGCCATGGCCGCGATGGGCATGCTGCGCGTGAGGAACAGCGCCACGGTAAAGACCGCGAGGACGCCGACGGAACGCAGCGTTTGGCTCATGCCGGCCAGGTAGAGCTTGTCGGCCTGCTGCAGGCGCCCCTCGTACACGTCGGCGACGCCGTCGACAACCTTATAGAGGTAGACGCCCAGGCCGATCGTGGCCATCTGTGCGTCGTAGCCGCGGGCGCTGCTGTACACGAGGCCGCACGCCAGCGCGAGTACTCCGCAAAGCCAGCGGTTGAGCTGGTAGGAAGCGAAGGAAGTCTTCTCGTCGATGTCCGAGACCTGATAATTGCGCACGCCGTAGTTACACGCGATCATGATGAGCGTGCCGGTGACAAAGGCCATTGAGAACTTGCCGGCCTCCTCGGCGCCCACGAGCTGCGTGGACACAATGGTGAGCAGCGGAAACGCCATACCCCAAACAGCGGTGCCCAGGGTGTTCCACAGGTAGTCGCGGCGGGTCGCGTGCTCCTCGTACTCGGCTTCCTGCATGGAGAAGCCGCCGCCGTAGACGGCACCGAGCAGGCGGTTCCACCAGGCGTCGACCATGCGACGGATGGGGCCGGGCTCGCGCTCGTGCTCGCGGCGACGGCGCGTGGCCTGGCTGCTGTCGGGGCCGCCGGCGTTGCGTTGGCTCAGCTCCTGGATGCGAGCGAGCTCCTCGGCGGCGTGCGAGGCGGGGAACAGGCCGTTCTCGATGCGTCCGCCCTGGCCGTGTGCCCCGTCGCCCGATACGGTGGGGTCGGCGACGCCGTTGTGGCGCGCGATGGCACGACGGATGCTATCGAGGGGCGTGATGCTCAAGGCGGTTCCTTTCTATTGCTGCGCTCTAGTATAGCCGCGAAGGTATCGATTCGTGTTTTTGAACAGGTTGTTCAATAAATTCGGCGGGCGGCATCAATTTGTCGGTAAGCGTGCGGTATTCTGTTGAGGTTTTGTGACCCCCCGATGCCGCCTTCGCGGTACCAAGGAGCTTTTACCCATGGACGTCGCCGCATTTTTGCTGGCTCTTGTGCCGATCATTTGGCTTGTCGTGATGCTGCTGTGCTTTAAATGGCCGGCATGGAAAGCCGCTATCGGCTCGTTTGTTCTTTCGTGCGTACTCGCCTTTGCGTGGTGGCACCTGCCGGCGGCGCAGATCGCCACGGCCTCGCTCGAGGGCTTTTTGATGGCCCTGTGGCCCATCGTGCTGGTGATTATTGCCGCGGTGTTTACGTATAACCTGTGCGTGCGCACGGGCGCCATGGACGTGATCGGCAGCATGATCACCTCCATCAGCAGCGACCGCCGCCTGCTGGCGCTGCTCGTGGCATGGTGCTTCGGCGGCTTTATGGAGGGCATGGCCGGCTTTGGTACCGCTGTCGCCATCCCCGCCGGCATGCTCGCGGGCTTGGGCTTTGAGGCCGTCCCCGCCGTGCTCATCTGCCTGCTGGCCAACGGCGTGCCCACGCCTTACGGCTCCATCGGCATTCCCACGGTGTCCGTTGCCGACCTGGTGGGCCTGGATTCCCTGCACCTAGCGACCGTTCAGCTGGTGCAGCTTGCGCCGTTCTTTGTGGTCATGCCGCTGCTTATTGTGTTGGTCGCGGGCCGCGTGGCCGACGATCAGGGCAACGTTGCGAGTGTGGGCGAGCGCCTGCATGGCGTGGCCGGTATCGCGCTGCTCTCTGGCGCGTCCTTTGTCGGCGCGGCCCTAGTCGTCGCCATGTTTGTGGGTCCCGAGCTTGCCGTGGTTGTGGGCTCTATCGTGTCGCTCGCGCTGACCGCCGCGCTTGCCATGCGCGCCGAGAAGTCCGGCCACCTGGACGCACACTTCCATATGAATATCGAGTCTGGCGAGCAGCTTACCGTTAAGTCAGCGCTTTCGGCCTGGTCGTGCTTCATCTTGATCTTTGTGCTGCTGCTGGGCACGTCTAACCTGGTGCCCGCCGTGCATGCTGCGCTCGCGCCGTTTGCGAGCCATGTGCAGGTATATTGCGGCGAGAACCCCGGTACGCTCACGTTTTCGTGGATTAACACGCCGGGTGTCTGGATTTTCCTGGCGGCGTTTGTCGGCGGTGCCATTCAGGGCGCTTCGCCGCGCTTGATGGGCGAGGTGCTGGCCGCGACCGTCAAACAGATGATGCCGACGGTGATCACCATGCTTTCGGTGCTGGGCTGCGCCAAGGTGATGGGCTATGCGGGCATGATTTCGTCGATCAGTGCGTTTTGCATTGCCGTTGCCGGCGGTCTGTACCCGATCCTGGCTCCGTGGATCGGTGCCGTTGGAGCGTTCGTGACCGGTTCGGGCACGTCCTCGGGCATGCTGTTCGGTCCCATCCAGAGCCAGGCCGCTACGGCGCTGGGCGTGAGCGACTATTGGATGGTCGCGCTGAACGCCCTTGGTGTTGCCGCCGGCAAGATGATCTCGCCGCAGACGCTCGCGATTGGCCTCGCTGCCGTGCACGTGCGCGGCAAGGACGCCGAGCTCCTGGGCGCCGTCCTGCCCTACGCCGCCGGCATGCTGGTCCTCATGAGCGCGATCGCCATGCTCGGCCAAAACCTGCCGCTATAACTAGTCATTGGGGACGTTCTTAAACGGCTAGTTACTGGGGACAGTCTTCGGATTGCTTGCCGCTGGAGGCTGTTTTGCGCCGCCGTGCAGGGTGTCTATAAAGAGTCGTGACCAAAAATCGTCAAATATGAGTACTGATACCTTTTCAGTAGCAGCAATTTTGGCCATTTTTAAGACTATCTGACGTATCTATCGAGTGGATATGCTGTTGTATCTCCTCAAATGTTCAATAAAAGAAGCCCTTGAGGTAGCGCACAGAGATGTGGTGTAAGAGGCGGGGCATGCCCCGCCTCTGCCCTTTCCTGAAAGGGCAGGGACACCGCCTAGAATTCGTCGTTGGAGTAATGAAGGTGACGAATGGAAGGAAAGGCGATGCCCCAAGAAGAGAGTGTACTGCGCCTCGGCCGCGACGAGGCCCTCGAGGCGGCGAGGCTCTGGCAGGAGTGCGGCGACGCGCGCGAGTTCGCGTGCAGGGTGCTGGGCGGCGTGATGAACGCGCTGATGGACTCCGAGGCCCAGCAGATGTGCGGCGCGAGCCGCAACGAGCGCAGCGACGGCAGGGAGAACAGCCGCAACGGCTACCGCCCCAGGTCGCTCAAGACCGCCGTGGGCGACGTGGAGCTCGAGATACCCAAGCTCAGGCACGGCACCTACTACCCCGAGGGCATGCTCGCGCGATGGTCGCGCGTCGACACCTCGGTGGCCGCCATCGTGCAGGAGATGTACGTGTGCGGCGTGTCCACCCGCAAGGTCGAGCGCGTGGCGTCCAGGCTGGGCATATCCTCGCTGTCGAGCTCGGAGGTCTCGAGACTCTGCTCCGACCTCGACGCCGAGGTGGCGGAGTTCCGCCGCCGCGACCTGTCGGGCACGCCGTGCTGCTACCTGTGGCTCGACGCCACCTACATGAGCTGCAGGGTCGGCTCGTCGGTCGTCTCGCAGGGCGTCGTGACCGCGATCGGGCTGGGCGCCGACGGGCGCAAGCACTTCCTGGGCTGCGACGTGGTCGACACCGAGAGCGAGGACTCCTGGGCGGCCTTCCTCGGCGGGCTGCGCGAGCGCGGGCTGGCCGGCGTGCGCCTCGTGGTCTCCGACAGCCACGCCGGGCTCGTGGCCGCCGTCTCGCGCCTGTTCCAGGGCTGCGCCTGGCAGCGCTGCGTGACGCACCTGCAGCGCAACCTCCAGAGCGCCTGCTCGGGCAGGCCCGAGGGCTCCAAGGCGGCCGTCAGGGACCTCGTGCACGCCGCGGTCTACCAGGACGACCCCGACCTCGCGCGCTGCGTTTGGGCCGAGGCCGCGCCCTGGGTGGCGTCGGTGTCCGCCAGGGCCGGCGAGGTCTTCGAGCAGGCCGAGGACTCCGCGCTGGCGTTCACGGCCTTCCCCAGGGCGCACTGGGCCAAGCTCCGCACCAACAACGTCCAGGAGCGCGCCAACCGCGAGATCAAGCGCCGCTACAGGGTCGTGCAGTCCTTCCCCTCGAGGGAGTCGATGCTGCGCCTGACGTGCGCGAGCCTCATGGAGACCGAGGGGCAGTGGTCCCAGCAGCGCGTGTTCTCCGAGGCCTCGGCCGCCGGGGGCTTCGCCGAGCCCGCGGACAGGCCGGCCCCGACGGAGGGGAGGCGCCGCGCGCTCGGGCGGCGCGCCAGGGAGATAGTGGACGAGATAGTCGAGAAGCACGGCCTCAAGAAGGAGTAACATCGGGATTTGCAGCGACGGACCTCAGGACGCTCTTACACCACGTCTGCGCGCGCGACCGCCCTTGATGTGAATAAATTCCATCAAGGGCTTCTTTTATAAACAAAATAAATGTATCCGCAACGGTAACAGTACTCATATTTGTCATTTTTTGGCCGCAGCCCTTCAGAGAATCTATGAAAACGGTCCTGTGCCGGCATCCGGGGACGCTCCTTGGTTGTTGCCTGTTCAAGAGTGTCCCCAACGACTAGTTGTTTAAGAACGTCCCCAATGACTAGGCCGTTTGCCTGCGATTTTTGACCGTTGGGCGGCCGCTTCGCCGTTGCCGCAAAAACGTTTTTGCATATCGGGTACAACGGGCTTTACGTGAGTAAAGTGCGCGCCGCATCCACGTGTCGCGTTTTTAAAGGAGGCCCCATGCCTGGTGTTACCCCTGCAGAAGTTTTGTCCAACTTTGGTCTTACGCTGGTCGAAGATCCCGCCGAGAATCAGCCCCGTCTGCTGGTCGATCTACCCGCCGCGGAGCTCGTCGAGCACGCCATCCGCCGCGAAGAAGGCCGCATGGCATCCAATGGCGCACTCGTGATCGAGACGGGGGAGCGCACCGGCCGTTCGCCCAACGACCGCTTTATCGTCGACACGCCCGACGTGCACGACAAGATCGCCTGGGGCGCCGTCAACCGACCGCTTTCGATCGAGAGCTACGAGACCATCAAGGCCGGTATCGTCAACTACCTCAACGAGCGCGATGTGTTCGTCACCCGCGGCATGGCCGGCGCCGACCGCAACCACACGCGTCGACTGCTCGTTGCCTGCGAGCGTGCCAGCCAGGCACTCTTTATTAAGCAGATGCTCGCCCGCCCGCTCGCCCGCGAAATCGCGCGCACCGGTGAGCCGGACTTTTGCGTGCTCGCCGCTCCCGGCTACCAGTGCGACCCTGCCATCAAGGGCCTCAACTCCAGCGCCGCCGTGGTCATCAACTTCCAGGAACGCGTGATTCTGGTCGCCGGCACCGGCTACTCCGGTGAGATCAAAAAGTCGATCTTCAGCGTCATGAACTACCTGCTGCCCGTCGAGGACGACGTGCTGCCCATGCACTGCTCGGCCAGCATGGATCCTGTCACGCACGAGACCGCCGTGTTCTTTGGCCTGTCCGGCACCGGCAAGACCACGCTTTCGGCCAACCCCACGCGCCTACTGATCGGCGACGACGAGCACGGTTGGTCTGACATGGGCATCTTCAACATCGAGGGTGGCTGCTACGCCAAATGCGAGGGCCTGGACGCGTTCCACGAGCCCGAAATCTTCAACGCCGTCCGCTTTGGTGCCATCTGCGAAAACGTGGTGCTCGACGAGAACCGCAAGCCCAACTACGACGACGTCTCGATCACGCACAACACGCGCGTGGCATACCCTGTGGAGCACATTCCCAACGCGTGGACCAAGGGCATGGGCACCACTCCAAGCGTCGTGCTCTTCCTGACCTGCGACGCCTTTGGCGTGTTGCCGCCCATCTCACGCCTGACGGCCGATGCCGCCATGTACCACTTTGTGACGGGCTTTACGGCTAAGATTCCCGGCACCGAGGTCGGCGTCACCGAGCCCACGCCCACGTTCTCTTCGCTGTTTGGCGAGCCGTTTATGCCGCTCGACCCCATGGTCTACGCTAAGATGCTCGGCGAGCGCATCGCCGACGGTCGCACCCGCGTCTATCTGGTCAACACCGGCTGGATCGGCGGCGGCTACGGCGTTGGCCATCGCATTGAGCTGGCCTACACGCGCGCCCTGGTCGCGCGCGCCCTCGACGGCACCATCGAGGACAGCGAGTTCGTCCACGACGATATCTTTAACGTCGACATTCCCACGACGTGCCACGGTGTGCCCGACGGCATCCTGGTGCCGCGCCAGTACTGGCAGAGCACCGCTCGCTACGACGAGGCCGCGCACAACCTGGCCGTCATGTTCGAGGAGAACTTCGAGAAGAAGTACTCGCACCTGCCCGAGTCCGTCAAGGTCGCCGGTCCGCACGCCCAGGTGCCCGCCGATGCCCGTCACCGCGGCCGCGGCCTACTGGGACTTCGCCTGTAAACCACCACAAAGGGGACAGGCACCTTTGTGGTGGTTTTGCCCGTGTAGATAATTCGAGCTACAATACGTCTGACATATCGCCCTCTTCTCCGGATGGGGGCAGCGTAAGCGCTCTTGTGGCGGCACCGTAGGACTTTGAAGGTGGCCGCTGTGAGGGCGCTTTTTGTTTAGGCGCCCTCGCTCGGGCGCGCACAATGAAGGGAGAGCACATGAAGAGCTTTATTGCCGAGAATTCATTTTGGGAGCTGTTTCCGCAGGCGGCGGTCGGTGTTGTGGTTGTAAAGGGCATGAAGCCCGCGGCTCAGATTCCTCAAGAGGACGTGGATGCGATTGCGGCGTTGCTCGACCGCGCCAATATCGACGCGGAGCGTCATCTGACCAGCGATACTATCAGCGAGAACGCACCGGTCAAGGCATGGCGCGAGGCTTATCGGCTGTTCAAGACCAAAAAGGGCGCCCGCTGCTCGATCGAGAACTTGCTCAAGCGCGTGCTCAAGGGCAAACCTGTGGGCCATATTACGCCCGCGGTGGACATCTACAACACGGTGTCGCTGACCTACGCGCTGCCCGTTGGCGGCGAGGACTTACATGCTATCGAGGGCGATCTGCGGTTGGCGGTGACCGACGGTGGCGATTCATTTCTGCCGCTTGGCGAGGAGACAGATGACCCGACGCTTCCCGGCGAGCTCGCCTACATTGATGACGCGGGCGCCGTGTGCCGCTGCTGGAACTGGCGCGACGGCGTTCGCACGGCGCTGTCCGACGATTCGGCCGATGCGTTCCTGGCGATTGAGTGCGTGGAGCCCGAGCGGATGGGGGATTGCCAGGCCGCGATCGATCGCTTAGCCGAGCTGCTCGAGCGCTATCTGGGAGCGACGGTTGTCGTTAAGACGCTTGTGACCTGCGACAATCCCTGCGTGGAGCTGTAGCGACGCCTAGAACCTATTGATGCCCCAAACCACCACAAAGGTGCCTGTCCCCTTTGTGGTGGTTTTTATGTTGATGGGTTAACAAATGGGATATTTGGGTATGGGTGTTGCCTTGTGCGGCTAAGATGTTTACCCGTTAGCATCATGCAAGCGAAAGGCGGTCGTCTCTCATGCAGCAGAACGACTCGACACGTTTCGAGGACTTTGTCGGACTGATCAGCGGGCTCTACAAGGAGATCCAGCGCATTAAGACATCCGAGGGCGCAAGGCTGGGCCTCAAGGGCTCCGACGTTATGTGCCTGTACTATCTTGAGCGCAGCAAGGACGGTCTGACTGGTGCTGACCTGGCTCGCATGGCAGGCGTGACCCGTGCCGCCGTCTCGCGCACGCTGGCTCACCTGGAGGAGGGTGGCTACGTCGAGGTCGACGACTCAGGCGATGCCGCCGTCAAGTACCGCGCCCCGGTGCGCCTGACCGCCCTGGGCGGCGAGAGCATGAGCGAGGCCGATCGCATCATTCGCGAGGTGCTCGACACCACCGGTAAAGCCATGGGCGTGGAGCAGCGTGAGCAGATGTATGCGTCGCTGCGCACGATTCTCAACACCCTGCGTGAGATCTAGGGCAGCTAGGCTCAACCAATTCAACTAACAACTGCACAGTCCCTTTTTTGAGCATGCGTGCCGTGCTAGGGCTCTGCTGGCAAAAAATCAGCGCCGCGTGGCCCGAGGCTGGTCGGCGCAGGAAAGGATTCACTATGTCTGTCCGCATTATTACCGATTCCGCGAGCGATATGTCGCCGTCGGAGCATCCGGCTCTGAGCGTTCTGCCGCTGTCCGTTACCTTTGGCACCGATGTGTATATGGATGGCGTCGACATCGATCACCAGCGCTTTTACGAGATGCTCGTGGAGCGCGACGAGCTGCCCAAGACCGGTCAGGTCAACCCGTACGCCTTTTCGCAGGCGATTGCCGAGGCGCGCGAGGCCGGCGACGAGGCCGTGATTATTACCGTGGGCGCCAAGCTTTCGGGCACCAACCAGAGTGCGCGCACGGCCCTTGCCGAGATGCCGGGTGGCGACGTGTTCGTTGTGGACAGCAACAACGTGACGCTGGGTGAGCGTGTGCTGGTCGAGTATGCGCTGCGCCTGGTGGACGAGGGCCGCAGCGCCGCACAGATCGCGGCTGCCGTCGAGGCTGTGCGCGACCGCGTTGTGGTCATTGGCCTGCTCGAGACGCTGGAGTACCTGGTGCGTGGCGGCCGCCTGTCTGCCGCGGCGGGCGCTGTGGGTACGCTCCTCAACGTGAAGCCGGTTGTGGCCGCCGAGGATGGCCTCATCGTGCAGCTGGGTAAGGCGCGCGGTTCCAAGAACGGCCGCAACTTGCTCAACCAGAAGGTCGAGAAGGCGGGCGGCGTCGACTTCTCCATGCCGCTGGCGCTCGGCTACACGGGCCTTTCGGATGCCGTGCTCAAGAAGTATATCGAGGACAGCGCGGCACTGTGGGCCGGTCACACCGAGGGCGAGCTTCCCGTCCACACCATCGGCGCCACCATCGGTACCCACGTCGGCCCCGGCGCCGTAGCCGTAGCCTTCTTCCAGCTCGCCAACTAGTTCGCCTGGTAAAAACCACCACAAAGGGGACAGGCACCTTTGTGGTGGTTTATGCTATTCCGGGTGGAAGGGAGCGAGCAATGGCGTCTGAGGGCTTTTTTGAGCGGGTGTACGAGGTGGTCGAGCAGATCCCCGAAGGGATGGTCGCCACGTACGGCCAGGTGGCGCTGCTCGCCGGTCGTCCGCGCAGCGCGCGCTACGTGGGCTATGCGCTGCACAGCAATCCGCGCCCCGGCCAGATTCCCTGCCATCGTGTGGTGTTTGCCGATGGTCGTATTTGCGAGGGCTTTGCGTTTGGCGGCCCCGATGCTCAACGTGAGCTTTTGCTGGGGGAGGGCGTGACGTTTAAGGACGACATGCACGTCGACTTGGCCGTCTGTCGCTGGCCAGCAGGGCTCTAGCGGCTCGTTCGTGTCAAAACCACCACAAAGATGCCAGTCCCCTTTGTGGTGGTTTTAGTTTACCTGAGCTAACTTATGGAGAAGGTGTGGCGGCGCTTATTGCCACTAAAAAGTAAACCACGGTGAACTATATTGGTTTCAGCAACGGAGCAGGCAATAGGCGATGAAAAAGCCTGCCCTGTTGAGTTTGATTCGCATTCCTCCCCTCTGTGCGATTCAACGGTGTACTTCGGGAAAGCGCCCGTCGGCTGCCATGGCCGGCGGGCGCTTTCCCGTAATCATGGGACAAAACATCAGGTCCGTTATCCCAAAATGAGGTGCCGACGTTTGGCCTTAGGGCGGCACAAACTTTGATTGTTAGTCCCGCTTGCAGCAACCGATCTTTGTAAGCCCCTGCGGCGTCTCTTCGCCCGCGGGGATTCTTGGGCTGTTGCTTCCCAGATACGCCTCTACATGTCGTGCGAACGCTTGCCACGACCACTCGTCTTTATCGGCCTCAAGCCGATCGGGAGAAATCGCGTTGAACAGGCACGTTGGAATCTCGTGCTCGTGCAGATTCTTGGCGATACAAGGCGTGCAGCCCTTGTCGTGGTTGACAGGGTTAAACGGGCATTTCCGGTCGTTGCATGTACAAAACGCAACTGAGTTCATGGGGCTCCTTCCGGTCGGTCGGCTCTGCTGCAAAACGCTGCCGCATGTTAAAACAATAGGGCGTCATTGCTTAACAGAATATAGTCTTAGGGTGCTTGCAACTTAGGGGTTCTGCCGAGCGGCTGAATACCTAGGCGAACGACCTCTGAAGAAAACAAAACCGCCGCAATGAGGATTGTGCTCATCGCGGCGGTTTTGTTTGACTGCTGTTTATTGTTCTCGGCTAGTACACCATGCCCATGGCGTCCTGAACCTCGGCCAGGGTCTGCTCGGCGATTTCGTTGGCGCGGCGATTGCCCTCGTGCAGCACGTCCTTCACGTAGTCCAGGTCGTTCTCGTAGCGCTGACGACGCTCGCGGATCGGGGCGAAGTACTCGTTGACGGCCTCGGTCACGTACTTCTTGAGCTGGCCGGAGCCGCCCATGCCGATCTCCTCGGCAATCTCGACCTCGGAACGGCCGGTGCAGATGGCGGCCGTCGAAAGTAGGCCGGACACGCCGGGGCGGGTCTCGGGATCAAACGTGATCATGCGCTCGGAGTCGGTCTGGCTCTTCTTGATGCGCTTGGCCGTCTCCTCGGCAGTCATCGAAATATTGATGGCGTTGCCGTAGCTCTTGCTCATCTTGCGACCGTCCAGGCCGGGCAGCAGCGGGGTCTCGGACAGCAGCGCGTCGACCTCGGGAAACACCTTGCCGTAGCGGTTGTTAAAACGGCGGGCGATGGTGCGGGTGAGCTCGATGTGCGGCAGCTGGTCGCGGCCGACGGGCACGACGTTGCCCTTGCAGAACAGGATGTCGCAGGCCTGGTGCACCGGGTAGGTGAGCAGAAGGCCGGTGAGCTCGTGGCCCGAGGCCTCCATCTCGGCCTTGACCGTGGGGTTGCGCGCCAGCTCGGCCTCGGACACCAGCGACAGGAACGGCAGCATGAGCTGGTTTGCCGCGGGTACGGCGGAGTGCGCGTAGATCATGGTCTTGTCGGGGTCGATGCCGCAGGCGAGGTAATCCATGACCATGTTGTACACGTTGTCCTGGATGTGCTCGGTGGTGTCGCGGTCGGTGATGACCTGGTAGTCGGCGATGAGCACGTTGGTCTTGGCGCCCATGTTCTGCAGCTCAACGCGGCCCTTGAGGGTGCCAAAGTAGTGGCCCAGGTGCAGGCGGCCGGTGGGGCGGTCGCCGGTGAGCATGGTGAACTTCTCGGGCGTCTTGGCCAGGCCCTCGCGAATGGCGTTGCTCTTCTGCAGCGCGACTTCGTAGCTGTTCTCGTTTGGCATGATTGCTCCTAACGTATGCGAATTGGTCAAGATGATAACGCGTTTATTGAAAGGGGTGGGGTGTAAGTGGATGAGGGGCTGGTAAGGCGAGTGCCATGCGGCAGTTGTGGCACGGGCGCGATGCGGCCAGCGTTAACGGGCCACATCCTCGGCAGCAAACCCTAGCGCCTGTGGTGACGCTCCTCCTTGCGTTCCTCGGCTGCCTGCTCCTCCTGCTTAAAGGCGGGGTCGTCGGGGGTCACCAGCTCGTCCTCGTGCGTGCGCTTGTTGTAGTGGTGGCGCAGCACGGGCTCAAACAGGTGCAGGTGCTTGGCGAAGGCCGCCGAGCCAATGGCGAGCACGGTAAAAATGAGCACGCGCATGGGCACTTCGACTTGGTTGATCGCGGCGGCGCCGGCCGAAAGCATGATGCACCAGGCGTAGATGAGCAGCACGGCTTGCCTTTGGTTGTAGCCCTCTTGGATCAGGCGGTGGTGGATGTGGCCCTTGTCGGCCTGGCCGATGCTAATGTGGGCGCGTTTGCGGCGCACGATGGCGCTGAACGTGTCGATGATGGGCACGCCGGCGACGATGAGCGGGATGATGAGCGAGGTGAGCGCGGCGGTGCGGCTCACGTTGAGCAGCGAGATGGAGCCCAGCGCAAAGCCCAGCAGCAGTGACCCCGAGTCGCCCAAGAAGATGCTGGCGGGGTTGAAGTTGTAGCGCAGAAAGGCCAGGCACGAGCCAAAGAGCGCGATGGAGAGCGCGGCGGCGTCGATACGGCCCGAGAGCACGGCGACCGAGAACATGGTGAACGATGCGATGCCGCAAATGCCCGTGGCCAGGCCGTCGAGGCCGTCGATGAGGTTGATGATGTTGGTGAACGCCACCAGGTAGACCACGGTGATGGGGTAGGCGAGCCAACCGAGCATGATCTCGCCGGGGGCAAACGGGTTGACGATGACGCCGATGCGCAGGCCGCCGATGCAGGCGATGAGCGCGGCGAGTACCTGGCCAGCAAGCTTTTGCTTGGGCTTGAGCTGGAAGATGTCGTCGATGGCGCCGGTCGCATAGATCACGGTAAAGGAGAGCGCCAGCATGGGATAGCTGATGTGCAGGCGCGGGTGCGGCACCAAAACGGGCGGCCAGCCCAGGTACCAGATGCCCATGATTTGCACAATGCACGCAACGACCAGGCCCAAAAAGACCGCTGTGCCGCCTAGGCGCGGGATGGGCTTGGTGTTGATACGGCGCTTAGAGGGGTAGTCGACAGCGTCGAGCTTAATTGCCAAGCGCTTGACCAGGGGTACCGTGAGGAAGGTCGTGATAAAGGCCGCCGCTGCCACGCATAGGTACGGTATGTAGCTCGGGGATGAAGCCATGAATCTAAAACCGCCAAGCGTCGAAGGAAAAGGTCAAAGGATGCTACGCTGCAAAGGCATAGCTGACCTATGATACTCGACCAAAGGGGGTGCGAGGAATCGCGCCGCTCGATAATCACGCGCTTACCAGATTATTGGGATGTTGGCGGGGGTCTGCTGGTCACCGGTCGGGGTCCATGCGGGATGCCGCGGTGGCGATTTTCGGCAAAATCGGCAAAAGAAAACCACCCCCCACGTTACGAAAATGAACCCACCTAAAACAGGTGGGTGCCCTCATCGACTGTTCCAGCGTCCTTAACAACGAAGGATACCTGTACTAGGTACGACTGTGTGGGCTCCCTAAATAAACGCGACGGTTCACCCAGTTGCTCCGCGGGGGGCGGAATACCTACATCATAAAGCGGCACTTTGTCGATTCCAGTCTTGACATTACAAAAATCGTGTCGGACGATTACGGCGCCTTGGGCTTGGGGCCGCCTGCGTGCTTAGCCTTTGGCGTTTGAGCTGCTGAATCGTTGTTTTGGAGCATGTATTTATGCCTTCGTCGTTGACCGAACTTTTTTCGCCCGCCTGTCATTTATGTCCGCGCCGTTGCGGTGCGGCACGCGATGAGGGCGCGCGTGGCGTGTGCGGCGCCGACGATACGCTCAAGGTCGCTCGCGCGGCGCTCCATATGTGGGAGGAGCCGCCCATCTCGGGCGAGGCCGGCTCGGGCACGATCTTCTTTAGCGGCTGTTCGCTCAAATGCGTCTACTGTCAAAACCACGAGATCTCGACGGGCAATTTCGGTCTCGAGATCTCGCCCGAGCGCCTGGTCGAGATTATGCTTGAGCTGCAGGACCAAGGCGCCAATAACATCAATTTGGTGACGGCGACGCATTATGCGCATCTGCTGCCGGCTGCGATTGCCGCGGCACGGGAGCGCGGGCTGGCCATTCCGATCGTCTACAACACGAGTGGCTATGAGCGGGCGAGTGCCGTGGCCGCGTTGGGCGACCTGGTGGATGTGTGGCTCACTGACTTTAAGTATGCCGATGCGGAGCTTGCGCAGTCGCTCTCTCATATTAAGGACTACCCGCGCGTTGCCGTGTCGGGCTTGGCGCAGATGGCGCGCGAGATCGAGCGCCGCGGGGGAGAGCTGGTGGACGACGACGGGCTCATGAAGCGCGGTATCATCGTGCGCCACCTGGTGCTGCCGGGGCATGTGGACGATTCGTGTCGCGTGCTGGACCTGGTGTGGCAGACGGTTGGCGACGTGCCGATCTCGGTCATGAACCAGTACACGCCCAATGCGCTCATGCGCGAGCAGGGCGGCGACCTGGCGCGCGCCGTGACGCGCGAGGAGTACGAGCAAGTGCTCGACCATGCCGACGACCTGGGCTTTACGACGATGTTCTGGCAAGAGGGCGGCGCAGTGGACGAGAGCTTCACCCCAGCCTTCGACACCACCGGCGTCCTCACCAGCGCCCAATGCGGCTAATTTAGCCCCGTCCCAAAAAGACTGGTTATTGGGCGTTGACAGTTGGCGAGCCGTAGGTAAAATATCAACTTGTCCTGGGGACGTAGCTCAGTTGGGAGAGCGCTGCCGTCGCATGGCAGAGGCCGAGGGTTCGACTCCCTTCGTCTCCACCCTTGGATTTGATAAGCCGCTGACATTGTGTCGGCGGCTTTTTTTAAAAAGAAAGGGCTGTACCATGGCCGAGCTTGAGTCCCAACCACTGTCTGCCGAGGAGCGCGCCGAGTTGGAAGAGCTCCGCGCTGAGAAGGCCCGCCGCGAGGCCCAAGAGGAGGCCCGTCGCGAGCGTGAGGAGCTTGCTACCCTGCGTGCCGAGCGCGCGAAGGCCGAGGAGGCCGCTGCGAAGCCCGCGCCCGCACCTGCGCCCAAGCCCGCCGCTGCGAAGCCCGTGCCCGCTGCGCCCAAGCCTCAGCCCAAAAAAGCCCCTCGCCCCAAACCCGCCGAGGCCAAGCTGAGCCGCGACGAGATGACCTTTGCCCAGCGCATGGTCACCTCCAAGGAGCCTACGGGCGAGAACGAGATCCCGGGCATGGCTCCGGCTCAAAAGATCATCATCGTCCTTGCCCTTATTGCCTTTGTCGTCTTTATGGGCTACACGATCCTGACCAGCATGGGCCTGCGCTAGCCGATTCACGCCGGGCGCCACGCCCGCATGCTCCGCCTCCGCCCAACTCTCAACCTCTGCACAACGCATCCGAAAGGTCGCCCCATGGCTTTGACCGACATCTCTCATCCCACCGACATCGCAATGCTCACCGATCTGTACGAGCTCACTATGGCCCAGGGCCTGTGGGAGAGCGGCAAGGCCAATGAGCAGGGTTGTTTTACGGCGTTTTATCGCGACCATCCCTTTGGCAGCGCCTACGCCGTCATGTGCGGCACCGCCGAGCTGCCCGAGCTGGTTGAGAACCTGCACTTTACGCCCGAGGACATCGACTACCTCGCGTCGCTTGCGGCTCCTGCCGGCGGCGCGATGTTCAAGCCCGCGTTCCTCGACTACCTGCGCAACTTCCGAGCGCACGTGAATATCGACGCCGTGCCCGAGGGCGAGCTCGTCTTTCCGCGCGAGCCCATGGTGCGTGTGACCGGCCCAGCGCTGGAGTGTCAGCTGCTCGAGACCGCGCTGCTCAACATCGTCGGCTTCCAGACGCTCGTCGCCACCAAGACGGCGCGCGTGGTGCTGGCGGCCGATGGTCGCCCCGTCGCCGAGTTCGGCCTGCGCCGTGCCCAGGGCCCCGACGGCGGCCTGGCGGTTGCCCGCGCGAGCTACGTGGCGGGCTGCTCGTCCACGTCCAACGTGCTTGCCGGGCGCCGCTACGGCATTCCCGTCTTTGGCACGCACGCGCACAGCTGGGTGATGAGCTTCGATTCCGAGCTCGAAGCCTTCCGCGCCTTTGCCAAGTCGAGCCCCAAGAACTGCACGCTGCTCATCGACACGTACGACGTGCGCGAGGGATGCGAGCACGCCATTACGGTTGCCAAGGAGATGGAGGCGGCGGGCGAGCGCCTGTCGGCCATCCGCATTGACTCGGGCGACTTGGCGAAGCTCTCCAAGTATGTTCGCGGCCGCTTTGACGCCGAGGGCCTGCCCTATGTGGGGATCTCGGTCTCTAACGATCTAGACGAGTACACGATTCAGTCGCTGCTCGACCAGGGTGCGCCCATCGACAGCTTTGGCGTGGGCACCAAGCTCGCGACCTGCTACGATCAGCCGGCGCTGGGCGGCGTGTACAAGCTTTCGGCCCGCCGTGCGAGCGAGGAGGACCCCTGGACGCCGGTGGTTAAGCTCTCCGAGCAGCCCTACAAGCGCACGATTCCGGGCGTGCAGCGCGTGCGTCGCTATTACGACGGCTTTGGCGGCCCGGTCTGCGACATGATCTATGACGAGGACCATCTGGCGGGGGAGGGCGCCGCGCGCGGGAACACGCTCGTGGCCGTGAACGACGCCGCCCTGGTGACTAATGTCTCCGAGCTTGAGTATCGTGAGCTGCTGGTGCCGATCGTGCGCGACGGCAGTGCCGTGGCGCCGCGCGAGAGCATCGAGGACGCGCGCGACCGCTGCGCCTGGGCGCTCGACCATCTGGATGCTGCCTACAAGCGTTTCCTGTATCCGCAGACCTACGTGGTGGGTATGGAGCAGGGCCTCGCCCAAGTGCGCGACGAGCTCGTGCGTAAGAACATGGCCGCGGCGTCCGCCTTCCCCTGGGCAAAATGATCCGCATGCGACGGAGGAAAACGGATCATTTTCGTTCGTCCCGCACTGGCTGCCCCGGCTGCCCCCGCTTGCCCGAACGCTCGACATTCGATTGGTTTGACGTATGACGACTTCTTATAAAACGATGGTGGTAAAGATCGGCTCGTCCACGGTGGTGGGCGCCGACGGCAAGGTCAATCGTGCTTTTATCGGCGGCCTGGCCGACCAGGCGGCCGCTCTGCGCAAGATTGGCTGGCGCCTGGTCGTGGTAAGCTCGGGCGCCATCGCGTGCGGATATCCCGTGCTGGGCTTCGACCGCAAGCCGGTGGGCGACCTGCCGAGCCTGCAGGCCTGCGCCTCCGCCGGTCAGTGCATCATCTCGTCGGCCTACGATGAGGAGTTCCATGCGCGCGACCTGCTCACCTCGCTCGTGCTGCTTACGCGCCACGATACGGCGCGTCGCACGTCCTACCTGCACGCGCGCGATGCCCTGTTGCGCCTGGTGGAGCTCGGCGTGGTGCCGGTCGTCAACGAGAACGACACCGTTACCGTCGACGAGATCAAATTCGGCGACAACGACACGCTGGCAGCGCTCGTGAGCTGCCTGGTTTCGGCCGATCTGTGCGTGACGCTTTCGGACATCGACGGCCTCTACACCGCCAATCCGCATGAGGACCCGACGGCGGAGTTCGTGCCGGTCGTGCACAAGATCGATGCTGCGATCATTGCCTCGGCGGGCGATTCGTCCACGTCGGTGGGTACGGGCGGCATGATCACCAAGATCCGCGCGAGCCGCATTCTGATGACGGCGGGCATTCAGAGCGTGATTTGCTCGGGCGAGGAGCCCGACGCTCTGGTGCGTCTTGCCCGTGGCGAGAGCGTGGGCACCCTGTTCGATCCGCCGGCGGAGCGCTTGGACATCGCACCCCGCAAGCTGTGGATTGCGCTGGGCGATAAGGCCCACGGTTCGGTCACGGTCGATGATGGCGCTGCAAAGGCGCTGGTCAGCCGCGGTTCGTCGCTGCTCGCGGTGGGCATTCGCCAGGTCGATGGCGAGTTTGCCGAGGGCGACGTGCTCGACGTGTGCGATCCGAGCGGCATGGTCGTCGCCCGCGGTATCGCCGAGGCCGATTCGGACGTGCTGGAGCTTGCAGCCGGCCGCCGCCAGGACCAGATTGCCAGCAACCGCCTCCTCGCGGACCTGGCCGAGAAGCCCGCGATCCATCGAGATAACCTGATCGTCTTCGCTTAACCAATTGACGCTGCAAACGCCCCTAAGCGGCAATCTGACGTTCAATCGTCGGGCATGACCAAAAGGTCTATGCCCTCCTCTTTCACGTCACCTTGCTCGCTTAGGGACGTTTTCGCTTTCCGTCCTCTACCTGCGATGGGCACGTTGCAGGTTTTTCCTGAGTTGCGGTGAAATAGGGACTGTTTGGCGGTTTGAAACGCTTAAACAGTCCCTATTTCACCGCAACTTATTGAGGGGGAGCCGTGGTGCCGGCACTTGGGGACGTTCCTTTTGTGCCGGCAGCTGGGGACACTCCTTTGCTAGAAGATTCGGCGTAGGTCTCCGCGGTTGAGGGCTTCGTCGAAGAGGTGCTTGAACACCACGCTGCCGTGCAGGCCGTCGTGCTCAAACTCGTTGGTTACCCAGGCGTGCGAGTTGCCCACGCGGCTGAGCGTGTCGAGCTGCATGCCCGAGTCCACGTACATGTCATCGAAGTACACCGCGGCCTGGAGCGGCACCTCGTTGCAGGCCAGGCGCTGCGGGTCGTAGATCTTGTCCCAGCTGGTGTCCTCCATCAGCAGATCCATCGCCGGCTTGAAGGGCTTAAGCTCGGGCATCTGCTCAAACATCCACGGGAACATGGCCTCGCCGGTAAACATGAGCGGGCGCGCGAGGGTGTCGAACTCGGCGCGATGGGCCTTCTCTTCGGCCGCGGCCCAGCGAATCGGCATGGTATCGCCGTCGGCGTAGATGAACTCCTGCAGCGTCCAGTACAGCGGATTCGTGCGCGTGTTGGTGCGCTCGAAGGCGCGCATCAAAAAGCTGTCGGACACTGAGGCACCGCAGCCCAGCGTGCCGTCGCCGTCAACAAAAGCGTGATCGATAATCCAATGCATGCGCTCAAAGCTCGGCTTCATGCCAAAGTCGCTGCCCATGAGCTGCAGGCGCTCGACCGTCATCGGCGAGCCGTCGGGCAGTGCGGGCTTCTGCTCCTCGAGCGCATCGGCAAGAGCCGCCACGCGCTCGACATCGGCGGGATAGCGATTGTAATACTGCTGCGTCTTGGCGGCCATGCGCGGGAATGTGTGCGCATAGACCTCGCTGGCACTCGCCGGGACGTGGGGGATGCCGCCGCAGGTAAAGCTCGCCGCCACGCCCTCGGGGAAGAGCGACAGGTAGCTCAGCGTCAAAAAGCCGCCGTAGCTCTGGCCGAGCGTGACCCACGGCTTGCCGCCAAAGCCCACCAGGCGCAGGTACTCAAAATCGCGCACGATGGAGCTGGCGAGGTGGCGCTTGAGGAAGTCCGCCTGCGAGCGTGCCGCGTTGGCGCCGGCTGTCGTCGCGCGCTCACCCAGCGCCGCGATGGTGCGTCCGTCAACGCAGCTGCTGCGCCCCGTGCCGCGCTGGTCGGGCAGGACGACGCGGAAGTGCTTGACGGCCTCCTCGATCCAGCCGTCGCTCGTGGGCGACAGCGGACGCGGGCTCTCGCCGCCGGGGCCGCCCTGCAAAAACAGGAGCAGCGGCAGATCATCGTTGATGCGGTCGGGCGCGCAAACCACGCGGTAGAAGAGCTTGATGCTCTCGGGCGAGCCGGCGATGGGTGCCGGCATGGCGCCGCGGCGCATGGTACTGCCGACGGCCAGCAGCATCGGCTCCAGGCCGCGCCAATCCAAGGGGACGTCGATGTTGTGGTCCTCGACATAGAGGCCGGGGACGTGGTACGAAGTGATGAGGGCCATGCGGTACTTCCGTTCGTTGCGGTGTTTCGGGTTGACCAATTCTACCGCCGCGGGCGAGGCCATGCGCAAATCGGCTACCATGGTTGCAAACTTCTAGGAGAAAGGGCCGCCCATGTCGGTCGATATAGCCACGTATGTCCACGATCTTGCTGTTGAGGCCAAGGCCGCCTCGGGCGCGCTTGCCACGGCGAGCGATGAACAGCGCCAGGAGGCCGTGCGCGCCATGGCCGCAGCGCTGCGCGACGGCGTTGACTCCATCGTCGCCGCTAACGAACTCGATATGTCCGCTGCGCGCGATGCGGGCACCTCGGCCGGCCTGCTTGATCGCCTGCTGCTGACACCCCAGCGCGTCGAAGGCATGGCTGCCGGCCTGGAAAAGCTCGCCGAGCTGCCCGATCCTGTCGGTCGTGTGCTCGACCACCGCGTGCTTGCAAGCGGCGTGGACCTCACCCGCGTGAGCGTGCCGCTGGGCCTGGTCGCTATGGTCTACGAGGCGCGCCCCAACGTGACGGCCGACGCCGCGGGCATCTGCATCCGCACTGGTAACGCATGCATTCTGCGCGGCGGTTCGCTGGCCTACCACTCGTGCGCCATGATTGCTGAGCTGCTGGCCGATGCGCTGGAGGCCAAGGGCTTCCCGCGCGAGGCCGTCTCGATGGTTGAGTCCACCGACCGCGAGGCCACCGGCGAGCTCATGAAGCTCCGCGGTATCGTCGATGTGCTCATTCCGCGTGGCGGTGCGGGCCTGATTCAGCGCTGCGTGCGCGAGTCGCTTGTGCCGGTGATCGAGACAGGCACGGGCAACTGCCACATTTACGTACACGAATCAGCCGACTTTGATAAGGCGCTTAACATTATCGTCAATGCCAAGACGCAGCGCGTGGGCGTGTGCAACGCCGCCGAGTCACTGCTGGTCGACCGTGCCGTGGCCGATGCGTTTTTGCCTGCGGTCGTTGCCGTGTTGCACGACCATGGCGTGCTCATTCACGGCGACGAGGCGACGTGCGCTACGTGCGCCGACGCCGGTCTTGCCGAGGGCGATGACTACGTGGCCGCGACCGAGGAGGACTGGGGCCGCGAGTACCTGGCGCTCGAGATGAGCGTGAAGGTCGTGGCGAACGAGGATGAGGCCATCGCGCACATCAACCGCTACGGCACCATGCACTCCGAGGCCATCGTTGCCGAGGACACGGACGCTTGCGAGCGGTTCCTCGACGCAATCGATGCCTCGGCCGTGTATGCCAACGCCAGCACGCGCTTCACCGACGGCGGCGAGTTTGGACTGGGTGCCGAAATCGGCATCTCGACCCAAAAGCTCCACGCCCGCGGTCCCTTCGCCACCGAGGCCCTCACCACCTACAAATACAAGCTCCGCGGCACCGGCCAGGTCCGCCCCTAACACCCGCGCAAACAAAAACCACCACAAAGGTGACCTTTGTGGTGGTTTTTTGCGCTTGGCGAGGCAGATTAGGCCTCGAAGGTGTCGCGGTCGGGGGCGAAGGACTGCATAGCCGCGATGGTGCGGTCGAAGAGCTCGGGGAGCTCCCAGCCCAGCATCTCGGCACCCTGCGTAATCACGTCGCGCGAGCAGCCGGCGGCAAAGCGCTTGTCCTTGAACTTCTTCTTGAGCGACTTGGTCGTAAAGTCCATAACGCTCTTGCTCGGGCGCATGATGACTGCAGCGCCGATCAGGCCGGTGAGCTCATCGCAGGCAAACAGGATCTTTTCCATCTGCAGCTCGGGTTTGGGCAGCGAGGTGTTGAAGTCCGACGTGTGCGTCTGGATGGCGCGAATGAGCTCGGGAGACGCACCTTCGCCCTCAAGAATCTCGGCAGCATAGATGGTGTGGTTCATGGGGTCGTCCTCATGCTCCTCCCAATCCAGGTCGTGCAGCAGACCGACGACGCCCCAAAACTCCTCGTTCTCGGGGTCGAACTCGCGCGCAAAGTAGCGCATAGTGCCCTCGACCGTCTCGCCATGGGTGATGTGGAACGGGTCCTTGTTGTGTTCGTTGAGCAATTCGAACGCACGGTCGCGGGTGATTCCGGCGGAAAGTGGCTCTGCCATGACAGACTCCTTATGCTCGTAGGTATCGCTAAGAATGAATACTACTAGAACGACTAGAACGAAAAAACCACCACAAAGGTGCCTGTCCCCTTTGTGGTGGTTTTTGGCGCGGATGGGTTAGTTGAGGGCGGCTTGGGCTAGGCGAGCTTCGGCGTCCTCTTCGGTGACGCCCAGGGCCACGGCGAACTCCTCGATGGAGCGGCGCTTGGCCTCCTTGAGTACGCGCATGTAGTAGGAGCTGGGCTTTTTATCGGCTTCCTCGGCTTGGCGAATGCGGTGCATCATGGTCTTTGCCACGCGGACCGTCTCGGGCGCGCCGAGCTTGAGCTGCTGCTTAAAGTGCGTCTCTTCCAGCGAGCTATTGCGCTCGGTAAAGGTGTCGCACTCCAGCTCGTCATAGTGGCTCAGCAGGTGCTCGGCATCTTGCTGAGAGATGGCGGCATGTAGACGGTCGGCCTGCGCCACGGGGTACATGAGAATCGTCTGCGCATGTCCCTGCTTGGCCTCGAGCAACAACATGGGCTGCGGCGTGTCGTCCCTAAAACCGACGACGGTGCAGACTCCCTGACCCGGATGAATGACGTGTTGACCGATTGAGAACATGCTACCTCCAACTTATACGAATTTGCGTATGTCTAGAATACCACGCTGACGTGCGGAAACCCTTACTTTATGCAGGAAAAGCACACAACTCCGATAGGTAAGAGTATTCGATAAAAGACACAGCTCATTCATACCTTTATGCATTTTCAACGCGTGCATAATCTGCAGGCAGACCGGCATCTTTGAGTGACTCCATACAAGCTGTAGTCATTTTTGTGCATATGCAATTTCGATTGGCTTTACCCTGCGATAGTGCCCGTCGCTTGTGATAGAGTGCTACAAACTCTGGCTTTTGCCCTACGAGTGACCAAGAGCTCGGGGGCTTTAACACAAGGAGGATCTATGCCCGAGAAGATTGAAGAGCTGGTACGCGCTGCGCTTGCTGCGGCCCAGGAGGCCGGCGACCTTTCCGCATTTGAACTTGACGATTGCGCTATCGAGCGACCGGCTGACACTTCTCATGGCGAGTGGACCTCCACCATGGCCCTGAAGTCCGCCAAGCTGGCTCACTGCGCCCCGCGCAAGATCGCCGAGGCCGTCGTTGCCCATATGCCCGAGGACCCCGCAATCGAGAAGGTCGAGATCGCAGGCCCCGGCTTCATCAACTTCTATCTCTCCGTCGCCGTCAAGAACGCCATCTTTGGCGAGGCCCGCGAGAAGGGCATGGACTTCGCTAAGTCCAACGTCGGTGGCGGCCTGAAGACCCAGGTCGAGTTCGTTTCTGCGAACCCCGTCGGCCCCATGCACATCGGTCACGGCCGCTGGGCCGCTCTGGGCGATTCCCTCTGCCGCGTCATGGAGCACGCCGGCTTCGACATCCAGCGTGAGTTCTACATTAACGACCACGGCTCTCAGATGAACACCTTCGGCAACTCCATCAGCACGCGCTATATGCAGCTTGCCGACATCATCGCCAAGCAGGGCGTGGATATCGACGAGGCTCACAAGATTCTGATCGCCGATCGCGACGCCTTTGTCGCCGACGAGAACGACGAGCATCCCGAGACCCATCCCTACCAGGACAACTTTGCCGAGACCCTGGGCAAGGACTCCTACGGTGGCGACTACATCATCGACGAGGCTGCCGAGTTCTGGCGCACCGACGGCGACAAGTGGGTCGAGGCCGATCCGCAGGAGCGCATGGAGAGCTTCCGTGAGCGCGGCTATGTGAAGATGGTCGACAACATGCGCGACCTCTGCCACGCCGTCAACTGCGACTTCGACCGCTGGTACTCCGAGCGCTCGCTGTACGTGAAGGACACCGAGGGCGAGACCGCCGGCACCTCCGCCGTCGACCGCGCTTTTGAGAAGCTCGACAAGATGGGCTACCTCTACACCAAGGACGGCGCCCTGTGGTTCCGTTCCACCGACCTGGGCGACGACAAAGACCGCGTCCTGATCAAGTCCGATGGCGAGTACACCTACTTCGCCTCCGACGTCGCCTATCACTGGGACAAGTTCCAGCGCGTCGACCACGTCATCGACATTTGGGGTGCCGACCACCACGGCTACATCGAGCGCGTCCGCTGCGTCTGCGACGCTCTTGGCTATCCCGGCAAGTTTGAGGTTCTGCTGGGCCAGCTCGTCAACCTGCTGCGTAACGGCAAGCCCGTCCGTATGTCCAAGCGCAAGGGCACCATGGTGACCCTGCAGGAGCTCGTCGACGAGGTCGGCTCCGATGCCGCTCGCTACACGCTCATCTCCAAGAGCTCCAACCAGATGGTCGACTTCGACATCGAGGCCGTTAAGAAGCGCGACAACTCCAACCCGGTCTATTACGTGCAGTATGCTCACGCCCGCGTGTGCTCCATCCTGCGCCGTGCCGCCGACGTTACCGCCGAGCAGGCCGACGAGATGGGCATGAAGGCCGTTGCCGCCAAGGCCATCGGTGAGAACGTCGATTACTCGCTGCTGACCGACCCGACCGAGCTCGCCCTTTCGCGCAAGCTCAACGAGCTCACCGACCTGATCGCCAGCTGCGCTCGCGATCGCGCCCCGTTCCGTCTGACCCACTTTGCCGAGGAGCTCGCCGGCGACTTCCACAGCTTCTACGCTGCCTGCCAGGTTCTGCCGAGCGAGGGCCGTCCCGTCGACCCCGAGCTTTCGCGCGCCCGTCTGGCAGCTTGCGACGCTGTCCGCGTGACGCTCGCCCTGGTGCTTACCCTCGTTGGCGTTTCCGCGCCCGAGCAGATGTAATCTGCGGGTCATTTGACCGTGTAGGTTTGGTTTAACTGAGCCCTATAAGCCCGATCTCCCACGGAGGTCGGGCTTTTTTCGCAAACGCCGACGTATTGACGAATTTGGAACTGCTGGAAATACGAAACTATGCCGGTTTACTACGATGAATTGAGGAATTCCAACCACGCTGGCTTTTCGCAAAAAAGCGCAAGGCATCTACCTGCGGTTTTAGTTCAACCGGTTTCGGAGTAGTCGCGGTTGAGCGATTCATCGTAGTAAACCGCCATAGTTTTGGCGGAGGCAGTCTGATTTGTGGGTGGTAAACCAAAGAGTGTCCCTTTTGACTAGTCGTTTAAGAACGTCCCCGATGACTAAGTTGCAGGTGGCGGCGGTTGTGTTACACTAACGCTGCGTAGTTGACGCAATCATCTCGATACAGATCAATGATGTCCGTCGTTTTGAACGGAACTAGACTGTTTAGCCGCCCTGAAGGTTTATGCAGGGAGCATGTGATCACAGGGCTTGAAAAGAAAGTTGAGCAAACACTGTGTCTGATCAACAGCAAGAAAACGAAATAACGACGACGCAAGCCGCTCCCGCTGCACCGGTTGCGTCGGACCAGGTCGCGGCACCCGCGCAAGCCTCGGCTCCTGAGACGCCTAAGGCTGCTTCGACGCCTATGCCTGTAGCGGCTGAGAAGGCCGTGCCTGCAACTGGTGAGGAGGCTGCTCCGGCAAAGCCCAAGCTCACGCGCCGCACGACCAAGCCTGCCGCTGACGGCGAGGAGGTCACCAAGCCCAAGCGCCGTACCACGCGCACGACGCGCGCCAAGCGCACCGTTGCAGCTGACTCCTCGGCGCCGATTTCCGATGAGGTCGCGCAGGCACGTGCGTTGGCGCAGATTAGCGAGGCTCAGGTGGTGCGCGCCCGCCGTCGTGCTGCCGAGCGCGAGGCCGCGGCTCTGACCGAACTCGCGACCGCGTCCGCGTCCGAAGCGCCTGCTGTCACCGAGGCTCCCGCCGCTGACCAGCCGACCGAGAAGCCGGCTTCGCGTACGCGCCGTCGTGCGGCCGCCAAGACCCAGCAGACTGTTGAGCAAGCTACCCCCGAGGCCATTGAGGCTTCGGCTCGTCCTGCAGAAGGGGAGGGAGCGCCGTTCGCTGAGGTAAGCGAGGTGCCCGTCGTCGATCCCGCCCTGCGTCCGCATCGCCGCGGTCGCAAGCCTAAGGCGTTCGTGGAGGCCGAGAAGGCTGCTGCTGCAGCTGCGGCAGCAGCTCAAGTAGCCGCGGCGACAGCCGAGTCCGTGCTTGCCGACGCCCCGGCTCAGGACGCATCGTCCGCCGAGGATGTCGTAGTCACCGAGGGCGAGGCGGCAGACGTCCGCCCCGGTCGTAGCCGCCGCACCGCGGCAAAGCGCTCGACTAAATCTAAGGCCGCCAAGAAGGGTGCGTCCGAAGATTCTGGCGAGACGACTGCCGATGCATCGACTGATGCCCCCGAGTCTCAGGACGTCGAACAGCCCGCGTCCGAGAAGCCCAAGCGCGGTCGCAAGAAGTCCGCTAGGGCCAGGGCTGCCGAGCAGCAGGCCGAGGCCGAGCCGCAGGGCGATTCCAATGCCGAGGCCAGCGATGATGCTGCGGCTAACGCCGACGCCTCCGCAACCGATGGCGCCGCCCCTGTCGAGGCCGAAGAGAGCTCTCGTCCCAACCGTCGTCAGCACAAGCGCAACGACGAGCGCAATGACCGCAACGAGCGCAAAGATGAGCGCAACAACGACCGTCGCAATCGTCAGCGCGATCGCAAGCAGCGCAACAAGGAGCGCAACGCCGCCCCCACCGAGCCCACGCTTTCGCGCGAGGAACTCGCGGCCATGAAGGTCGCCGAGCTTCGCGAGAAGGCCAAGGAGTTCGAGATCGAGACGACCGGCAAGAAGAAGGCCGAGCTCGTCGAGGAAATCTACACTACCGCCGCGAAGGCCGAAGGCTTCCGCGATATCAAGGGCATCCTGCAGATTCGTCCGGACAGCACCGGCATCATCCATGCCCACGGCTACATGAAGTCCAACGACGACGCCTTCGTTCCCGCTTACCTCATTCGCTCGGCGCGCCTGCGCACGGGCGACGTCATCGAGGGCTCGCTTCGTCCCTCGCGCGGCAGCGACAAGCGCGCCGGCCTCGCTAAGATCACGACCGTCAACGGCCTGGATCCCGAGCAGTCTCGCAATCGCCCCAAGTTCGGCGACCTCACGCCGGTCTATCCCAACGAGCCACTGCGCATGGAGCACGGCAAGGACTCCATCACCGGTCGCGCCATCGACATCGTGTCGCCGATCGGCAAGGGCCAGCGCGGCCTGATCGTGTCGCCGCCCAAGGCCGGCAAGACCACGATCCTCAAGAAGATCTGCCAGTCCATCTCGATCAATAATCCCGAGGTGCACCTCATCTGCCTGCTCGTCGACGAGCGCCCCGAAGAGGTCACCGACATGCAGCGCTCCATTAAGGGCGAGGTCGTGGCCTCCACCTTCGATATGCCTGCCGATAACCACACCCGTGTGGCCGAGCTCGTCATCGAGCGCGCCAAGCGCATCGTGGAGCTGGGCGGCGACGTCGTGGTGGTGCTCGACTCCATCACGCGCCTTGCCCGCGCCTACAACCTGGCAGCACCCGCCTCTGGCCGAATCCTCTCGGGCGGCGTCGATTCGGCGGCCCTGTACCCGCCCAAGCGCTTCCTGGGCGCAGCCCGCAATATCGAGAATGGCGGCTCGCTCACCATCTTGGCCTCCGCGCTCATCGACACCGGTTCCAAGATGGACGAGGTCATCTTTGAGGAGTTCAAGGGCACCGGCAACATGGAGCTCAAGCTCGACCGCGACCTGGCCGACCGTCGCATCTTCCCGGCTATCGACCCCGTCGCCTCGGGTACGCGCAACGAGGACCTGCTGGTCGACGAGCAGATGCGCCCGTTTGTCTTTGGCCTGCGCCGCATCCTCGCCGGCATGAACAATACCGAGCGCGCGGCCGCATCGTTTATCAAGGGCCTTAAGGGCACCAACACCAACCAGGAGTTCCTGGTGCGTTCGGCCAAAAAGCACAGCGACTACGAGCAGACGTTCTAAGTCGCCAGCCGCACGCGGTGTTATCGCCAACGCGATGAAGGGTCGGGGCTTGCGCCTCGGCCCTTTTTATATCGCCACTCGGCGCCAATTATCGACCATAAGACCGGCGAGCAGCGGGTTTCCCGTTTCAATCCGACAACGTCGCTTGCAATCGAAGGAGCGGTTTCGCATAATAGCTTTTAAGCTTCGCGACGGAAAACGCAGATGAAACGAACCATATACCGTTGCTTTGGGGCCCAGGCCCCGCTTCATCTTCTCTCGCGCAGCCAACTGAATGATGCGATTTGGGTGCTGGAAGATGGGGAGAGCTCATGGCTTCTTCTGATGCAACACAACGAGCAGTCCTTGCCGGACTTTCTTGCGGGATCGGCCTTGCCGCCCCCGTGGTGATGTATGCCGCGACGCTGCCGTTTTCGTCGGTGAACGAGACGGTGGTTGCAGGTGCCGTTCCCTTTGCCGTGGGCGCTGTGGCGGGTGTGGGCATCTACGCCGCCTCGCTGGGCATTTCCGAGTACCGTGCCCAGCGCGAAGAGCGCCTGTTCGAGCCCGATGCCATCGGCGGGGCCGCTAACGTCAACCAGTATCGCAGCGAGTTCAAGACGGCCTCGATTCCCGCGCAGCAGCAGGATGCGGAGTCTTATACTGCGGCGCCTGCCGCCCAAGCCCAATCCGAGCAGTCTTCCCCTGCTTTCCTTTCTGGCCTGACCGGTGCCTTCCAGCGTCGTCATGCCGATGATGGCGTTCCCACCATCGCTCGCGCCGCAGACGCCATGGACGAGGCCGAGGCCTGGTCCATGATCGATAGCATGCTCGACGACGACTCTCCGGTCAGCTGCGATCCCGCGCGCTCGCGCGACGTCTATCAGGTCGCAATCGATGAGCTTACTAACGGTGGCCAGACCGGCTCTTACAACCGCGATGACATCGCTGCCGCTGCGCGCGCCGTGTCGGGCTCCCAGGCCGCCCCTGCGGGCAGCACGGCTGCCTCCGTGGCGCTCGTTGCCAATGCGGCTGCCAGCAATGCCTATAGCGCCACCTCCGCGGATGCGAACGCTTCTGCCGACGCTTTGTATGTTGACGAAGCCATGGCTGCCGACGAGGAGGCTGTTGCCGCCCGCCGCGCCGCCGAAAGCTCGCTGTGGGGCGCTCCCGCCCAGCAGCAGGCGGCTGAGGCTGCGCCGTACAACGCGAATCTTGCCAGCATGCCCATCATTTCCGACGCCGCGGGCGTCGATCTGGACGATCTTGACGAGCCCGCTGCCATCACCGCATCGATCGATGCCCAGGATCGCATCGACACCGGCGACCTTCCCGACGCCTCGCTTGAGGTTGATGTTCCCATGGCCGATTACTCGGGCCACGAGGACATGTGGGCCGCTGCCACCGCGATTTTGGACGAGATCGACGAGCCTGCCCCCGTTGCGGCCCCCGCTCCCGTCGCTGCTCCCGCCTATGTCGGTCGTCACAGCGCCGTGTTCCCCGAGGATACCGCCCGTATCTCGCGCGAGAGCATTGAACGTGCCGAGGCCATTGCCGCCGGCATTATGGAGAACCGCCGCCATGAGCGTGTCAATCAGATCCTCGAGGAAGAGATCGAGCGTCTGCAGTCCTCTACTGCCAAGCGTACGGGCCGTGCCTACCTGAGCGTTATCGAGGGCGGTACCGCCAGCTTTGCGCCGCTTCGTGCCGAGGCTTAGCTTTCGCATGGTGAAGCTCAATCGAAAATGGGCGGTCGCGACCTGCCTGATGGCGCTCTTGATTTGGGGCAATTCGCTGGTTCCCGGCTCAGGATCGGGATCGCTGAGCCTGACGGTCATGGAGACCGTCCGTGGATTTTTACACGGCGTGGGGCTTCCGTATGAGTGGGTGACCAACTTTGTGGTTCGCAAATGCGCCCATTTTACCGAGTATATGGTGCTCGGCATCTTGGCGACGCACGCCTTTGACTTCGAGGGCCGGCGCACCTTTGACGTGCTGCTTCCCACGGCGGTGTTCCTGCTGTTGATTCCCTCGATCGACGAGACGATCCAGCTCTTTGTGCCGGGACGTGCCGGCATGATTACCGACGTGATGATCGATTGCTGCGGGGCTGCGACGGGTGTCGCGCTCCGATACCTGTTACTGTCGCTGATATGCGCCAAAAAGGCCGCCTAGGACATGTTACTTGGTTCTAGGCGGCCTTTTTTGTTTTGGGCCTTCTGCGGGGCGTGACAGCTCTATCTTGGGATCCGAATCGCGCTACGTCGCCGTGTCTTTTTTGGTCCTACTGGAGCGCCTTCGCACCCAAGGCCAGGCAGCCCATGATGCCCTGCTTGCCCTCGAGGCTGTTGTTGACGATGTAGTTATCGATGTCGGCCATCTCGGGCGTGACGATGTAGCCGTTGAGCATCTCGGCGCATTTCTTGCGGGCGAGCGGCACGATGGGGGTGTGGTCGGCAACGCCGCCGCCGATAACGATCTTCTGCGGGGCATAGCACAGGATGTAGGTCATGAGCGCCTGTGCCAGATAGCCGGCGAGCAGGTCCATGGCCTCCGGGTCATCGGCCATCTCGCCGGCGGACTTACCGCCCCAGCGCTTTTTGACGCCAGGGCCGGCGATGAGGCCCTCCAGGCAGCTGTCGTGGAAGGGGCAGCCGCTGTGCTCGCCGATGGTGTCGCGCGGGTCGCGCGTGACCAGGATGTGGCCGGCCTCGGGATGCATCATGCCGTGGACGAGCTGACCGCCCGAGAGCACGCCGGCGCCCACGCCGGTACCGATTGTCAGGTAGACCACATCGGTGAGACTCTTAGCGCAACCAAAGGTGACCTCGCCCAGGCAGGCGACGTTGACGTCGGTATCGTAGCCGCAGGGGATGTTGAGCTCGTTTTGGATGGTGCCCAGCAGGTCAAAGTAGCGCCATGCGGTCTTGGGCGTTTCCAGGATTTTGCCGTACTGGGGCGAGGCGGGGTTGACCGCGGTAGGGCCAAAGGCACCGATGCCCAGGGCGGCGATGCCCTTGTCTGCAAACCATGCGTTGACGGCCTCTACGGTCTCCTGCGGGGTCGTGGTCGCGATTTGTTCGCGCTCACAGACCGTACCGTCCGCATAGCCCGTGGCGCAGACCATCTTGGTGCCGCCGGCCTCAAGTGCTCCGATAAGCTGCTGCTCTGCCATAGTGTTCCTCTCTCCGGGACGAGTTGCTCCACCTCTAAAGTATAGCGCTCTAAAATAAATAAGAAAGCGCTACAAAAAAGAGACTTCGAAGCCCAACGGGTTCGCGAGGTCTCTTTGGTGCCTTTAGTTGCTGGGCAGTCCTTACCCGCGCGGCTTGATTTTATCACGCAGCGACTTGAGGTTCTCCAGCGCGGCGTTGAGCGTTTCATCGCGCTTGGCAAAGTGGAAGCGGATCAGATGGTTGACGGGCTCGCGGAAGAAGCTCGAGCCAGGAACGGCGCCCACGCCCACCTTTGAGGCCAGGTCCTCGCAGAAGTCGAGGTCGCTGTCGTAGCCAAACTCTGAGATGTCCATCATGACGTAGTAAGCGCCCTGCGGCACGTTGTGCGTGAGGCCGATGTTATCGAGGCCCTGGCAGAACAGGTCGCGCTTGGCGGTGTAGAGGTCGAGGACCTCCTGGTAATAGCTGTCGTCGAAGTTGAGGGCGGTGACGACAGCCTCCTGCAGGGGAGCGGCGGCGCCCACGGTGAGGAAGTCGTGGACCTTCTTGATGCGCTCGGTGATCTCGGCCGGGGCGATGGTGTAGCCCAGGCGCCAGCCGGTAATGGAGTAGGTCTTGGAAAGCGAGCTGCAGCTGATGGTGCGCTCGAACATGCCGGGCAGCGTGGCCATATAGACGTGCTCGTGGGGCGCATAGACGATGTGCTCATAGACTTCGTCGGTGATGCAGTAGACGTCGTACTTTTTGCACAGGTCGGCGATAAAGGTGAGCTCCTCGCGCGTAAAGACCTTGCCGCAGGGGTTGGACGGGTTGCACAGGACAATGGCCTTGGGGTCGTTGTCGCGGAAGGCCGCCTCGAGGACCTCGCGATCGAAGTCGAAGGTGGGCGGGTTCAGCGGCACGTAGATGGGCTCAGCGCCCGAGAGGATCGTGTCGGCGCCGTAGTTCTCGTAGAACGGCGAGAAGATGACGACCTTGTCGCCGGGGTTCGTGACCGTCATCATGGCGGCCATCATGGCCTCGGTGGAGCCACACGTGACCACGATGTTCTCGTTAGGGTTGATCGGCATGCCCATAAAGTGCTCCTGCTTGGCGGCGAGCGCCTCGCGCATGGCCTGGGAGCCCCAGGTGATGGAGTACTGGTGATAGAGCGGCTTGGGGTCGGTGGCAATGGTGCTGAGGCTATTGAGCAGCTGCGCCGGGGGATCGAAGTCAGGGAAGCCCTGCGAGAGATTGACGGCGCCGTACTTATTAGAGATACGCGTCATGCGGCGGATGACCGAATCGGTGAATGTCGCCGTGCGGTTGGAGAGTTCTTTCATGCCTGTCCTCTCGAGCATTTGCAGTGGGGCAAAGTTTACTCCTATGAAACCGATGGGATTTGCTCGAAATGGGCTCGAAAAACTCTTTTCAAAATTCTTGAAAATTGGGGCTTGCATCGCGTGGCGTTCCTTGCAATAATAGTCGAGCGCGAAGCGCACAGGACACGGTGGGTGTAGCTCAGTTGGCTAGAGCGACGGGTTGTGGTCCCGTAGGTCGAGGGTTCGAGTCCCTTTACCCACCCCAGTTCTTGCTTCGTGTTGATATCGGGTCGTTAGCTCAGTTGGTAGAGCAGGGGACTCTTAATCCCAAGGTCCAGGGTTCGACCCCCTGACGGCCCACCACACGATATCTCCTCTAAAGTCCGCCACAACGGACTTTAGCTTTGGGTCGTTAGCTCAGTTGGTAGAGCAGGGGACTCTTAATCCCAAGGTCCAGGGTTCGACCCCCTGACGGCCCACCAAAGCATGTTAAGACGGTCAACGAAAGTTGGCCGTCTTTTTGTTGACCTCACATGGGGTCGAACCCGAAAGGGCGCGAAGCTGAGGAAATGCGTAAGCATTTACCAGCGCAGCGCGCAAGGCGCGAAGCACCGCAGCGGCCGCCTGCGAAGCAGGCTGACCCCCTGACGGCCAACCAAAGCAACCCGGTATATTTACAAATTGAGTCTGCCCTGTGGATCGGTGAAGCCGTCCGTACCCTCTTTGAGCTTCTTCTCGTCTGCCTTCACGCGGCGCTCGAGTTTTTTCGTGTCCTCGGCAGGCGGCAGATTCTCGGGGACAATTCCGCGGTCGAGGAGACTGCCGCGCACACTTGTGTTGTTCTCGATGTGCTCTTGCTTGATCTGGTCTAGACCGTACAGGTCGTGCTCCTCGGCGTTGAAGGCTGTCATCGAGTTCGTGAGGTCTTTTGCTTTGATGAGGACATCGGCCAACCTGTCCGCTAGCGCCGCGCTCTTGGGCACGCCAAGCTGCTGCTTCATTTCCGCCGTGCTTTTGCCGCCGAATAACGCCTCGTCGCCCTTCGACTTGATGATCGCGAATCCTTTGGAGTCCACGCCGCGCTTGAACGCGATGCCCGAGAGCTGTTTCTCTGAATCGGATAGCGAGTGGCGCGCCTGCAATCGCTGAATCTCGGCGAAGCGTTGCTCTATGAGCTCCTGACGACGTGTCTGTACGGCAAAGTAAGCCTGGGCGAGTGCGATCTCCGGCTTGATCGGGTCTCCGTTCTGGGCGATTAAATAGCACGCATAGCGAGTCAGTTTATAGTCTTTGACGGCCTTTTGACCTATTCCGGTTGGGACTATTTTGCTGGTCTCAGCAAAATAGGAAACAACTGGCATTTCGTTGACTTCACACGATGCCATAGCCCTCTTTATCGCAGTCTCAAAATTTCGCCATTGGGTGTAACCGAGGGGTTCCATTAAATCGCGCGCAAGCCAATACTCGACGCCGTTCTCCTCATGGGCGTAGCTATCAAGTTTTACACGCCACTTCTCGATATCTCTTCTGTCCATATCTCTTCCTTTCTGCTCGTTTGTCTACGCGGACTTTGTCGACTCTGTATTCAGAATGAGAATACTCGCCCGTGCGGACACGAATGGGTCCCGTGTCGCTTCAAACTCGCGGGACCCATTAATATCGAGAAGTTGTGTTCCGTTCTAGATCGGTGTCCAGTTTAGTCCGCTCGATAGTGTGATCCGAGGCTTTCGGTTCGTTTGCGCATGGCTTTGATCATCTCGGTTGCCAGCTGAATTTGCGATTGCAGGCGAGCGAGGGCCGCGATTTCGCTGTCCTGGGCGTTTTGCATTCTCAAGGCTTCGGATTCGGACTTCAGACCTTCAAGTTCATGCAACGCCGAGGACAGGCCCGACTCGGTACGGTTGATCATGCAGTAGGTACTCATCGTGCGTTTGAGGCTGCGTGTCAGGCGCTCTGCATCTGCCTTGGCGAGGCCGCGCTGGGGGAGGGCGACATCCGTCTTCAGGAGCGTCTCAGAGGCGTCCTGTGCCGCTTGCGCCGCCGATGCGCCGGCAATGCGTCCAAAGACGATGCCGTTGGCGCTCGACAGGCCGCCGATGCGGTCGGCGCCGTGCATGCCGCCTGTCGCCTCACCGCAGGCGTAGAGGCCCTCAACGCCCGTGTATGCGGTCTTGTCGATTTTGATACCACCGTTGGCGGCGTGGGCATACATCGCCACGCGCATCTCGTCGGTCGGCGCGATGCCGTGCTCGTCTTGTAGCCAGGTGGCAAAGGTCTGCACAAACTCGGGGATGTCCTCGCGGGGGAAGTCGTAGTGGAGCGCCAAGCCTTCGGCGCCTGCTTGATCGATGGCAAGATCGATGGCGCGGGAAGCCAGGCGCGAAGTGAAGGGGCCATATCCGGAGCGCTGCTCAAGCAGATCGTTTAGCTTGCCGTCGGCAATATCGACCGGCTGGTCGAACTTGACGTAGCGCCAGGTCTTTTCGTTAAAGACCAGGTTGCGCTTGGGCTCGATGAAGCCGGGCATCATCTGCATGAACTCTATATTAGTAAGCGATGCGCCGTGCACCAGCGCGATAGCCTGTGATGAGCTGAGCACGTCGGCGGAAGTGAGGCTGCGCTCGAACAGCCCACCCGTGCCGCCCGCAGCGACGATCGTGGCCTTGGCAGCAAAGGGCACAATTCGATCTTTGGTGAGGTCGTAGAGCACGGCGCCGGTGATCCTGCCGTCCGTATCTTCAATAAGGTCGATAAGCTCATGGCGGGGGAGCAGGCGAATACCGAGCGACTCGATCCGGGTCGTCAGAGCGTCCTCAAGGGGCTTGCGGGTGAGGCCGCGCCACATGCGCGTCTTGTGGTCAAAGCAGGGGATAAATTGCTTTTGCTGGGCACTCTCGGCACTTTGCGGACGCTGGAGCTCAACACCCAGGTCCTTCTCGAGCCAGGTAATCGCCTGGGGAATGCCGTGGACGAACGTCTGGACGAGCTCGGGGTCGGCGACACCGCCACCGACGGTCTGGATGGTGTCGATGAGATTCTGCTCGTCGGCCTCGTCGACGGGCCCGATAAGGCCGAGGCCCCAGGTGCCCGGGAAGAAGCTCGATCCGCTCATGGTCTTGCCGGCGCTCGCCACGGTGACGGTCGCACCCGCGCGTGCCGCCTCGATGGCAGCGCAGAGGCCTGCAATGCCAGATCCAATTACCAGTACATCAGTCGATTCCATCGGATTCCTTTCTCGTCCGGCGCATTGTCGCACGGGCGCTCGCCAAAGGCACCGAAAAGATTCCGTTAATCGGTAAAGGGCCGATATCGCAGGTGGACGTCGCGGACACTTGGACGCTCCACTCCATCCCTCATTGAGTTGCGGTGGAATATGGACTGTTTTGGCTCATTTTAGGGGCTAATCAGTCCATATTTCACCGCAACTGATATATCGGCGTTAGCTGCCCTCGGGAATAAAAAAGAGCCGCTATCCGGGTGGATAGCGGCTCCAAGGCTCAAGTATGTGAGCATCGCGCGGGCGCGATTAGGCCTTGAGGGCCTCCTCGACGGCGACAGCGCAGGCGACGGTGGCACCGACCATGGGGTTGTTACCCATGCCGATGAGACCCATCATGTCGACGTGCGCAGGCACGGAGGAAGAACCGGCGAACTGGGCGTCGGAGTGCATACGGCCCATGGTATCGGTCATGCCGTAAGAGGCAGGGCCGGCGCCCATGTTGTCCGGGTGCAGGGTACGGCCAGTGCCGCCACCAGAAGCGACGGAGAAGTACTTCTTGCCAGCCTCGATGCGCTCCTTCTTGTAGGTGCCAGCGACGGGGTGCTGGAAGCGCGTGGGGTTGGTGGAGTTACCGGTGATCGAGATGTCGACGTTCTCGTGCCACATGATGGCAACGCCCTCGCGGACGTCGTCGGAGCCGTAGCAGTTAACGGCAGCGCGGGGACCATCGGAGTAGGGGATGGTCTCGACGACCTTGAGCTCGCCCGTGTAGTAGTCGAACTGGGTCTTCACGTAGGTGAAGCCGTTGATGCGGGCGATGATCTGAGCAGCGTCCTTGCCCAGACCGTTGAGGATGACGCGCAGCGGCTTCTTACGAGCCTTGTTGGCGTTCAGAGCCAGGCCGATAGCGCCCTCAGCGGCAGCAAAGGACTCGTGGCCAGCCAGGAAGGCGAAGCACTCGGTGTCGTCGGAGAGCAGCATAGCGCCCAGGTTGCCGTGGCCCAGACCGACCTTGCGGTCCTCGGCGACGGAGCCGGGAACGGTGAAGGCCTGGATGCCCTCGCCGATGATGGCGGCAGCCTCAGAAGCGGACTTGGCGCCACGCTTGACAGCGAGAGCGCAGCCGAGGGTGTAGGCCCACTCAGCGTTCTGGAAGGCGATGGACTGGGTGTTGTTGACGATCTCACGCGGGTTGAAGCCCTTGTCGGTGCAGATCTGCAGAGCTTCCTCGAGGGAGGCGATGCCGTTGTCGGCGAGGCACTTGTTGATCTTGTCAGCGCGGCGCTCGTAACCTTCGAACGTAACAGTCATAGTTATTTCCCTCCCTTTCTACTCGTGAACCGGGAACACGCTGGCGACGGAGTGAGTCTCCTCGTCGGTGCGCGGGTCGATGTACTTGGCAGCGTTCTCCCACTGACCATAGTGGCCCATGGCGCCAGCGATGGCCTCCTCGGGGGTCTTGCCGGCCTTGACGGCGTCGGTGAACTTGCCGAGGTTCAGGAACTCGAATGCGATGATCTCGTTCTTGTCGTTGAGAGCCATGCGGGTGACGTAGCCCTGAGCGAGCTCGAGGTAACGAGCGCCCTTGGCCTTGGTGCCGAACATGGTGCCGACCTGAGAGCGAAGGCCCTTGCCGAGGTCGTCGAGGGAGGCGCCCACGGGCAGGCCGCCCTCGGAGAACGCGGTCTGGCTGCGGCCGTAAACGATCTGCAGGAAGATCTCGCGCATAGCAACGTTGATGGCGTCGCAGACGAGGTCGGTGTTGAGGGCCTCGAGGATGGTCTTACCGGGAAGGATCTCGGAAGCCATGGCGGCAGAGTGGGTCATGCCCGAGCAGCCGATGGTCTCAACGAGGGCCTCCTCGATGATGCCGTCCTTGACGTTCAGCGTGAGCTTGCAGGCGCCCTGCTGAGGTGCGCACCAACCCACACCGTGCGTAAGACCGGAGATGTCGGAAATCTCCTTAGCCTGGACCCACTTGCCCTCCTCGGGGATGGGTGCGGGGCCGTGGTATGCACCCTTGGCAACGGGGCACATGTTCTCCACTTCCTGTGAGTACTGCATGCCTCTCCTCTCTATCGTGTTGGCGTCCCGTCTGGGGGTCATGGCTGGCGATTGCCGGGCGACCCTTCGAAAGGGACATGACATGCAGCCCCTATAATACCGCGAAATGCACGGAATATTCGGCGAACGGCTCAGTTTTCGTAGCGAGAAGCGTGGAACTTTTAATTGAAGCGGTTTAACTTAGCATTTTGTGGTCGCGAACTTCCGCAGAGGGGGTCAGTCCTGGGCAAGCTTTTGGTCAGCTCTTGTATGCGTTGCGGGGGCTGACCTGTTGCAACGGTGCCGTTCGCCGCTTGTTTACTGCCTTTGGCCGCGCGAGAGTATTGTTTTGCGTGAATGTTTTGATGGCACGCTTCAATCGTGCTGTATTGGATGGCAATCAGATCCCGGCGAAGGGAGCGCCATGCAGCGCGTTTGGAGAACGGTTACCGGCTTTTACCATGTCTGTGCCCGCGGTGTGGGCAAGCAGCTCATCTTTGAGGGCGATGAAGACCGGTGGGAGTTTTTGGAGCTGATGCGCGACTGCTGCCACGATGCCCAGGTAACGATCGTGGCATGGTGTCTCATGGGCGACCACGTGGATCTGGTGCTTTTGGATTACGAGGACGAAATGAGCGCAGCCATGCAGCGGTTGCTGCTGACGTATGCTCGTCGGTTCAATAAACGTACCGGGCGCACGGGCCATCTGTTTCGAGACCGTTTTGAGCGCCGCTCGCTCGATACCGACTGGCAGGTGATGGAGGCTATTCGCTCCGTGCACGTCGATCCGCAGGAGGTGGGCATCAGTCTCATTGAGCGTTATCCCTGGAGCAGCTTTGCCGAGTATCTACGGGCCTATGACAACGATATGACGAGGGGATTTTCCGACCCGTCTTGCGTGCTTGAGCTTTTTGGTTCTGCCAAGGCCTTTATTGCCTATTCGCTTTCGACGCCCGATGCCTGCGAGCCTGCGATGCCCGATATGGAAGAGACGGAGTGGGAGCGGCGCGCCTTTGCCGAAAAGCTGGCGAAGGGCCTCGGGGTTTCGCTCCACGAGGTTAAAGCCGCATCGTCGGCGCAGCGCAATATCGTTATTCTTGGATTGCATGATGCCGGATTTACGGTGCGTCAGATTGAGCGGTATACGGGTATTGGCAAAAGTACCGTTTCTCGCATTGTGCGCGCCCGTGCGCCAGCGGCGGTGCTGACTGGTGGAAACGTGGTGTAGGGCCGCCTGTGCACCGCAGCCGGGGTCGCCCATACGCCACAGCCATTGTTCTAAAAGCTTGGTACGGTAACTGCGCATCTAGATTTGCATAGAACGGTCGCCTTCATGTATAAAATAACGGCTTTGTTCGGTTTTGCCTGTGCCTACCCCCGTCTACTCCGTGCAAAAAGCGGAGTATTCAGCATCGTGGTACTGTCGGCACCGTCGCAATCTTGAAACATACGGGCTCCGAAGCTATTTGTGCCTACCGATGAGCCTCCGAAGCTCATGTCTGCACCCCCTGAGACCTCGATGCTCGTTCTAGATCGCGATATAAAGGCGACTTGAGATGTTGATTAACGCTTCCGATGCGTATGCACGCAACTTGGCGTGCTGAATACTCGCAAAAATGCACGCCGCACCCTAGGGGACCCTTCTGCGGCAGGCGCGAGGCGTGCCGAAGCTCAGTAGGATAGGGCTTGGCACTTTGCTTAGAGTGCCTGTGGCCCTGCCCCAAGCCTTTGGTACTGGGGAAAACGCTCGTGTTCGCGGTTGGCCGTGTGATAAATGACAGACGGGGCGCCGGGCGCGCAGACTTTGTGTGTCCGAGGCGTTATGAAAAAGCCGAGCCACCCGTATTGGGCGGCTCGGCAATCAAAATCCTTGGATTCGGGGTATCCGCTACTGGTTAGCTTGCCCGTCGAGCATGCCGTCGAGGGTGCGCCAGGCGAGTTCGGCGCACTTGACGCGGGCGGGCATGTGCGAGATGTCCTGGAGCTGGGCGGCTTCGTCCAGGTCTTCCAGGTCCTCTTCGGAGAGCTGCTCGCCGCGGATCATGGCCAGGAAGAGCCCGGCCAGGCGGCGGGCCTCCTCGACCGTCTCGCCGGTGATGAGGTCGGCCATGATGTCGGCGCTGGCCTGGCTGATGGCGCAGCCATGACCGGTAAAGGCTGCCTCCTCGATCACGCCGTTCTCGACACGCAGCTGCAAGGTGAGCTCGTCGCCGCAGCTGGGGTTGATGCCGTCGTGCTCATGCGTGGGAGCGTCCATCTCGTACTTGTAGTCGGGGTGCGAGTTGTGCTCCATAAACGTGGTGGAGGTGTACAGATTACCCATTGAACGTGCTCCAAACATGATGCAGGCCGGCGATGAACTTGTCGATATCGGCCTTGTCGTTATAGAAGGCCACGCTGGCGCGACAGCAGGCGAGGTTCTCGACGCCCAGCCAGGTGAGCAGCGGCTGTGCGCAATGGTGGCCGGCGCGGATGCACACACCGTCCATGTCCATGATGCTCGCGACGTCGTGCGGGTGGATGCCCTTAACGTTAAAGCTCACGACGCCGTGGTGGTTGTCCCAGTAGATGGAACCGATGATCTGGACAAAGTCGAGCTGCATGAGTTCGCCCATCAGGTAGTGGACGAGTGCCTGCTCGCGGGCCTGGATATTCTCGTAGCCCACCGTGTTGACCAGGTAGTCGAGGGCTGCACCCGTGGCGAAGATGCCGGCGGCGTCCTGCGTGCCGGCCTCGAACTTCTCGGGGACGGGCGCCCAGACGGCGTCCTGCTCGGTGACCGAATCGATCATCTCGCCGCCGGTGAGCATGGGCGGCATGGCGTTGAGCAGGTCCATCTTGCCCCACAGCACGCCGATGCCCATGGGACCCATGGCCTTGTGCGCGCTAAAGGCAAAGAAGTCGGCACCCAGGTCGGCCACGTTAACCGGCATGTGCGGCAGCGATTGCGCGCCGTCGACGACCAGGTAGCCGCCGTACTTGTGCACGAGCTTGCCGAGGTTCTTGACCGGGTTCTCGACGCCCAGCACGTTGGAGACCTGACCCACGGCCAGGATCTTTGTCTTGGGACCTACCTTGGCAAGAACTTCCTCGGTGGTGAGCTGGCCGGTCTTGGTAGGGTAGAGGTAGACGAGCTTGGCGCCGGTCTCGCGGCAGACCTGCTGCCACGGGATCAGGTTGGAGTGGTGCTCCATGATGGTGATGACGACCTCGTCGCCGGGCTCGAGCACCGTAGGCGCAAAGCTCTTGGCGACCAGGTTGAGCGACTCGCTCGTGTTGCGGGTGAAGACGACCTCGTTAGCCTGGGAGGCGCCGATGAGGTCGGCGATCTGCTGGCGAACCTTCGCGATAGCGTCGGTGGCCTCGACGGACAGCGAGTACAAACCGCGCAGCGGGTTGGCGTTCATGCGCTGGTAGAAGTCGCGCTCGGCGTCGAGCACACAGGCGGGACGCTGCGCGGTGGCGGCACTATCGAGGAAGGCGATCTCGGGGTGCTGCTGGAACAGCGGGAACTGGCCCTTGTAGGGGTTGGTCTCGATGTCCACGGTAGGCCAGCCACGCGAAGCCTCGTCGCTGGCATCGAGCTCCATGGGCTCGGGGGCGGTGCAGGTATCGCATTTAACGTGCTCAGTGTCGATCATGCGAGCTCCTCTTCAAAGTTATCGATCAGGTTGTTGCCCAGGCGGATGACGGCGGCGCGGGTGCGCTCGTCGGCGGCAGAGAGCGCGGCGTCCTCCAGCTTGGCGCGGATGAACAGGTCCTCGGCGGCATTTTGGTCGAGGCCGCGGCAGGCGAGGTAGAATAGCTGCTCGTCGCGGACATGGCCGATGGTGGCGCCGTGGTTGCCGGCGACGTCGTCCTCGTCGCAGAGGATGACAGGGACGGTTTTGTTGTCGACGCCCTTGTTGGCGAGCAGTACCGTCTCGCGCTCGGTGCCGGTTGCACCCTTGCAGCCGTGCACGAGGTCGATGGTGCCGCGGTAGACCTTCTTGGACGTGCCGGTCAGCACGCCGTTGGCGTCGATCTCGCACTCGGTCTTGCGACCGCGGTGGCGCAGCTCGTAGTTAAAGTCGCGCACCTGCTCGCGAGCGCCCAGGTAGTCGGTGTCGATCGTTACTTTGGCGGTGTCGCCCAGCAGGTCGCCGGCAAGGCCGGTGGCGCTGGCGCCGGCGCCCAGGATGGTGTGCTGCACATTGACGCGCGCGCCCTCGTCCAGGAAGAGACCCGTGTCGTCGAGTGCGATCCAGCTATCGTCGAGCGTCTGAGTGCAGGTCACATTGACGGTGGCGTACTCGTGGGCGCACACGCGCAGCACGGAGCCCACGACGCCCTCTCCGGCAACGGGAGAGTCCAGGGCGATGTGCAGGTCGAGCGTTGCCTGCGGGCGGGCGACGACGTCGATAGCGGCAATCGCGGCCGCTGCGTCGGCGCCGCTCACGCGCACGGTGGCCGCGGCGTGCTTATATGCGGGCACATCGATGACGATGCGCTTGGTGGCGTGGTCTGCTAGGTAAGCGTAGGCGGCCTCACCCATACCGGTCTCGAAGGCCTCGGCGGGGGAGAGCTCCTCCTCGAGCTTGATGGCGCCGGCCTGGTAGACGGAGGTGGCGGGCACGTCGAGCTCCGTCTCGGGCGTGATGCGGGCGCGGTCGGCGGCATCACCGGGGGCAGCGGCACGGCGCTCGGGGAAGCGCTCGGCCATGGCTTCCATGGCGGCGTCGAAGGCGTCGGCCGAGCCGGCAAACTGCTCGTCCAGGCCCTCGACCTCAACGGCCTCGGTGGGAGCGGTGGCAAGCTCGTCGGAAAGCTCGAGCTTGGTCTGGTTCATTTTGAGCCAACCCCAAGTGGCGGCTGGCATCGCGTTGACCTGCTCGAGCGTGGTAACAGCGGTGCTGGTTTCCTGTTTCATTATCCGATCGCTCCTTCCATCTCGAGCTTGATCAGGTTGTTCATCTCGACGGCGTACTCCAGCGGCAGCTCCTTGGAGACCGGGTTGGCAAAGCCGTTAACGATCATGGTGCGGGCCTCTTCCTCCGAGATGCCGCGGCTCATGAGGTAGAACACCTTGTCGTCGCCAATGCGGCCGATGGTTGCCTCGTGGCCGATGTCGACGTTTTTGGCGCGGATGTCCATGGCCGGGATGGTATCGGAGCGGCTCTGGTCGTCGAGCATGAGCGACTGGCAGCTCACGGTTGCCTTGGAGCCCTCGGCCTTGGGCGTCGCCACGATAGAGCTGCGGAAGGTCTGGATGCCGCCACTCTTGGAGATGCCCTTGGTCTCGACGGTCGCCGAGGTCTCGGGCGCATTGAGCACGACCTTGCAGCCGGTGTCGAGGTTCTGGCCGGCGCCGGCAAAGGTGATGCCGGTAAAGCTCGAGCGGGCGCGGCGGCCGTTGAGCACGCTCATGGGGTAGAGATAGCCCACGTGGCTGCCGAAGGAGCCGCTGATCCACTCGATGTCGCCATCCTCGTCCACGCGCGCACGCTTGGTGTTGAGGTTGTACATGTTCTTGGACCAGTTCTCGATGGTCGAGTAGCGCAGGTGCGCGCGTTTGCCCACAAAGAGCTCGACGGCGCCGGCGTGGAGGTTGGCCACGTTGTACTTGGGCGCGGAGCAGCCCTCGATAAAGTGCAGGTCGGCGTCGTCCTCGACGATGATGAGTGTGTGCTCAAACTGGCCGGCACCCTTGGCGTTAAGACGGAAGTAGCTCTGCAACGGAAAATCGAGCTTGGTGCCCTTGGGCACGTAGACAAACGAGCCGCCCGACCATACGGCGCCGTGCAGGGCCGCAAACTTGTGGTCGGTGGGCGGGATGAGCGTCATGAACTTCTCGTGGATGAGCGGCTCCCACTGCGGGTCGTGCAGGGCCTCCTCGATACCGGAATAGACGATGCCCATCTTGGACGCGGTGTCCTGCATGTTGTGGTAGACGAGCTCTGAGTCGTACTGCGCGCCGACGCCCGCCAGGTAGCTGCGCTCGGCCTCGGGGATACCCAGGCGCTCAAAGGTGTTCTTGATGTCGTCGGGCACCGACTCCCAGTCGTGCTTTTGGTCGGTATTGGGCTTGACGTAGGTGACGATGTTGTCCATGTCCAGGCCCTCGATGGAGGGGCCCCACGTCGGATCCGGGAAGCGGTTAAAGATCTCGAGGGACTTGAGGCGCAGGTCGAGCATCCACTGCGGCTCGTCCTTCTTGGCGCTGATCTCGCGCACGATGTCGGGCGTGATGCCGGCGTCGAGGCGCTCGAATCCCTCCTCGCCATAGGTGAAGTCGTAGAGGCTGCGGTCGATGTCCGCGACCTCGGTGCGGTTCTTGGTCATTGCGCCGCCCCTTTACGCCTGCTGCTCGGCAGCGGCTGCCTCGGCCTGGGCGCGCTGCTCGGCGGCCTCGCGCTCGAAGGTCTCAAAGCCGTTCTTGTCGATCCAGGAGATGAGCGAGGCGTCGTCCCCGCGCACGATGTGGCCCTTGACCATAACGTGGACGCGGTCGACATCCAGGTGCTCCAGGATGCGCGTGTTGTGCGTGATGATGAGCATGGAGCCGTCGCAGCTCTTGCGGTAGGCGTCCATGCCATGGCTGACGGTGGAAAGCGCGTCGACGTCCAGGCCGGAGTCGGTCTCGTCCAGGATGGCGAGCTTGGGCTGCAGCAGTAGGAGCTGGAGCATCTCGACCTTCTTCTTCTCGCCGCCCGAGAAGCCCACGCCCAGCTCACGGTTGAGGTAGGCGGTATCCATGTTAAGTTCGGCCGCGAGCTCCTTCACGCGACGGCGGAATTCCTTGCCCTTCATCTCCAGGCCGGGGCGGCCGGCGATACTGGCGCGCAAAAAGCTCGACAGTGGCACGCCGGGGATCTCGACCGGGGCCTGGAAGCTCAGGAACAGGCCGGCGCGCGAGCGCTTGTCGGTGGTGAGCTCGGTGATGTCCTGGCCGTCAAAGACGATGCGGCCGTCGTTGACCGTGTAGACGGGGTCGCCCATGACCAGGTGGCCAAGGGTGGACTTGCCGGCGCCGTTGGGTCCCATCAACACGTGGGTCTCGCCGGCGGCGACGTTAAGGTTGACGTTGTGGAGGATGGTCTTCTCGTCCACGGAGGCGGTCAGACCTTCGATGGAAAGCAGCGGATTTGCGCTCATGCTGTCCCTCTCTGTATATGGTGTACTCATGGGTGTACGAAACCCTAGGAATCTTCTCGGAATAAAGTTACTATGGGTTCGGCGTTAGTCAAGGGAAAACCCGACTAATCCACTCGACTTTTCAAATTGTGGGACAAAAATACCTGTTGTGTTTGTCCCACTTACTTAAGATTTGGGACAAACAAACCTGGTTATGTTGTCCAAGATGCGATGGGAGGGTAGGTATGCTCATTTCTTCTAAGGGCCGCTATGCCCTCCGACTGATGATCTATATCGCAGCGCTGGGCGACGCCGAGGGCAAGATCGCTCTGCGCGAGGTCGCCGACCGCGAGCGTATCTCGCAAAAGTATCTGGAGCAGCTGGTTCGTCCGCTCATGAAGGCGGGCCTACTTAAGAGCGTGCGCGGCAAGGGCGGCGGCTACATGATGGCCAAGGACCCGGCCGAGGTGCGTGCCGGCGACATTCTGCGTGCCGTTGAGGGCAGCACGGCTCCGGTAGCGTGCGATGGCATCGACAACAGCTGCACCCGTAGCGATCTGTGCTCCACCGTTAAGTTTTGGCGTGGTCTGGACGACGTAATCGAAAAGTACGTCGACGGTGTGACGTTGGCCGACCTTGCCGCCGTCCCCGAGATCAACTTCGACATCAAACTGTAGCTCGAGCACAATTCCTTAAGATTTCGCGGAGGGTTGTTGCCGTTTGCCGAGTCGTTGTTGTGCAACAAGCGGGGAGCTGTAATACTGAATCTATCTTTGCAAACTGCACTTTAACTACACCAATGCAGGGAGGATCTTATGCAGCCCAAGCATTCCGCTATCGTTGCGGGCCTGACGCTGGCGCTCTCGTTTGGCGCCGTTTCCGCGCCCACGGCCGCTGTTGCCGAGGAGCCCACGCCGGGCGTTGCCTCGGATGCCACCGATATCGATAAGGGTCTCTACACCCAGCAGTCCTTCTCGGGCGTGCTGCGGTCGGTCCAGGGCGTTTCGTTTGTCAATGTCACCACCGAGATGAAGTACTTTACCAAGTACGAGAGCCATGGCAACTACAACCAGGGCTTTTCGTATGGGGACGGCTATAACGCGCTGGGCTATTACCAGTTCGATCGCCGCTGGTCGCTCATCCCGTTTATGAAGCAGGCCTACAACTACAACCCCGAAAAATACAGCATGCTCAAGGATGCGATCGATCGCGGCAGCGAGATTTCCAACGCGAGCAATTCCATGTACGAGAACGGCCAGCTTACCGAGCTGGGCCGCATTGCGCAGGAGGCTTTCCAGGGCGCCTACAATACCGATCCTGCTGAGTTCTCGGCGCTTCAGGATGCCTATGCGTACAACTCCTACTATGCTGTGACCGAGGCTTGGCTCAAGAGCGGCCTGGGCATTGATATTTCCGGTCGCGCCGATTGCGCCAAGGGCATGGTCTGGAGCATCACCAACATGTGCGGTACCGGTGGCTGCAGGGACTTCTTCCGTTGGGCGAATCTTTCCAATGATATGTCCGACCGCGAGTTTGTGACGGCACTTGCCAACAGCGTGGTCAATAACGTCGCGACCAAGTTTTCGAGCCAGCCCCAGTATCATGAGGGCTGGAAGAACCGCTACCGCAACGAGCTGAAGGACTGCTTGGTTTATATCGCCGAGGACGAAGCTGCCTCGACGCCCTCGACGCCCTCGACGCCTGCGGAGCCCGAGTCCACGCCCGCGCCTGCGCCGACGCCTGATTCGAATGACAACTCGAGTGACGATTCCAACGATGACAGGATGGATGCGCCCTCGACCGATGCTGACAGCAATGGTTCTGCTGGTGGCACTACCAACGACGGGTCTACCTCGAACGGCACTGCAGCGGGCGATTCGTCTTCAAGCTCTGCTGGCAATACGGACAGCGACGCTTCTGGTTCAACCAACGCTGGCACCTCTAACTCATCCACCGGCTCGAGCGATTCGTCTGTTGGCACCGGCTCTAACAACGGCTCCGGCTCTAACGCAACCCCTGGTTCCGATGCTTCCAAGGATGACTCGAATAAGGCGCCGGACGCTCCCGTTGCTTCGCCGGACAAGAAGCCTTCTTTCTCCGTGCAACTTGGTTCTACGCTGGGCTCTTCGCTGATGGCTGGCGTCAATAACGGCTCGACCCAGAACAAGGACAACTCTGATCAGGTTTCCGCGGAAAAGACCGAAGCCGCAAAGGGCGACTCCAAGGACAAGACTTCCGAGAAGACCGAATCCGATAAGGGTTCTAGCTCTGAAGAGAAGAGCGACAAGTCCGAACAGAAGAAGGACGAGGATAAGGAGCCTGAATCTGAGGAGAAGGACAAGAGCAAGGACAAGACCGAGGACGGAAAGCAGCAGGGCAAGGACAGCGGTAAGGGCAGCACCGACAACCAGAACCAGGAGCAAAATGACTCCAAAACGGTGACCACCACGACCACGACGACTACAACTGCCAAGTCCTCGGGCGGCAACATGCCCAAGACGGGCGATCTGATTGTGATGGCGAGCCTTGCCAGTGCAAGCTTGGCCACACTGGGCGCTACGTCTATCGTAAGTGGTAAGCATAAGCTCGATCAGCAGAAGAAGGCTTCTGGGGAGGACGGCTTGGAGGAGTAATCTTCCAGATCGTTTTCTATAAGAGTTTGGGACGGGGTCCGGTGCGGCGGCATCGGCCCCCCCCTTTTTTGTTGTGCAACGATTTGTTATGCCCCCTCGGGGGTCTGTTGCTACCGCTGCCCGAAACGTTTGCATGTCGATATTGTTGCGCTCTACCCGCTCGCTACAATGGGCATCGTGCTGCGTTAGAAGGAGAGTTTACGGTGTCTGAACAGGTGAATTGTGGTTTTACTCATGCGTTTGGTGCACGGTTGCTCAATCATGCGGATAGCGCAGCTCTACCGGTTGATGCACACGACTTTTCCGATGCAATCAATCGGTGTTTACTCGTCGATAAGACTATGTTTATTGCCGATATATTGGACAGTGAAGCACCTGTTGCGCTTTGCTGTCGGCCCAAGGGTTTTGGCAAGAGCATGAATTTATCGATGCTCAAGTGCTATTTGGAACGACCTGATCGCCGGCTGCCGGATCGAAGCCTGTTCGCTGGTACCCAGATTTGGCAGGCGGGCGGCGGTCGCTATCGTGATGAGTACGCGAGTTATCCGGTCATCATGCTCGACTTTACAGCTGCCGCTTCGAGGCATGGCGCTGGTGCTGCGGCAGCAATTCGCGGGGCTGTCGTGCGCGAGTGCGCCCGATTACTGCCGCTGCTTGCCGCGCCTGATCTGTCAAGACGTGAGGTTCGTCTTATCGAGAGGGCGGCGCGTGGGGTGGCCAGCGATAAGGAGATCGATGCGGCGCTTGGCGTGCTTATTAAACTGCTTCAGACAGCTTTCGATGAGCGGGTTGTTCTTCTGATAGACGACTACGACGCGGTATGTCCAAAGCGTTTGGACGCTAAGGACGACGGTAGCGTGGATTCCCTAGAGTCGCTCAGCCGAATGTTGTTCGACACCATTGCCGATGCCGGCGACTCGTTGCGATTGACGTGTCTGATGTGCGAACGCCCCGGTCATGCCGAGTTTGCGTTGTCCCAACGTGGGGTTTCCTATCGGTCGGCGACAGCGTTGTCGAGTTGGTGTGATCGATGGTTCGGTTTTTCGGACGACGAAGTCCAAGTGCTGTTGGATTGCATCGGTCGCAACGGCTGTCTGGATGACGCGCGTGAGTGGCTCGAGGGCTATCTGTTTGGTGGTTTTTATTGCTCGAGCCCGGAGCGCGTGGTGGACTACGCACATCGCGGTTGCGTCGCGCCTGTTCGGGCAGATCTGTATGGTTACGCTGACCGTCTGAGCGCATGCGTCGGTGACTGGAATCTCATGCGCCTGTCCGTATTGTTCGATTTGCTTGAGCCGCATGGGTTTATTGAGGCGCCAGTGCATGTGCATGCCGAGGTGGCCGATGTCGCCAAGCCCGAAGATATCTGGACAGCGCTGTATCTGTCTGGATTTCTTACGACGGACATGACGGGGCATTCGGAGGACGGCGCGTGCCTTCGTTCCCTGCGTCTGCCTAACAACGAAGTGCGTCAGGCGCTCCGTCTTGTAATTCTGGAATGGTTTGAGTGCGCCGTTGAGGACGTTGGAGTTATCGACTCGTTCCATGACGGGCTGTGCCGAGGAGACGAGGACACTGTAAAGCAAGCTTTGAGCTGTGCTATCGGCGATCTGGGCATCGATGTGGGCCAATCAGATGTGCCGACAGCCTATCATCTGGCGCTTCAGGGGCTCTGCTTTGGACTGCCCGGCTATTGCAATCCCAGCTCCAAGCGAAGTGGCGTCTCGGATCGCTGGGATATCCAGGTGATTCCCACCGGTCGGGTGTTTGACGTGGCCGACACGCTCGGCATGCTCGATGAGCGACCGCTCATTACGGTCAACATGTTGTACGACCCTGGCGTCGATGCCCTGGGCCTGGAACTGTTGGCGGTTCAGGCGCTGCTCGACATAGAGCGCGACGGCATCGATGATATCCGCGTGCCGCGCCCCGCCGTCGGGCGCATGCGTTGGGGCTTTGGCTTTGACGGTCAGCGTGTGTCCGTGGTGTGTCAACGACTGTAGCGGCGGGCGAAAGCCCTTTACTACTCGGCGTCCTTCAGGGGCGGCATGGGCTTCCAGTTGGGATCCTTAACGATCTTGCGGGCGTCCTTCATGCCACGGCGCAGCGCCGGTATACCGGTCTTAAAACATTTGTCGACGGCAGCCAGGCGAATGAATTCCTTGCAGAAGGTCGCGGCATTGCCCAGGCGGAACAGCACGGGATGATAGTCGCCGTAGATTTGCATGTAACGGGCCAAAAAGCCGCGGTTGCGCATGATGTAGTAACGGTTGGTGTCGCTCGTGGAGTTGAGCTGGCGCTTGCCGGCGATATCCCAGTTAGAGACGGCGCGGGCGCGCTTGAGCACCACGTCGGCAACAACGGCGGCGGGGAAGTGTTGGCTGGCCACGTAGCCGTAGCAGGCATCGTCGCCGTAGATAAAGAAGCGCGCGTCGGGCAGGCCAATCTTGTCGACCACGCGGCGCGAGAACATGCCGCCCTCAAAGCACAGCTGGTTCATGGCGCGGTGGCCCTCGGGGCCCAAGTCCCACTTGGCGACAGGGTTGGGAATGCCGAGCGAAAGGATGAGTTGGTATTGCCAAAAGAAGGCGCCGCCGTCAAAGTCCAGGCGCGAACCCTGGATGACATCGTAGCGGTCGGTCCACTTGGCAAGACGCTCGATGCCTTCGGGGATGACGAGCACGTCGTCGTCCATCACCCAGAACCACTGGGCCCCCAGATCGTAGGCGCATTTAGTGCCGGCGGAGAAGCCACCCGCACCGCCGCCGTTTTCGAGCTGCGGGGCGTAGATGACACGGTCGGTGCCGCCCTGCGCGTCGGGCTGCTCGGTGTCGATGCCCCACAGGTTGGCCAGGCGCTCGTTGAATGCGGTGCACATGGCCTCGGTCTCGCGCGAATTCTCGTTATCGACAATCACGATGCGCCAGGGCGTTGCCGTGAGCTCGGTCATGGAGTCGAACAAGTTGGCCAGGAGTTCCTGGCGCTTGTACGTGACGACAACGATGGCGAGCTTATCGATGGGGGCGGGAAGGGTTGAAGGCATGGGGCAATATATCCTTTCACGCGCGGCGCGCGAGCGCTGCGCGGAAGCTATCGAATACGTCCTTGGGACTGTCCTATTGTAAAGGCTCACCGCACCTTGTCGGCAAGGTTTGAATAAAACGCAGGAACCTGCCACGGGCGCGGCGGCTGCTACGTTGGGCGTTGGCGTGCTTATTGCTGCTTGAGACTGCGGAGGATTCGGTTTCTAACTGCGTCAACTACGAGAAGCATAAGGGCAAAGACAATGCTGATGACCGTTCCGGTGACAATGCATATGGACGCAGGGCTGCTTTGGGCGACCAGTATGTTTGCAAGCATCGCGTTGAAGATGGGGCGCCAAAGGCTGCTGGTGAGCGACTGCATCACATAGAAACCGAGCGTGGCGTTCGATAAGGTGACGATGACACCTGCAGTCCGCGGATTGCCTGAGGCACTGCGTCGGGTTGCCGCAAAGAGCAGGGAGGCGGCAGCGAGGGCAAACGAGATCAACGAGGTCGATTTGTAGGAGAGGGTTGCCATCGCCGTGAGGCTGCCGGTGAAGGAAAGCGTGCTCTCTAGGACGATGGCGATTGCCAAAACCGCTATGAGTGATCGACTGCCCAAGGCGCGCACCCTGCCCGAATCCATGGCGTCGGTAACATCGCGGAGCAGCCCGCCGATCAAAAACGCGACGACGTACGTGGCGGCGCTCATAATCTTCTGGAGCCAAGAAAACTCGCCGCCGTTTGCTGAGCTCATGGCGGCCAAATACCCGTTGGCAACAAATGCGAGGATGCCGATGGTAATGACCGCTGCCGTATAGCTCCTCTTAGAGAGTCGGTTCTTGGCCAGCCCAAACAGCGGCGCCATGCAGACCGTGGCGGCGTAGACCCAGATAAACTCGAGCCCCAGGGTGTACCAGTAGTGCGTGACCAGGGAAACGTCGGGAATGGGGGAGACGGTCGTGGACCATGCAAGCGCCACCAGGCAATAGAACGCTGTGGGTAAGACAACCTTGCCAAGACGCTGCACCGTCCGCTGTATCTGCGACGCCCAGGTCGTCCCATCATTCCAAGCACGCGCGGCCGAGGCGATGAGAAAATACCCCGAGATCATAAAGAAGACTTCGTTGGCCCAGCAGCCCAGCAAGTTAATAAAACCGAGGACGCCGGAATAGGGGAAGGCGGCAAACGGTGCGTATTCCGGCATGCCGGCGCAGGCTGCCTGAAAGGCCCACTGAAAGGTGTGGAAAATCGCGATTCCGGCGACCGCGACGAGGCGCAGCGCTTCGATAGAAATATTGCGTGCGGCTTTGGGCTGCATGTCTTCCTTTCGTCTCTGGGTGCTCCATAGGCTCCATAGATTATATAAACGCCCGTCGGCGCGCCGACCCTTTGATACCATGAAACGACAGGTATTTCCTAAGGAGCACTTTTGTCTACTAACGCCTCTGGCAGCCCTGTTCTGTCGCTGCTTATCCCCATCTATAACGTTCAGCGCTACCTGCGCGAGTGCCTCGATTCCGCCGTGGCGCAGACGCTCAAGGACATCGAGATCATCTGCATCAACGACGGATCCACCGACAGCTCGCCGGATATCATTCGCGAGTACATGGAGCGCGATTCGCGTGTGAAGATGATCGATAAGGCCAACAGCGGCTACGGCGATTCGATGAACCGCGGCCTGGAGATGGCGCGCGGCGAGTACGTGGGCATTCTGGAGTCCGATGACTTTATGGCGCCCGACGCGCTGGAGAAGCTTGTGTCGGCGGCCGAGGGCTGCAACGCCGACTTTGCGAAGGCTAACTTTGACTTCTACTGGTCCAAGCCCGAGGAGCGCCGCTCGCTGCACGAGATGTTTAAGCCCAAGGAATGCGGCAAACCGGTGCACCCAAGCGACACGACACAGTTCTTTAAGCAAAAGCCCTCGATTTGGTCGGCCGTCTTCCGTCGCGATTTTCTCGAGCGCAACGGCATCAAGTTCTTGCCGACCCCGGGTGCATCCTTTCAGGACACGTCGTTTGCCTTTAAGGTGATCGCGTGTGCCGACAAGGCCGTCTACCTGCACGATGCCGTGCTTTCGTATCGCCAAGACAACGAGAACTCCTCGGTCAATTCTTCGGCCAAGGTCTTTTGCGTCAATGCCGAGTATGCCGAGATCGAGCGTTGGATCCGAGAGGATTATGCCCGCAATCACGCAAGCGATGACGTCGCGCGCATGCTCAAGTTCAATCAGGTCATTAAGTACGATTCGTATATGTGGAACTACGTGCGCTTGGCGCCCGAGTTCTATAAGGAGTTCCTGGTCCAGATGACCAAGGAGTTCCAGGCCGCCTTGGACGCGGGGGACTTTTCGCTGGACGACCTTAAGCCGTGGAAGCGCGCGAATCTCGCTGTCATCCTCAAAGACCCCGAAGCCTGGGTGGACGAGCATCCGCACTTTGCGACGGACGGCGCCCTGGGACGCGCCAAATACTACGCATCGGTTGGAGGCCCCGGCGTGGTCGCCGCCTTCCTCGTCGAATCGTTGAGGGGGTAGGTTGGCATGGGAGAGGCCTCGACCCTTAAAGCGACCATCATCGTTCCCGTATACAACTCGGCAAGCTCGATTCAGCGATGCCTCAACTCGCTGTTGGCGCAGTCCGAGCGCTCGATTCAGGTTGTTTGCGTCAACGATGGATCGGCTGACGATTCGTTGCGTGTTCTGCGTCAAATTGCACAGAACGATGACCGCGTGCTGGTGATTGACCAGAAAAACGCGGGCGTCTCGTGCGCTCGAAATGCTGGCATCGATGCCGCTGGGGGCGAAGCCGTCTTCTTTGTGGACGCCGACGATTACATCGATGCCCAAACCGTCGAGCGCGTGCTGCAGGCCATGGGGTCGTCGGATGCCGAGGTCGCCGTTTTTGGTGGCGCCTGCGAGCCCGCCGATGCCGCTCCTAAGCGCGTCCAGCAGCTCATGAGCCCTAAAGCGGGCACCTTCGGCGCTCGCGATCCCCAGCTGTTGTTCCACGCGAATGCGCAACCCTATGCCTGCCGCGCGGCCTTTTCGCGCGAGCTGCTCAATCGCGAGGGCATTCGCTTCGCCCCCGGTTTGGCCTTGGGCGAGGACGTCGTATTCCAATTTGCGGCTTATGCACTTGCCCGCAAGACCGTCGTCATGCCGGACAAGTTCTACCACTACGTGATGGAGAGCGCATCGGCGACGCACGAGTTCAACAGTGCCGAGGCTCGCGCCAAAAAGCTTAACGCCCACATGAGGATGCTCGAGGAGGTCTTGGAGGGCTGGGCGGCCTACGGTCTTTTGGACCTGTGTCCCGGCGAGCTGATCGCCTGGTTCTTGGACCTCATTGTGTTCGACCTAGCGCGCTTGGATGCCGATGGCTTCCATTGCGTAGCCGCTCGCGTCAACATGGATCTTACGACGTTTTTGGGAACGGAGTGGGCCGATATTCCTGCCAAGGGCGTCGTTCGCCGTGTTGCCCGCAAGCTCGTTGCGGCGACCTCGGGCGTTTCGATGGCAGACGCCGCGATGTTCTATCTTTCGACTCGCGGTCTCAAAGCCTGCCTGGAGCGCTTTCTCTAGTTCCAAGCGCTGCCGCCCGCCGCAACTCGGCTGCTAAAATAACCCTGTTACACGCTATTCAACAGGAGGTTCTCTTGCAGAACTCTGATACCCCTAAAGTTTCGCTGCTTGTCCCCATCTGCAATGTCGAGCGCTACCTGCGCGAGTGCCTCGATTCTGCCGTGGCGCAGACGCTCGAGGACATCGAGATCATCTGCATCAACGACGGTTCTACCGATAGCTCGCCGGATATCATCTGCGAGTACATGGAGCGCGATGCGCGCGTCAAGATGATCGACAAGGCCAACAGCGGCTACGGCGACTCGATGAACCGAGGCCTGGAGATGGCCCGCGGCGAGTACGTGGGCATCCTGGAGTCCGATGACTTTATGTTTGAGGACTCGCTCCAAAAGTTGGTTGCCAAGGCAGACGCCGAGCATGCCGATGTGGTTAAAGGAGATTTCTATCTGTACTGGTCTACGCCCGCCGAGCGCCGTGAGCTGTTTGGGATTATCGACGAGCATATGACGGGCGCGGCGTATCGCCCCGCCGATCGCCCAGGCATCTTCTACCGCAAGCCTTCCATTTGGTCGGCCATCTATCGGCGCAAGTTCCTTAACGACAATCAGATTCGGTTCCTCCCCACGCCGGGGGCATCGTATCAGGATGCCGGCTTTAACTTTAAGGTTTGGGCGTGCGCCGAGCGCGCCGCGTTTATTGCGGACCCCATTTTGTGCTATCGCCAGGATAACGAGAAGAGCTCCGTTAATTCGCCCAATAAGGTGTTTTGCGTGTGCGACGAATATGCCGAGATGCAGCGCTTTTTGGACGAGCGCCCCGAGCTTAAGGCTCAGCTCCAGGGCATTTTAATGCGCATGAAGGTCGATACCTATCGTTGGAATGACGAGCGCCTGATCGATGAGCTGCGCGAGCAGTTTTGGGAGAAGGCCTCGCCCGAGCTCAAGGCCGATTGGGATGCCGGTCGCTTTGACTTGTCGCTGTTTGACCCGCGCGGCGAGACTGATCTGCGCTTGATGGTCAAGTCGCCGCGCGCCTATATCGATTCGCGCTTTGACTTTAAAAAGCCGGGCAAGCTCAATACGTTTAAGCACTACTTTAAGATCGGCGGCCTGCCGCTGGTCTGGCGTGTGCTGACGTACCAGCGCACGTACGGCGATAACCCGCATCCCGATGACGTGCCGGCTGCACAGTAGGAGCTCGTGATTATGTCTACCTCCAGGATTTCCGTCGTCGTTCCCATCTATAAGGTGGAGGAGTGCCTGGCATGGTGCCTGGACTCCCTGCTTGCGCAGGACATGCCCGATTGGGAAGGCGTGCTGGTCAACGATGGCTCGCCGGACGGATCGCGCGACATCGCGGCTGCCTTCTGCGAAAAGGACGCGCGCTTTACGTTGGTCGATAAGCCCAACGGCGGCCTGTCGAGTGCGCGCAATGCGGGTATCGCCGCGTCCACGGCACCTATCGTCGCGTTCTTGGATTCCGACGACCGGTTTACGCCCGATGCATGCCGCGTGATCGTCGATGCCTTTGAGCGCGAGGACTGCGACGTCTTGACCTTTGGCGCTAACCCGTATCCGTTGGAGGCGGGGTACCCGTGGCTTAACCGGGTTTTGAGTCCACGGGATGTTTCTTTTCATGGATATAGTTTCGAATTATTGTTTAAAGAGGACTCGCGTCCCTTTGTGTGGCGGACTGCCTGTAGACGTGATTTTCTGGCGAATAACGCTATTCAGTTCGATGAATCTATTATCTATGGTGAAGATCAGGTTTTCGAAATGGCGATATATGGCCGTTCACGAAAAACAACGCTTATTTCGAACAAACTGTATGACTACCGCGTGGCGCGCAAGGGTTCGCTCATGGACACCATGCGCTACGACGATGAGACGCGCTTGCTCGAGCATGTAAAGATTTATTCCGCAGTGTTGGCCGACTGGCATCGCGATGGCCTTGACGCACAGCATGTCGATGATCTGGCATACTTCCTGTGCGATTTGGTGCTGTACGACGCGGTCAGGTTGCTGGGTACGGACTGTGGGAAGGTGTTTGCTGCCGTTGCGGCCGTGCTCGCCGGTTCCGCTGTGAGCAGCGATGCCGCGCTAACGAAATGCGCTCCTTCTGTTGCCGCCATAGTGCGCGCGGCACTTGTTGGCGAGGCCCCCAGCGCCCGTGTGTACAGAAGGCTCATGTTCGATTACGACGTTTTAAGGTCTGGATTCCTTCGCGCATGCAAGCGTATGGCCGCGAATATCCTGGGAAAGCGAGAAGTTTAGATAAGAGGCCGCCGGGGTTTGCCGTTTGATTGCTGGCTATTATCTGGTTAGGCTCGAGCAAGACGACGGTGGTCGCCATTCGATTGGTATTGCATCGCGACGGGATTGCGTGGGCTGCCGTTGCGGGCGTTCAATCTGCTATGAGTCTGAGATGGGGTTTGATCTTAATAACGCGATTTGTGCCAACACCAGGCAGTTTCCGATATGAGTTATTGGTCCGCCGTGCAGACCGGAGAGGGTCTTGTCTGTTGTCTTGTTAAACCATCGTTGTTGTTACGGTCGATGCTATTAACCGTTCTGTCTATCATGCCTTGGCTCCCGTTCCCCCAATCTAGTAGACTCTAAACCGTTGCTAGATTAGGGGGATTTTCATATGAAGCGCTCAGTGAAACGAGTTTCCGGGGCCGCGGCCGCGCTCGCCGTCGCGGCCGCCCTGGCCCTGTGCGGGCCCGCGGCCTACGCCGCCCCCGGCGGGGAGGCCGGCGCCCAGGCCGATGTCGCCCAGGCCGATGCCGCGCGGCCCGACGGGGGCGTGGCGGAGGCCGCCCGGCCCGACGAGGCCGCGGAGGTCTCGCTGTCCTACTCCGCCCACGTCTCCAATATCGGCTGGATGGGCGCCGTCGCCGGCGGCGAGACCGCCGGCACGACCGGCAGGGGGCTCCCCCTCGAGGCGCTGCGCCTCGTCCTGTCCGACGCGTCGACCGGCGAGCCCCTCGGCGCCGACGCGATATCCGTAGAGGCCCACGTCGCCGGCATCGGCTGGCAGCCCGCCGTCGGCAACGGCTTCACCGCCGGCACCACCGGCCAGTCCCGCGCCGTCGAGGCCCTGAGGGTCAGGCTGTCCGACGGGCTGGCGGCCCGCTACACCGTCTGGTACCGCGTCCACTCGGCCGAGTTCGGCTGGCTCGGCTGGGCCTGCGACGGCGCCGAGGCCGGCTCGGCGGGCTACGGCCGCGCCGCCCAGGCCGTCCAGGTCGCGGTCCTGCCCAAGGGCGACCCCGCCCCGGGCGACACCTCCACGCCCTTCGTCGACAGGTCCTCCGAGCCCCCCTCGGTCTCATACCGCGCCCACGTCGCCGGCATCGGCTGGCAGGGCTCCGTCTCGGACGGCGCCGTGGCCGGCACCACCGGGCAGGGCCGCGCCCTCGAGGCCCTCTCGGGCTCCGTCTCCTGGTACGGTCACGGCTCCTCATCCCTCGAGGTGAGGGCCCACGTCTCGAACCTCGGCTGGCAGGGCTGGGCCTCGGGCACCGCCGGCACCACCGGGCGCGCCCTGGCGGTCGAGGCGCTCCAGCTCAGGCTCTCCGGCGAGGCCGCCTCGTCCTACGACGTGTGGTACCGCGTGCACTGCGCCGACTACGGCTGGCTCGGCTGGGCCAGGGACGGCGCGTCCGCGGGCACGGTGGGGCTTGCGAAGGCCGTCCAGGCCGTCCAGGTCGTGCTCGTCCCCAAGGGCGGCGCCGCGCCGGGCCCGGCCGGCGGCGCCTTCCGCGGCGCCGGCGAGCGCCTGTCCGGGTCGGCCCTCTCCGTCTCCGGCTCCCCGGCGGGCTCCTCTTCCTCCGGCGGGGTCCTGACGCTCGGCTCCGAGGGCGGCCCCGTGCTGGGCTCCGTCGCCGCGGCCGTCGACAACCTCGAGTCCGACGGGTCGGTCTGCTACCGCGGCCTGCTGCTGGGCTCCGGCTGGCAGGGTGAGGCCAGCTCCGACGGGGCGCAGCTCGGCGCCTCGGGCGGCGGGCTCCAGCTCAAGGCCGTCCGCTTCGAGCTGTCCGGCGGCCTCGCGGAGCGCTACGACGTCTGGTACCGCTCCTGCGACTCCGCGCGCGGCTGGCTCGGCTGGGCGAGCGCCGGCGAGCCCTCCGGCGTCGAGTCCGGCGCCTCGGGCCTCACCGCCGTCCAGGTCGCCCTCGTCGCGAAGGGCTCCGGCGCCCCCGGCCCGGCCGAGGGGGCCTTCGTCTCCGGCGCGGGCTCCGGCCCGGCGCTCGTCCTGCAGGGCCATGTCGCCGAGCGCGGCTGGCTGCCCGCGGCGGGCGGCGGCGAGGCCGTCGGCACGACCGGCAGGGGCCTCGCGCTCCAGGCCGTGCGCGCCTCCCTCGAGGGGGCGGGCGAGGGGAGCTCCGTCTCCGTCGCGGCCCACGTGGCCGGCATCGGCTGGCAGGACGCCGCCTCCTCCCCCTCCTACGCCGGCACGGTGGGGCAGGGCCGCGCCGTGCAGGCCGTGAGGGTGTCCCTGTCCGGCCCCGTCTCCGATTCCTACGACGTCTGGTACCGCGTCCACGCGGCCGGCTACGGCTGGCTCGGCTGGGCCAAGGACGGCGAGCCCGCGGGCACCGAGGGCCTCGGCGTCCAGGCCGAGGCGCTCCAGGCCGTCCTCGTCGAGAAGGGCGGCGACGCCCCCTCGTCCGGCGCCCCCGCCGAGCTCTCCGCACCCTCGCTCAGCCTCAGGGCCCACGTCTCCGGCATCGGCTGGCAGGACGCCGTCGGGGCCGGCGGCACCGCCGGCACCACCGGCCAGGCCCGCGCCGTCGAGGCGATCGCGGCCGAGGTCTCCTCGCCGGTCGCCGGCGGCCTGTCCTACAGCGCCCACGTCGCGGGCATCGGCTGGCAGGACGAGGTCTCGGGCGGCGCCGTGGCCGGCACCACCGGCCGGGGCAGGGCGGTGGAGTGCGTGAAGATGCGCCTGACCGGCGACCTCTCCGAGTACTACGACGTGTGGTACCGCGCCTACGTGCAGGACTACGGCTGGCTCGGCTGGGCCAGCGACGGGGCCCGCGCCGGCACGACCGGCATCGGCTACCGCCTCGAGGCGCTCCAGGTCCGCATCGTCGCGAAGGGCTCGGCCGCCCCGGGGCCCACGGACGGCGCGTACAGGGACCGTCCTTTGCATCCGAATTCGCTTGTCCTCAACGTTCCTTGTGCAATGCAGAACCCTGAGCTTCCGACTGGCTGCGAGTCCGTTGCACTGACCAATGCGCTTAACTATTACGGATTTGGTCTGGGCAAAACCGTCATTGCAGATGCATATATGCCTAAGAGCAGCTGGGATTTTGTGACGGCGTTTTGGGGCAATCCTCATAGCGCTTCGAATGGAAACTGTATATCTGCCCCTGGACTGACCAACACCGCTAATTCTTTCTTGATTAGCAGCGGTAGTAGTTTGCGAGCGTACGACGTGAGCGGTACAGGTTTCTATGACCTTTATTCGTACTTGGAGGCTGGTCATCCCGTTATCATCTGGTCGACGATAGGCATGCAGAATTTGGGTCGATGCTATGCGACTCAGGCTTACGGTGGAAGGGTCTATAGAACATATACCAACTCTCATACCGTTGTCTTAAGAGGTTTTAATCGCTCTCTAGGCACCGTTTACATTGCCGATTCGCTCTCTGGGTATGTCTCTAACTCTGCTGAACGCATCGCTTCGCTATACTCGCTGCGAGGGGCCCAGGCGGTTGTCCTTAAGTAGGTTCGTTAATAGATGAAGGAAGGTGGAATCGTGAGACGTCTCTTTGATGTGTCCGTTTCTGTTCTTATGGCTGCTGTGTTGCTCGTGTGTCAATCATGGGCTGTGACCGCTGCATATGCTGATTATTCAATTAGCGTACCTGCTGGCTCAAATGACTCCGTCCTTGAAGGTTCGGTTGCCACGCAAGACGGCTCGGTGTCCGAGGACCAAAAATCGGATGGTACTCCCGAGAATAGTGAGTCCCAAAACGCGCAGTTGGCTTCCTCCGAAGAGGCTAGTGGAGCCACTGCTGCCGATTCAGCCGAAAGCAATCAGCTGACCGTCAAAAGCGTAAGCGTTTCTGCTCATGTGCAGAATGTTGGCTGGATGAATCCGGTTGGTTCGGGCAAGATTGCCGGAACGACAGGCAGGGGCTTGAATCTCGAGGCACTTAAAATCTCACTTAAAGCGGATGGGCCTTCCTCTCAAGAGCAGGTTGCAAATGCCCTTTCCGTCGAGGCCCACGTCGCCGGCATCGGCTGGCAGTCCGCCGTCGGCAACGGCTGCACCGCCGGCACCACCGGCCAGTCCCGCGCCGTCGAGGCCCTGAGGGTCAGGCTGTCCGACGGGCTGGCGGCCCGCTACACCGTCTGGTACCGCGTCCACTCGGCCGAGTTCGGCTGGCTCGGCTGGGCCTGCGACGGCGCCGAGGCCGGCTCGGCGGGCTACGGCCGCGCCGCCCAGGCCGTCCAGGTCGCGGTCCTGCCCAAGGGCGACCCCGCCCCGGGCGACACCTCCTGTCCTTTTAAGAACCGCAGCGATGAACCTGCCTCTATCACCGTTCGCTCGCATTCGTCGAATATTGGTTGGATGTCGCCCGTGGGGAGCGGATCTGTTGCTGGAACAACTGGCAGGGGCCTCCCCATGGAGGCTCTTGAGGCCCAGCTTGACTGGTATGGCCATTCGGGTGCTGTTGAACTTCGTGGCCATGTGTCGAATATTGGATGGCAGAAGTGGTCCGAAGGGCGTTGCGGTACGACTGGTAAGGCACAACGCCTTGAGGCCGTTCAGATTCGCTTGACTGGTGAGGCATCTGAAAAATATGACGTTTGGTATTGCGCTCATGTCGCGGGCATAGGCTGGCTCGATTGGGCATGCAATGGCGCAGCTGCTGGCTCCGCCGGTAAGGGCAAGGCTATCGAAGCGGTCAAAGTGGTTCTTGTAGAGAAGGGCGGATCGGCGCCCGGCTCTTCGGATAAGGTTTTTATCGGAGATCCAGATGCTGTAACGGTTTCCGGATCGGCTATTTCTGGGGAAACGTTAGGCTCTTCCTCTGGTCAAAAGGCTTCAATTGGAGGCAAAGACTCCAAGCTGTTGAACTCTATCGCCTTAAGCGTTGCAGGCCAGACTGATGATGGCTCTATTTCCTATACCGTTATGGACGAGTATTCAGGTTGGGGTTCTTCCTCATCGGACGGCGGCGCTGCCAGGGCGGTATCCGGTGCACCCATAAAAGCGATAAAAATGTCATTGAGCGGTCAGCTTGCTGCCAATTATGACATCTGGTATAGGGTTTTCGATTCTAGTAATGGTTGGACCGGCTGGACTTCCAATGGCCAGGCGTGTGGCGTTTCCGTCGGTACTTCCGGCTTATGCGGTATTGATATAGCACTTGTTAACAAGGGTCAGTCTTCGCCTGGCTCCACTGACAACGCGTTTATCGAGGCGTCTGGAGTTGGTCTTGTTTCGCAAGCGCACGTTGCTTCTGCGGGCTGGTTGGCTCCTGTTGGCAACGGTGAAACTGCCGGCCAGACGGGTAAGTCACGCTCTCTGCAAGCGTTGTATGTTTCAGCGCAGGGCATTGATGCTTCCGTCGAAGTGTCGGCACATGTTGCGAATATCGGCTGGCAACCATACGTTTCGGGTGCCGACTATGCTGGCACTGTTGGCAGGAATCTCGCAATTCAGGCGGTCAAGCTAAGGCTGACTGGCAACGATGCCTCAAAATACGATATCTATTATCGTATTCATACTGCAGACTATGGTTGGCTCGGTTGGGCTAAGAATGACGCTGCCGCCGGCACCGTTGGCTTGGCTAAACAAGCTGAGGCAATTCAAATTAAGTTAGTCGCCAAGGGCTCGTCCGAAGCTCCCGTCCAGGATCAGGCTGCTTTGATTCAGCTTCCCGGGCTTTCCGTTAAGGCGAACTGCTCTGGGCTTGGTTGGCAAACGGCTGTTGGTAATGATGGCGTTGCTGGTACGGTTGGACAGAATCGTGCCATGGAAGCCATGCAGCTGTCGCTTTCTGATAGTTCTATAAGTGGTGGTATTTCGTACTTCGCTCACGTGTCAAATATCGGTTGGCAATCTGCTGTTTCTGATGGGGATACATCGGGAACTGTTGGTCAAGGGCAGCAAATTCAAGCCGTAAAGATCAGCTTGACCGGTGATGTTTCCAATTACTTTGATGTTTGGTATCGCGTTCACATTTCAGATTACGGATGGCTTGGCTGGACCAGAAATGGATCTCCGGCGGGCACTACGAAGCTCGGGATTCCCGTTCAGGCTTTGCAGGTAAAGATTGTTCCCAAGGGCGCCGCTGCACCGGGCTCAACTTCCGATTCTTATTTTGAGACCTATCGCTATATGGGCTATCAGACACCCGGATCCTATCCAAAGGTTAATTGCAATAGTGTGCAGCTTCCTTCGTATTGCACCGGATACTTTACGTACGTCACACCTTCCCGTATTCCCTATAACGCTTCGCGCCAAGACTGCATCAACGCATTTGTCCAGCGTGCTCGTGAATATATCGGTACTCGTTATATCGAACCTTGGTCTTCTTGGCCGGGGGATGCAGTTGATTGTTCGGGCTTGGTGTTGCAATGCTTGTATGCTACTGGCATGGATATGGGTTGGTATAACCCCTATAACCATCGTTGGTTGCCCGAGCAGACCTATAACTCCATGAACTGGTATCGCACCAACACGTTTATGCCGGTTAGCACCTCTGCTATGCAGAGGGGAGATGTGGTCTACTACCAAGGTCATATTGGAATCTACATCGGAAACGGTCGAATTATCGATTCGTGGCCGGGAATTGGAGTCACCGAGCGCTCGGTCTATGCTCCTGGTCGTGTAATCGGTGCCGCAAGGCCTTTTGCATAGAGCCATTTGAGGCGTTCCGAAACGGGAGCGCCTCTTTTTATCTGAATGCGACCGTTGCGCCTTAAGCCTTAAATGCTTGTTTAGAAGTGCGGTAATATAAATTGGTGTCTTCGAAAGTAGTCAATGTCTCGGGGGATATATATGAATCGTCTCAAAGCGTCTGCAGCTTTGGTTTGCACGCTATTAATAGCTTGGTCGCAAGTCATTCAGCCTTACTGTGCATACGCGTTGTCTGCCCAATCCGTCGCTACTTCACAGCCGGTGCAGCAATCATCGAACGTTTGCGGATTTCAAGGTGAAAGTTCTCGGGATGGGCAGGACGACGCCTCGGGTTCTCAGGGAGTAACCGAATGGCATGGTGACGATGCGAACGCTGCTCGGCCAGATGGTGACTCAGGCTCAGTTTCTGATGATCAGTCTGGAATCGGAACTGATGAGTCGGGCGTTAACGATTCTGCTGGCGAGGCCTCGGCGGATGATTCCATACAGGCGGATTCTCCTGAAGCTGACTCTTTGGTGCCGAATTCTTGGCGTTATGCGAACGGCGTGCTTACTGATGCTGGCAACGAGGGTATCGATGCGCAGTCTTTGGCTGACGAAGCTTTGCCCAATGGTGCCGTTGCGCGTGGTATCGATGTCAGCAACTTTCAGGGGACGATTGACTGGAATCAGGTTAAGGCCGCTGGAATAGAATTTGCCATTCTCAAGGTCGGTCCGGTTTATGGCAAACCAGATTCAACGTTTGAGCGAAACGCCACCGAATGTGAACGTCTCGGGATTCCTTACGGTGTCTACTATTACTCCTATGCTCGTTCTGTAGCGGATGCAAATAAAGAAGCCGATCGAACGCTTGCTTGGCTCGGTGGCCACCATCCGTCGCTTCCCGTTTATTATGATCTTGAGGATAACTATATCCTGGAGGATTCGAATTTCAGCAAAGATAAGCTTGCTCAGATTGCCCAGACTTTTTGCAACCGCATGGAGGCTGTGGGCCTTAAAGCGGGCATCTATGCAAACCTTAACTGGTTTAACAACTATCTGAACTCTCCGTCGCTGAGCGGTTATGACCATTGGGTCGCCCAATACAATTGGCGTTGCGATTATGCTGGTAGCTATAGTTTCTGGCAATATTCAAGCAGGGGCAATGTCCCGGGCATTAATGGCTCTTGCGATATGAATTACTGCTTCAATGGGTCTTATTTAAACGTGGATGACGGTAAGATGCATATCCAATATGAGGCCCATGTCTCCAATATTGGTTGGATGAGCAGTAAAAGAGATGGCTCTACTGCCGGTACAACGGGGCAGTCTAAGGCTGTGGAAGATATTAAGGTCAGTATTCTGAATCCTGTAGTTGACGGTTCCGTCCAAATCGACGCCCACGTCTCTGGCATCGGCTGGCAGGGCTGGGACGCCCCCTCGGCGTCCGAGGGCGGCACCACCGGCCAG
>CAKUFT010000003.1 GCA_934650095.1 uncultured Collinsella sp.
GTCTACTACCGCGTCCACGCCTCCAACATCGGCTGGATGGCCTGGGCCAAGGACGGCGAGGAGGCCGGCACTACCGGCTACGGCAGGAGCGTCGAGGCCGTCCAGGTCAGGCTCGTAAGGAAGGGCGGCGACGCCCCCTCGTCCGACGGCGCCAACGTCGACTACGCCTTCAAGAAGAGGCCCATGTCCCTTACCTACCGCGCCCACGTCTCCAACGTGGGCTGGCAGGGCGCCGTGGCTGACGGGGCGACCGCCGGCACCACCGGCCGCGGCCTCGCGCTCGAGGACCTCATCGTCTCGCTCGACAGCTCCGACTACTTCGACGGCTCGGCCGTGCAGGTCGACGCCCACGTCTCTGGCATCGGCTGGCAGGGCTGGGACGCCCCCTCGGCGTCCGAGGGCGGCACCACCGGCCAGGGCCGCGCCGTCGAGGCGGTGCGCCTGAGACTCACGGGCTCCCTCGCCAGGGACTACGACGTCTACTACCGCGTCCACGCCTCCAACATCGGCTGGATGGCCTGGGCCAAGGACGGCGAGGAGGCCGGCACTACCGGAATGGCTTACTCTCTTGAGGCTGTCCAGATTAAGTTGATTAAGAAGGGCGCTTCCCATCCTGATACGTCGGGGTATTCCCATCTTGAAATTCCTGCGGTAGCGTATTCCTCTCTGGTGGAGGGTTCTTGGCAGAATAGTGTTTCAGCTGGAGAGGTGTCTGGCACAACTGGTAAAGGAATTCCGATTTCTGGGTTTTCGGCTAAAACGGATTCACCTGTTGCCGGCGGGATTAATTATCAACTTCATCTTTCGAATGTAGGCTGGACTTCCGTTAAGTCAAACGGAGGGCAGCTATCGTCTGCCGCTGGATCCAATTCGGTTGAAGCTATCAGAATCTCTCTGTCGGGTGACTTGGCAACTTATTTTGATGTCTGGTACAGGGTTCATGTCGATAACGTCGGATGGCTCGGCTGGACCAAAAATGGTGCTGTCGCCGGAAGCACCGGCTATGGAACACATGTTCAGGCTGTTCAAGTTCAACTAACAAAGAAAGGTGCCAATGCCCCCGGGAGCACCGTTTCGCCGTGTTTGCTTGGGCAGCCTTATGCGCTTGCAAATCCAATGCAAAAGAAGATCGTAGATCTTGCTCGACAGGTGCCGTCTCCTGGTCCGGGCTTGTGTTCTGAATGGATTGCTCAAATCTATGAGCGTGCCGGATTTAGGAACGTTCATACAGACGCCTGCGATTACTACTGGGATTATTGTAAATATACCGATTATTCTCAGCTGAAGGTTGGAATGGTCATTGCCGTGCCTTCGCATGCGCATACATATATGGGCAGCATTTACGGTCACGTTTGTCTCTACATTGGTAATAACCAGGTTATGGATAACGTTGGCCAGATCAGGACGCTCGATATGGCGTACTGGTTGGATTATTATTCCACTTCTTATAAGCCAAAATGGGGCTGGTACGACAACGTGCCGCTGGCATAGCTGATCGAAAGTCATGCCTTCGCACAGGTTCTAGCAGCTACTCTGATAAAAAACGAACGGGTCGTTATACAACGGTCCGTTCGTTTCAATTTAAGTGCCATTCACGTTTTCGGTATTTAAGCAATTGCTGAAACGATAAATAATGATGCTAAAGATGGTCGATTGATGGGGGAGTCGAATGAAAAAGACGCAACGACTGCTAGCAACGGTAATGATGCCATTACTGATTCTTCAGTGTCTTCTGACGCCCCTTTCTGTCTGGGCTGATTCTTTACCGGTGCAGCCGGAATCTACTGATTATTCCGTTAGTGCCGCCAGCAGCTCGGAAGACGAGGACTTCGTCTTAAATGATGAACAACAGGGGGTTGAAGTCGAGCAGCCGTCTGTGTCAGACAATGATTCTTCCTCATCCGTTTCTAGTGAGTTTGCTTCCAATGCAACTGATTCGCCGAAATCTGAAAACGATGCATCCACTGTCATTGACTCTGTTTCATACCAGACTCATGTACAGGATATTGGCTGGCAAGCTCCCGTTTCAAATGGAATGACTGCTGGCACTACAGGTCGTGCTAAGCGCGTCGAGGCCCTCAAGATCGATCTGCTTTCACAGGATGGCGCCCCACTGGGGAATGACAGCATTTCGGTCCAATCTCATATTTCCGGGATTGGCTGGGAGTCTCAGCCGGTGGGTAACGGGCAGACATCTGGAACAGTTGGACAGTCGCGAGCCATCGAGGCTATCAAGCTATCATTGTCGAGCGGTCTTTCTGATTCGTATGACATTTGGTATCGCGTGCACTCTGCAAATGTTGGCTGGCTTGGTTGGGCTTCAAATGGCGAGCCTGCCGGAACGCAGGGCTATGCTTACCAGATTGAGGCAGTTCAGATTAAGGTTCTTCCCAAAAATGCCCAAGGTGCGCCAGTGCGAGGCGATGCCTTTAGGGACCATGCACAGGAACCGCCTACCGTATCCTATCGATCTCATGTCTCCAATGTTGGGTGGATGAGTACGGTTGCGAATGGAAATACCTCGGGTGTCGTTGGCTCAAAGAATGCTATTGAGGCGTTGTCGCCTAGGGTTACTTGGTATGGGCACGGAGGTGCTATCTCTTCTCGTGCGCATGTCTCTGGCGTCGGTTGGCAAAACTGGTCTTCAGACACTATTGGCACGACGGGTCAGTCTCGATCGATTGAGGCCGTTCAGTTTAAGCTGAACGGTGAGATATCTACTGCCTATGACATCTGGTACCGAGCCTATGCTTCTGGATTGGGTGGATGGCTTGGATGGGCGTCGAATGGGGCTCCTGCGGGATCTACGGCGAAGGGCGTCAGTATCCAAGGTGTTCAGATCTTATTGGTTGAAAAGGGCGGTTCTGCTCCTGGTGACACCACGTGCCATTTTGTTGGAGTTACGGATACTTTGAGCGGTATTTCCCTTGGTTTGAACGGTAAAAGCCTGGGCCTTGAACAGGGTAAGTCAATAATACTGGGCTCCGAGAGCGGCTCTGAACCATTGACTTCGATTTCCCTTACGTTTGAAAACCAAGAGACTCTGGGCTCAATTGATTACTCCGGTTGTTTTGAATTTGGAGGATGGAGCGATATCGTTTCTGATGGTGCGGAACTAAATTTAAAAAATGACGGGCGTGCCCTAAAAGCTGTTAGATTGACTCTTACAGGGGATTTGTCTGGCTCCTATGACATTTGGTACCGCTGCTTTGACTTTCAAAAAGGATGGCTTGGCTGGGCGTGCAATGGCGCGGATTCAGGAACTGCTTTGGTGGGTTCATTCCTTAAGGCGATTGAAGTACGTGTTATCAGCAAGGATGGTGGTGCTCCCGGCGTAACGGACGGAGCGTTTGTTACGGACCCGTCCGCTTATGGTCCACATGTTATCTACCAGGCCCATTCCGCTAACAATGGGTGGTCTTCATTTGTCCTTGATGGCCGGGAAGCTGGTACGACTGGAAAATCGCTCTCTCTTCAGGCTTTGAATGTGTCGCTGGCCGACGTTGACGATGATTCGTTTATCGAGGCCAGGGCTCATGTTGCCAATATTGGTTGGCAGGATTGGCGTTCCGCCGTTTATGTTGGAACTGTTGGGCAAGGGTTAGCAATTCAGGCCCTTGAACTGCGTCTAAATGGCCCGATTGCGAATCAGTATGACATTTACTATAGAGTTCATTCGGCTGGTTATGGCTGGTTGGGTTGGGCCAAAAACGGCGATTCCGCTGGAACTACTGGATTAAATATCCAGGCAGAAGCTGTCCAAATTAAGCTTGTCGCGAAGGGCGGGGATCCTGGCGCGTCATCTGCGCCCGCATTTATCACGGCTCCATCACTAACGCTCCAGGCGCATGTCGCCACGCTTGGTTGGATGAATCCCGTTGGCAACGGTGGTGCTGCAGGCACAACTGGCAGATCGCTTGCTATTGAGGCGCTGAAGCTGAATGTCTCCAGTAGCGTATCGGGCGTCATTGAGTACTCTGTTCATGTGCAGGATGTGGGCTGGCAGGGCTGGACTTCCAATGGGGACGTCGCTGGCACGGTAGGCCGCGCAAAGCGTATCGAGGCTCTTAAGATTAGGTTGACCGGTGATTTATCAAACTACTTTGATGTTTGGTATCGAGTGTATTGCCAAGACTTTGGATGGCTCGATTGGGCTTCAAATGGGCAGCCTGCGGGCACATCTAAGATTGGATACAGGGTCGAGTCGGTTCAAGTGAAGATTGTTCCCAAGGGTGCTGGTGCTCCCGGTCCTACTGGTCGTCCTTATACTGAACAGCCGATGCTCCCGACTGACATGATGGCTATGCTCAGCCGCGCTAATCGATACGCGAGCAATACAAGCTGGCTCATTTTGGTAGATAGGCAGGCGTGTCGCCTTGGGGTTTTTCGCGGCCAGCGCGGGTCGTGGAGCTACGCTCAATACTGGACTTGCTCTACCGGCGCTCCTAGTACTCCAACGCCCACGGGTGAGTATGCTGTCACCGGCAAGGGTTACTCGTTTGGACATGGGTATACCTGTTACTACTATACGCAGTTTTATGGGGACTATCTGTTCCATTCAATTCCGTATTACCAAGGGACCTTTAATCCCATGGACAGCAGAATGGGAATGCACGTCTCGCAAGGTTGCGTTCGCTTGCCGATTGATCGCGCCAAATGGATTTGGGATAACGTGCCCCTTGCTACTAAGGTCGTAATCTACTAGCTATTCCTATAATTGGTGGGAGCCTATTAGGGGGCCCTTTCCTGTTGCCGAAGTCTTATCAGCGGGAAAGGGCCTTTGCCTTCGGATAGGGTCCCATTTCTTCGTTCCCCTATTTGATGACATTAAAGTGGCCCGCTTCCGATGGTATTTTTAAAATGCCTGCCTATCTGTTGAGGGTCAGCCTTTGGCGAACTCTCGGTCCGATGCAGTGTAACCGGCTTAGTGCTGCGGAAGTTTTGATTTGCCTTAGAAAAATGGATTACGGTTACGAAATATAGGTCAATTCCGTTGTTCATCTAATTTAGAAAACTATTCCGGATGATTTGATATGCTTAGCGGATATTCGTTTGTCGACTTGATTTCTATTAATTGGGGATTCGTTTGAACGCTAAGAAAATTGCTAAGGATATGGTCTTTGCCGTATTTGCACAAGGTCTAAGCACAGCCGTTAGTGTCATACTGACTCTTCTTTTGCCTAAGGTCCTTGGCGTTGCCGAGTTTGGATATTGGCAACTGTTCGTATTCTATTTTAGCTACGTCGGATTCTTCCATTTTGGGATTAATGACGGTGTCTATCTCATCCATGGCGGAGAGTTCCGAGAAACACTTGATAAAAAGGCGATTAACTCCCAGTTTCTAGTCAGCATTATTTATCAGGCAGTAATCAGCGTAGCTGTAATTCTCGTCGCCTTATTTGGACCTTTTGAGGCTCAGCGCCAGTTTGTTATTGTCTGGATTGGCATAATTCTGCTTGCAAATAATTGCTCGCTCTATTTGGGATATGTATTTCAAGCGGTAAATGAAACTGCGCTGTTTTCTTTTTCTTCAGCGCTTGACGCCCTGGCCTTTTTTGCGGCCCTGATCATTCTGGTTGTTTTCGGTGTTGATTCGTTCGAGCCCTACATTGTTGTTTATACGCTGGCCAAATTCCTCAGATTAGCGTATTGCCTATTTAAAGCTAGGGATATTCTGTCTGCTGGGGTTTTAACGCACTCTGCTTGTGTTAAGGAGTCGATTCAGAGCATTCGCGTTGGCATCAAGTTAATGTTTGCCAACATAGTAAGCAGCTTGATACTTGGAGTTGTTAGGTTTTTTGTTGATTTTAACTGGGGAATTGAGGTATTTTCCATTGTCTCCTTTTCTCTTTCGATTGCAGCGTTTTTCTTGACGTTTTTGACGCAAGTCAGCATGGTGTTGTTTCCGAATTTGAAACAACTCGACCGTCACGCCTGTTCGAACGTCTTTTGTGCGATGAGAGACATTCTCGATTTATTGCTTCCGGCAGCATATATTCTTTATGGCCCCATAACGGTTGTTCTCAATTGGTGGCTGCCTCAGTATGCGAGAGGCATTCAACTATTCGCGGTCTTATTCCCGATTTGCATTTTTGAGGGGAAGATGGATATTGTCGGTACGACGTTTTTCAAAGTTTTGCGTGAAGAAAAGCGGCTGCTAGAGGTTAATCTAGCTACTTTTATCTTGAGCTTCGTGTGCACTTTGTTTGGTACTTATGTGTTTAATTCGGTTGAATTTGTTCTCTTTTGCGTTGTGATTGCACTTGCGTTTAGATGCCTGTTGTCTGAACTGCTAATTGGGAGAAAACTTAATGTTGCTCAAACTAAATTATCATTTGTTTGTGTCATATTGAGTGTTGGTTTTGTAATAACCGCGCAATTGTTTACCCCACTTTTGACCTCTGTCGTCTTTCTATTCGTGTATTCAGTCTATCTAGTCATCAATAAGACGGTTTTACGCAGGGTATTCAAGCTCGGCGATGTATTGAAGAGTTAGGGATTCACTATGAAAGGCATCATCCTCGCCGGCGGGTCCGGCACGCGCCTGTACCCGCTCACGCTCGTGACCTCCAAGCAGCTGCTGCCGGTCTACGACAAGCCCATGATCTACTACCCGCTGTCCACCCTCATGCTGGCGGGCATCCGGGACATCCTGGTCATCTCCACGCCGACCGACCTGCCAAACTTCGAGCGCCTGCTCGGGGACGGCTCGCGCTACGGCGTGAACCTCTCCTACGCCGAGCAGCCGAGCCCCGACGGCCTGGCGCAGGCCTTCACTATCGGCGAGGAGTTCATCGCCGGCGAGCCGTGCGCCCTCGTGCTCGGCGACAACATCTTCTACGGCAACGGCCTGTCGCGCCACCTGACGCGCGCCGTCCAGAACGCCGAGTCGGGCCGCGCCACGGTCTTCGGCTACCACGTGGACGACCCCGAGCGCTTCGGCGTCGTGGAGTTCGACGGCGAGGGCAGGGCGGTCTCCATCGAGGAGAAGCCCGCCGAGCCCAAGAGCTCCTACGCCGTCACCGGCCTGTACTTCTACCCGGGCGATGTGGCAGCCAAGGCGCACGAGGTCAAGCCGTCGGCCCGTGGCGAGCTGGAGATCACCACGCTCAACCAGATGTACCTGGAGGAGGGGACGCTGTCCGTGGTCACCCTCGGCCGCGGCTACGCGTGGCTGGACACCGGCACCATGGAGAGCCTGCACGAGGCCGCGGAGTTCGTCCGCGCCGTGGAGCACTCCCAGGACCTGCCGGTCTCGGTCCCCGAGGAGATCGCCTGGGAGAACGGCTGGATCACGACCGACGGGCTCAAGGAGGCCGCGAAGGCCTACGGCAAGTCGGTCTACGGCCAGCACCTGAAGAAGGTCGCCGCCGGCGAGATCGTCAACAGTCCGCGCGAGTACTAGTAGATTCATTGGGAGATAGAAATATGTCTGAAGAGCTCTTCGAGCCCAAGAACATCATCGTCACCGGCGGCTGCGGCTTCATCGGCAGCAACTTCGTGCACTACGTCGTGGACAACCACCCCGAGGTGCACGTCACCGTCCTGGACAAGCTGACCTATGCCGGCAACCCCGAGAACATCGCCGGGCTGCCCGCCGACCGCGTGGAGCTCGTCGTGGGCGACATCTGCGACGCCGAGCTGCTGGACAGGCTCGTCCCCGGCCACGACGCCATCGTGCACTACGCCGCAGAGTCCCACAACGACAACTCCATCGCCGACCCGGAGCCCTTCCTGCGCACGAACGTCGAGGGCACCTTCCGCCTGCTGGAGGCCGTGCGCAAGCACGGCATCCGCTACCACCACGTCTCCACCGACGAGGTCTACGGCGACCTGGCGCTCGACGACCCGGCCAAGTTCACCGAGGAGACGCCGTACAGGCCGAGCTCGCCGTACAGCTCCACCAAGGCGAGCTCCGACATGCTGGTCCGCGCCTGGACGCGCACCTACGGGCTTCGCACCACGATCTCCAACTGCTCCAACAACTACGGCCCCTACCAGCACGTGGAGAAGTTCATCCCCAGGCAGATCACGAACATCATCGACGGCGTGCGCCCCAAGCTCTACGGGAAGGGCGAGAACGTCCGCGACTGGATCCACACCGAGGACCACAGCTCCGCCGTGTGGGACATCCTCACCAAGGGACAGATGGGGGAGACCTACCTCATCGGCGCGAACGGCGAGAGGGACAACATCACGGTCCTGCGCATGATCCTCCAGGCCATGGGACGCGACCCCGAGGACTTCGACTGGGTCGCCGACCGCCCCGGCCACGACCGCCGCTACGCCATCGACAGCACGAAGCTCCAGCGCGAGCTCGGCTGGAGGCCGGCGCACACCGACTTCGCCGGGGGCCTCAAGGCCACCATCGACTGGTATGTCGAGAACGAGTCCTGGTGGCGCCCGGCCAAGGAGGCCACCGAGGCGCGCTACCGCGCCCAGGGGCAGTAGGAGGGGAGAGAGACATGGCTGACATCGCATTCGAGAAGGACCTCTCCGTCACCGAGACCGGCATCGAGGGCCTGAAGGTCGTCGACCTGGCCGTCCACGGCGACTCGCGCGGCTGGTTCAAGGAGAACTGGCAGCGCGCCAAGATGTGCGCGCTGGGCATCCCGGACTTCCGCATCGTCCAGAACAACATCTCCTACAACGACAAGAAGGGCGTCACCCGCGGCATCCACGCCGAGCCCTGGGACAAGTTCATCTCCGTGGCCCGCGGCTCGGTCTTCGGCGCCTGGGTCGACCTGCGCGAGGGCAGCGCCACCTACGGCAAGGTCTATACCTGCACGCTCGACCCGTCCAAGGCCATTTACGTCCCGCGCGGCGTGGGCAACTCCTTCCAGGCGCTCGAGGACGGCACCGCCTACACCTACCTGGTGGACGCCCACTGGTCGCTCGAATTGAAGAAGACCTACACCTTCGTGAACCTCGCCGACCCCGAGCTCGACATCGAGTGGCCGATCCCGCTGGACCAGGCCACGGTCTCCGAGGCCGACCTCAACCACCCGATGCTCGCCGACGTCGTGCCCATGGCGCCCAGGCGCACCCTCGTCACCGGCTGCAACGGCCAGCTGGGCCATGCGGTCCGCGCGCTCGCCGAGGAGCGCGGCGTGGCGAAGGACTTCGACTTCTGCGACATCGACACCTTCGACATGTCCGATCCCGAGGCCTACGCGCAGTATGACTGGTCGCTCTACGGCACCGTCATCAACTGCGGCGCCTACACCGCCGTGGATAAAGCGGAGACCCCCGAGGGCCGCGCGATCGCCTGGAAGGCCAACGCGACCGGCCCGGCGCTCCTCGCCCGCACCTGCGCCGAGCACGGGATCACGCTCGTCCACGTGTCCTCCGACTACGTCTTCGACGGCACCGCCGAGGTGCACACCGAGGATGAGCCCTTCTCCCCGCTTTCCGTCTACGGCCAGACCAAGGCCGCCGGCGACATCGCCGTGGCCGGGTGCCCGCGCCACTACATCATGCGCAGCTCCTGGGTCATCGGCGAGGGGCACAACTTCGTCAAGACCATGAAGGGGCTGTCCGACCGCGTCGCCGACCCGGAAGACAAGCTGGAGCAGGTCACGGTGGTCGACGACCAGCTGGGCCGCCTGACCTTCACGCGCGACATGGCCGGGGCCATCTTCCACGTGCTGGGGACGCACGCCCCCTACGGCACCTACGACTGCACCGGATCCGGCGCCGTGAAGAGCTGGGCGGACATCGCCCGCGCAGTCTTCGAGGCCGCCAACGGCAACGGGGACAGGGTCGTGCCGGTATCGACCGCAGACTACTACGCGAGCGCCGTCGGCCCCATCGCCCCGCGCCCGGTCCACTCCGCACTCGACCTGGCAAAGCTCGAGTCGGTCGGTTTTCACATGCCCGACTGGCAGGAAGAACTGAGGGAGTATTTTGTTACAATGGCCTCGAATGCGGAGGTTTAATATGTCTAAGAATAAGGTAATGCTCGTCTTCGGCACCCGCCCGGAGGCCATCAAGATGTGCCCGCTCGCTAACGAGCTGAAGGCACGTTCGGATGAGTTCGAGACCGTCGTCACCGTGACCGGCCAGCACCGCGAGATGCTCGACCAGGTGCTGCACGTCTTCGACGTGACTCCCGACCACGACCTGGCGATTATGAAGCCGGGACAGACGCTGTTCGACGTTACGTGCGACGTGCTGCTCAAGCTTAGGGCTGTCCTCGAGGACGAGAGGCCTGACGTGGTCCTGGTCCACGGGGACACCACGACCAGCTTCGCCGCGGCACTCGCATGCTTCTACCTGCAGATCCCCGTGGGGCACGTCGAGGCTGGCCTTCGCACGCACGACATCTACAGCCCCTGGCCCGAGGAGTTCAACCGCCAGGCCGTCGACATCGTGAGCGAGTACTACTTTGCCCCCACGGAGGCCAGCAAGAAGAATCTAGTCGACGAAGGCAAGCCGGAGTCAAAGATTTGGGTCACCGGCAACACCGGCATAGACGCCCTGCGCACCACCGTGCGCGAGGGCTACTCCCACCCCGAACTCGACTGGGCCGAGGGCTCCCGCCTCATCCTCATCACGGCGCACCGCCGCGAGAACCTGGGCGAGCCCATGCACCGCATGTTCCGCGCCATCCGCCGCGTGATGGAGGAGCATCCGGACACCAAGGCGATCTACCCCATCCACATGAACCCGCTCGTCCGCAAGGCCGCCCACGAGGAGCTGGACGGCTTCGACCGCCTGCACATCATCGACCCGCTCGAGGTGCTCGACTTCCACAACTTCATGGCCGCGAGCCACCTCATCCTCACCGACTCGGGTGGCATCCAGGAGGAGGCCCCGAGCCTGGGCAAGCCGGTGCTCGTCATGCGCGACACCACCGAGCGCCCCGAGGGCGTGGCCGCCGGCACGCTGAAGCTCGTCGGCACCGAGGAGGACGTCATCTACCGCGAGTTCAGCTGCCTGCTCTCCGACGCGACAGAGTATGAGGCCATGAGCCACGCATCGAACCCCTACGGCGACGGTCATGCAAGCGAGCGTATTGCTGATATTTTGGGAGACAATCTGTGAGTAATTTGAAATCCGAAGAAATGGTATTTTGTTTTGTCATCCTTCATTTTGGTGATGTCGGCATTACTAATGATTGTCTGCGATCTATTTGTAGCCTGCATAGGCCCGGGCAGGTCAGTCTTGTTATTGTGGACAATGAATTGGCGAAAGACGAAGAGAGCCGAGTTGACGAACTTGATTTCGAGACGGGCGACCTGCCCTTTAAATTAGTTCGAATATATGAAGATGGTGGCTTTTCTTATGCTAACAACGTTGGATATTTAGTTGCGAAAAATGACTTCGGCGCAAACACAATTATCATTTGCAATAATGATATTACTTTTACGGATGAGAAACTTCTTGACAAGTTGTGCATTCGCGCAGATCAGGGTTTCGATGTAATTGGGCCTGCTGTAATACATGCCGGGTCTGGAAAACACCAGAATCCGCTGGATTTAGAAGAACGATCGATTGCCGATTTGAATAAAACAATTATTCTCAATCGAATTGGTCTATTTTTGTTTCCCTTCGTCTACCCGATTCTCTATTGGTCTGAATGTCGGAGAAAGAATCGATGGCTTAACTCTTCTGAAGAGAATGTTGAGTTGGATGAAACTGGAGCAGCATTGAATATTGTGCTGTTCGGTGCTTGTCTGATTTTCATGCCACGATTCGTAAAGAATGAAACAAAGGCCTTTTCACCTGAAACTCATTTTTACTATGAGGAATATATACTATATCATCGTTGCATGAGCGATGGATATACAACAGCGTTCTGTCCAGAAATGTCGTGCCTTCATGAGAGCGGTAAATCAACTGCATCTTCTTTTTCTAACAGAAAAAAGAAGATGCGTTTCGAGATGAGTCAGATTGCGAGCGCTTGTGCTGTATATAAAAAAATGTTGATAAGTATTTAGCAGGTTTAAATGCTAATGAGTTCATTTCGCTCGGTCAAAGTTTGAGCTTCTAAGTTCATTGGCGAGCTATCTGCTGATCGGGTTTTTATTCTTTAATCACGAGGATTAATATGCAACGAATTCTTATCGTCACGTCACGAAATATGGCTTGTCCAGGTGGAGAGCTTAGTCTTGTTAAAAACCGCGCAAGCGCCCTCGAATCCAAGTGGGGTGTGTCGAGCGATCTGTTGTCTCTTGTTAATAGTAGACTTAATGTAAAATCTGGCGAGGAGGCTTACGGAGAGGGAACTTACATCACGTGTGATTTTCTCAATCCGGTTGCTCTCCTGAATGGATATAACAAACTTATCAACGAGGCGCGATACAGGCTGTCTAGTGGCAGCTATTCCGCTGTTATTGTGTCTGGAGTCGGGTTGCTTCGCTTCGTTGACAGTTTTAAAAAGGCCGCTGGTTCGAATACTTTAGTCTGTGCTGATGTTCATGGCTTTTATGGTGACGGCGCCTTTTTAGCAAAAGATGAGTCGTTCATGATGGGATCGTTCCATAGGCTTGCCTCCCATGAAGACAAGTATGAGCAGCTCCGTTTGTTAAGAAAGTTTGACAGGATATTTGTCGTTTCGGATGCTTATAAGAATTATCTGATGGACGAGGCGGGCTGTTCTGCTGAGCAGTTCTATGTTGTTCCGTGTGCAATTGATTTAAAATGGCACTTATCCGCTGATGACCGCGAAAGATATAGATTAGCTTACAGGGAAAAATATGGCTTCCTGGATCAAGAAAGGGTTTTCCTTTATTCGGGAGGCGCATCTTCATGGCAATGTTTGAAAGAAACGGTTGCTCTCTACCGAGAAATTAAGAAGTCCTCTCCAGCTAGGCTGATTATTCTTACAGGCGATCGGGACGGCGTGAATAAGGAAATCGGTGAGGCGCCCGATGTTATAGTTGATTCCTATTTGCCTTCTGAGTTGCCAGGAGTTTTTTGCGCCGCGGATGTCTGTATGATGCTTAGGGCCAATCACCCCACCAATCTATATGCATATCCTAATAAGTTTCTTGAGTATGTTTCTGCGCATAAACCAGTTATTGCCACGCCCTATGTTCTAGATATCGCCAGCCAAATTGATAGTTACAACGTTGGCGTTATGTATATGGGTGATACGTTTGACATGCTTGCGAGTTTGGATGCTATTTTTAATCGGCCGCAGCAGTATGAACAATTAATTGAGGCGGTTTCGTTTGAACGTACACTTGTTCCTTTCGTGGACGATCTGAAACGTTTCTGCTAGTCGATTTCTTAACGGAGAGTTGTTATGTTATTAAGTGTATTTACCCCGTGCTATAACCGTGCATATACGCTCACGCGTTTATTTGAAAGCATAAAGGCGCAAAATTTCTCTGATTTTGAGTGGATCATTGTCGATGACGGTAGCTCCGATAATACGAAGGAGCTCGTTGAATCTTGGATTGCGGATGATGATCTACCTTTTGAAATTCGCTATTTTTATCAGGAAAATGCTGGTAAACATGTAGCTTGGAATAATGGGCTCAGCCATGCACGTGGCGAACTATTTTTGCCTGTTGATAGTGATGACTATTTTGTTGACGGTGCGTTTGAGTCCGTTCTAAAGATGTGGAAGGTTTCAAGAGACAATGAAAAGCTCATCGCTTTTTCCGGTGTTGGAGTCTTTCCGGGAAACAAAGAAACTGGCGGCTTTTTGCTAACTATGGACGAGCCCTATAAGGATTATTCCTCTATCACCCGCCGCGCAGAAGGAATCGATGGTGACTTAGCAGAAATATTTTTCACTTCAAGGTTGCGAAAATACCCGTTTCCAGTTTTTGAAGGAGAACGGTTTGTAACCGAAGCTGTTATCTTTAATAGATTTAGTATGGATGGCTATCTTATCAGGGGATTTGCGTATCCAATTTATGTTTGCGAATATTTGAATGATGGCTATACCAAAAACGTTAATCATCATTTGATTAGCAACTGGAAAGGCTACAAACTCTATGTTCGAGAATTGATGGGCAGCAACGCACCGATATCCTCCAAATTTATTCCCTTCTGTGGTTTTATTTACAGATTTCTTTTAAAAACTTTTCGTATTGTTAAGTAAAGCAAGCTAAATAGTTGGCTTGTTAGGAAACGATGATAGCTATGCGCATAGCGTTATTTTCAGCTTATTTTCCGCCGCATATTGGCGGTGTTGAACAATATACATTGAATCTTGCAACCTCTCTTTACAATAAGGGACATGAGGTTGTGGTCATTACGTCCAATTCTGGCGATGGATCAAAACCTCATGTACCTTTCGAGGTCATCGAAATCCCCACTATTTCCGTAATGGGGGACCGATTTCCCGTTATCAGGACCGATCGTAGATTCAGTAAGTTGGTTAACAGACTGCGAACAGTTGCTTTTGATGCTTATGTAATTAATACACGTTATTATCCCATTTGTTTGCTCGGCTGTCATCTTGCCTCAGTTCAAGGAAAAAAGCCTGTCATTATCGATCACAGCTCTGGCTATTTGACTGATGAAAAAAGTATTTACGGGTTTACGCTTCGTCTTTATGAAAGAATTATTAATCGAGCGGTCATGTTTTATAAACCTGACTGTTACGCTGTTTCTTCCAGAAGCGGACTGTGGATTAAGTCGCTTGGATTTCATTACTGTGGCGTAATCCCAAATGCTATTGATGTTGACGAATATTTAATGAAATGCTCCGATAGGAATTGGAACGAGGTCGTCAATCAGTGCAGTGGCCTCAAGGTAGTTTTTATTGGACGACTTGTTAGGGAAAAGGGGGTTCAGACTGCTATCGGAGCCGTCCGCTTGCTGCGCGCACAAGGAAATAAGGTCGATTTGCTCATTGCTGGCAGTGGGCCACTGGCCAATTCTATCGCTCAAATTAAAGATGAGTATATCCACTATGTTGGGGCGTTATCGAGAGAAGATGCTTGCTCACTGCTGTCCGTTTCTGATATTTTCTGTTATCCATCTGAATATCCGGAAGGTTTGCCGTCGGTTTTACTTGAGGCCGCATCGCATAAGCTTGCTATTGTTTCTTCGAACTGTGCAGGTGCTAGCGACGTGATTCATAATACTGATTCTGGCTTCATTGTGAATGATCCAAGCCCTTCAAGTATTTCGCATGCAATTCAGCAATATTGCGACAATCCGTCCCTAATGAAATCGGCTGGGGTGAATGCCTTTAATCGCGTAAAGACTTCATTTTCCTGGGATGTAAGCGCCCAACTGCTGCTTGATGCAATTTCAGTTGATTACTGAATCTCTTCGATGCATGATTGAGTGCTAGTTGACTGCTATTAACAGTTTTCTGTTATTGCCAGTATTTGATCAGCGACCATCTGAGCAAGCATGTTGAGTTGCGAAAAGAAGGTATCTAAGTTTCAAGTGCATTATTCATCGTGAATTAGATAAAGCGCTGCTCGCGTTAGTATTCGGTTTGAACTCCCACATCGAATTCTTGTTTGATGATTTGCGAAGTCCTTTATCTTTAGGTCGGATGTAAATTCGCAGATTGTATTTCGATGCTGACTTGGTACGCTAGAATCATTATGTGAAACTTAGATATCGAGAATGGATTTGCGTGGCTTATTGTCCAAGAACTCTTGTTGCCATTCCAGCATATAATGAGGAAGAGTGCATAGAAAACACCATAATCGAGCTTAGGCAAGTCGCGCCTAAGTTCGATTTTGTAGTTATTAATGACGGGTCTCATGACCGTACGCTTTCTATTTGCGAGAATATCGGCTGCAATATTATTGACATGCCCATTAATTGTGGTCTTACGGTTGGATTCCAGACTGCGGCTCGATATGCTGTCGACCATGGATATGACTATATGATTCAATTCGATGCCGACGGGCAGCATCGCCCGGAGTATTTGGCTGCTCTTGTTGAGAAAGCGGTAAATACTGGTTCCGACATCGTTATCGGTTCCAGGTTTCTGACTGTCCGCAAAGATAAATCGATGCGCATGGTTGGTTCACGCATGATTACCGTATTGATTAAGATGCTGACCGGTCGTCGTATCAGCGATCCCACTTCAGGTTTCAGGCTGTTTGGTCGTTCCGTGCTCGAACGATACTATTACGACAATACTCTCAATCCAGAGCCTGAATCGATTGCTTTATTTTTAAAGCAAGGCTATTCAGTATCCGAAGTCCAAGTATCAATGCGCGAACGTCAGGGTGGCGAGAGCTATTTAAACCCGATCAAGTCAATGCAGTATATGCTTAGGGTTTTCGCTACGCTGCTGATAGTTCAATGGTTTAGGTGATTATTATGTCATTTACACTGCGCATTTTACTTATTGTATTTGCCGTCGTTGTTTTCTATTTCGTTATTCGGAAGCTGAAAAAGGCGCAAATGCAGGTTTTAGACTCCTTATTTTGGCTTTTGTTCAGCACAAGCTTTGTTTTGCTCGGCATTTTTCCTGAGATTGCCGTTCGCATTGCTGGCCTTTTGGGGTTTATGTCTGCCTCTAACTTTGTTTTCCTATATGTGATAGCCGTTCTGGTGGTTCGCGATTTCACTATTTCTTTGAGACTTGCCAAGCAGGAAGAGAGATTGAATTCCATGGTGCAGGCTGCTGCTTTAAATTGGAACAGTAACGACTTTAAGTCATCCAATGACGATTAATTGCGATATTTAATTGCTTGAACAGTTTTACTACAGCGTAGACCGTGTTGCGCACGATTCAGCCTGCCTCGCCGGGTTGTGGATCATCTGAGTTATGAAGTATGGATAGGCTGCGCAGCGGGGTGTGGGGGACCTATTTAAGAGCGGTACCGAAAGGGTCTAGGACTTGGTAACTGTGTTTTCATTTGACATTTTGCGTGTGTTTCAAATAGTATATTGGGGTTGTCTCGCTTTGTCTTGAACTATAATGGCAATGTGAAATAATTAAATGCTTTAGCGCAACTAAACGGCGCTTTTATGTTCAAAAACTTGAAAGGTTAACTGTCAATGTGGTTTGAATATGCGGCGTGCTTCAGCATCTGCCTTGTTTTTTTGTATTTGCCGGGTATCGTTGCGCTTCTGCCCCTCAGGCTAAATCTGATTACTCTTATGGCGGTTTCTCCTCTTTTGGGTGCTGTTTGCTACGGCGTGCTTCCTATTGCGTATGGGCTGTATGACATCCCCTGTACGACCGTTTCGCTTCTTGGACCCGCGATGTGCGCGGCAATTTTACTCTGTTTTGTCAGTTTAATAGCGACTAGGCATCGGCCCGATAAAAGGCAAGATATTGAAATAGGGGATGTCGCTATTGTTTTTTCCACGCTTGCGGTAAGCGTTCTTTTGGTTGTCGTCTTTTTTACCAAGAATCTCGATACTGCGGGTTCGATTTTCCAAGCTTTTGACAATGGGCACCATCTAAATAAAATTGCAACATTTATTTCTACTGGCAATTATTCGTCAATTGGCTTCACTGAATATGCCACTTCTCTTGGGTCTGTACCCTCTCCCTATTTGGGGACAGAGGGGTTCTATCCTTCGGCTTGGCATGGCCTTGTCGCTATGTGCTGTTCTGCCGTTGGAGTAAATGTCGCTATCGGCGTTAATGCCGTCAACACCGCTCTAATTGCCGTTGTGTTCCCGCTGGGGATGTCATATCTCATCTTTTGCATTTTCAGATCTCGTCGTTTGACGCTCGTGGCATCAGCGCTCGTTTTGGCAGTCAATTCTTCTGTGTGGGATTTCGTTTCATTTGGACCGTTGTATCCAATGCTGTATGCCTATGCGCTCGTCCCCTCTTGCATGGGCCTATTTGTCGTATGCTTTGATTATGATGACAGTTTCAGACTCATGGGCAAAATTGGCGCCATTATTTTAGCAGGGATTGCAATTGGGCTTGCACAGCCTTCAGGCATTTTTTTCATGGTGATCGCTCTTGCTCCCTATCTGGTAAGTCGAATCTACTTTATAGCGAAGGATAAAGTTGACGATCGCGTTGCCCTCTTTATTGCCAGCGGGGTTGCTGTTGTTGTTTTTTTGCTTTGGTTTGTCTGCTTCAGTTTGCCTTCGTTTCAGTCTACGGTTTCGTTTAACTGGCCAAAAACCGAGTCAGTATTTCAGGCGGCTATAGATTTAGTTTTCCTGTCGACCACGAATCACACAATCCAACTTGGCGTGGCATTGCTTGTTGCGGTTGGTCTAAATGAACTTTGGAATTCCAAGGTATACAGGTGGCTGGTATTTTCCTATGGCCTGGCGTGCTTTGGGTATTTTCTATCGGTCTCTACTGAGGGTTTCCTAAAACACCTGTTTGGTGGTTTTTGGTACACAGATCCGCATAGACTAGGTGCAAATCTAGCCATTTTGGCAACTGTTGTAGCTTGTTTTGGTATCAAATGTATATATGTAAAGATTGTCCCGTTGATTGTTAAACATTGGTCGCGCGGGGTCGTCAAGCGTTACGCATTAACTATTCTGTGCCTGTATGTTGCCTTAATTTATCTTCCTAGCTTCGAGTTAAAAGGATTGTTTACCTGTAATACGAGTTTTGGTAACTATGCAAATATCGTAAGTAAAGAAAATCGCATCGACGATTCCCATGTTCTTACGGATGAAGAACTTGCATTTTCCCGTAAGGCACTGTCTAAAATTTCTGCTTCCGCTGCTGTGGTTAATGAGCCAAATGACGGTAGTGCATTCTTGTCTTCACTTACAGGAATGAATGTGTATTATCGCAGGTTTAGCCTTCCTTCTTTAGAGGCTGAAACTAAAGAGAGCCAACTCATTAGGAACCATCTTTCCGAAATCAGCTGCAACCGTGATGTTCGCAGCGCGTGCGATAAACTTAACCTTAAGTACGTTCTGATTCTGGATTTAGAGGAGCAAGATAACCCGCATCATTTCTGGTCGTATTTTCCTGATCAATGGAAAGGCATAGAGACCATTAATGATGACACGTCCGGATTTAAGGTCGTGTTGTCTGAGGGCAATATGCGATTATATGAGATAGAGTAGATTCTCAGAATTTTGCGTATACTTGCCAGTAGTTTTTAACTAACCTCTCGCTGCCGTTGTTTCTCAATTATGAAAGGCCAGTTTTGAGTTCCATTGCTCCCATAATTTCGGTGTTGGTTCCCATTTGCAACGTCGAGAAATATCTAGATGAGTGCCTCAGCTCTCTTCAGAATCAGACTCTCAAAGATATCGAAATTATTTGCATTAATGACGGCTCTACGGATTCTTCGTTGGACATCATTAATAAATACGCTTCCGAAGACCCTCGTTTTGTTGTTATCGATAAGGCAAATTCCGGCTACGGCGACTCGATGAATCGCGGTTTGGAGTCTGCGAGGGGCAAGTACATTTCTATTCTCGAGTCCGATGATTTCCTGGATGCCGATGCCCTTGAGTTTATGGTTCAGCAAGCTGAGGACAACGCACTCGATCTGTTTAAATGCAATTTCTGGCTCTATTGGTCGTCATGCGACAGCTCGAGGCTCAATCGCCATGACGCCTATTTTCCCGCAATGAGCCAGGAGTTGATTGGTATGGGCGTCCATAAGCCCATCGATGCACCCGATGCCTTTTGGGCCAAGCCGTCGATCTGGTCCGCTCTGTATCGTAAAGACTTTTTGACCTCCAATAATATTTTGTTTCTTCCCACTCCGGGTGCATCATTCCAAGACACGAGTTTTACCTTTAAGGTCCTTGCCTGTGCGCAGCGCGCTATGTATTCGGGAAAGGCGTTCCTGCATTATCGCCAAGATAACGAGCACTCTTCGGTGAACAATCCCGGTAAAGTTTTTTGTGTTTGTGACGAGCACCACGAGATGTCGCGCTTCCTTAATGAGGACCGTCCCGACCTCAAGACGGCGCTGGATCCCATTCGCGCGAAAGTGAAGTTCTACAACTACGATTGGAACCTTAACAGGCTGGCCCCCGAACTCCGTCGCGATTTTATTGCCGTCTTTTCGGATGAAATGGCCGAAGAGCTTCGGGCTGGCAATGTTGTTTGCGCTGAGCCCCCCTTCGATCGTTATGGTTTTAATCCTGGCGAGTTCGATCGCGTTAAGGATTTTGCCGAGAACGCCGATCTTCTCACGGTTCAATATTCACTTACAGGTTCCGGAAAGTTCAATACGATTCGCGAATATTTTGCAGCTGGCGGCCTGTCTATGGTGGTTCGCATGATGAAGAGAAAGCTTCACCGTTAATATGTCTGATTCATATTGTCCGCTGCTGTCAATCGTTGTCCCTGTTTATAACGTCGGTGGCTACTTGCTGGATACTCTTGATTCGATTGCGGCTCAGTCGTACAGCAATATCGAGATTATCTGCGTTGATGATGGATCCACAGATGGGTCGGGCGAGCTGCTCGACCTGTATGCCGCTCGTGATTCCCGATTTGCTGTCTATCACGAAGCTAACCGGGGGGTTTCCGCTGCCAGAAACTTTGGTATCGATAAGGCTCGTGGCGAGATTATCCTCTTTGTCGATGCCGACGACTTGCTTAAACCTAATGCCTGTGATGTCATTTGTCAGGTCTTCGACGATGATGGCCAGTTGGACATCTTAAAGTTCTCCGCCGATCCCTTTCCGATTGAGCTTTCCGATCCATGGCTTACGTCGACGTTGTCATTAGATGATGAAGAGTATTCTGGCTACAGCGATAAGCTCGTCTTTTATGCTAAGACTAGGCCGTTCCCCTGGAATGGAGCTTATCGTCTTTCCTTTTTGCGCGAACATGATCTCTATTTTCCTGTCGGATTGACTCTTGGCGAGGACCAGGTGTTTTCGTTCGCTACGCTTGGAAGGTCTTCTCGCACAAAGCTTCTTTCTGATTCGCTTTACGAATACCGCTTATCTCGTAAGGATTCTGCGATGTGCGTGATGGCGCAGGATGAGAAACTACGTCTGCAGAAGCATTTGCAAGTGGTTGATCGAATTATGGTGGATTGGGCCAAGCAGGGGAGATTCGAAGGAGAGTCCGGCCGTTCCATGCTGCTCTTTGTTGCAGACTTCCTCATTTTTGATGTTCTTAATCTGGAAGATCAGGAAGGACGCAAAGAACTTCTAAGCGAGCTGCAGCGCATTTTGTCCAAGCATTTGACGATTGATGAAATTGCCCAAATGTTGTCGGACGATAGAATCTTGAAGTTTTACCTGCAGCTTCTTGATCATGATGGCCCGTCCTCGTTTGGCGCATCAAGCGTTTATTCGTTTGTTGCCGAGTTAAAGGGTTATAAGGCGGCGGCGTTTATGTTTATCGATCGTGCTAAATCTTCGCTACTCGCTGCCTGCGGCGTCTCGACTACGAAGGATGTGCGGGACGATTTATTTGAAGATGCGCCAACCATTTCCGAGGCGATTGAGGCGCTTGAAACTCGCTCATAATATGTTTACAGCTGAGGTGCTGTTCGTTTAGAGTTTAAAAAGAGAGGCGGCTAGGATATTGATCTTAGCCGCCTATTATCATGCAAATTGATATGAAATTCCGTTCGCAGTTGAATTAATCTATCCTGCGGTTTTCAGGCGGCGCTGCTTAAGCTTTGTCTGAATGGGTTCAATGACGAACGTGTCGACGATCGAGGCTATTGTCAGTGCCGTACCATATGCCAGCACTGTCGCTGATACCCAAGTGATCAGCCTTAACGGCCATGCGAGCGTCGCGTAGCCACTGTGTAGTGCGCCTATATAGATGACGTCGATGGCAAATTCAATCGTTGCGTATTGTAGGAGATAGATTGAATAGGACCTTTTTGCGGCCCATTCGATAAGCTTAGAAAGCGATTTCGATTGGAGCTTAATTCCATCAAACGCGATAAATATGGCGACGGTAACGATCATCCAGTTGAAACTTGGGTCAGATCTTTCTAGTCCAAAATATGCGCTAGCAATATCTATGATGAAGAACAATGCGCCTGACGCCATAATTAAATGGGTTTCACGCGTGTCTAGCAATGGGGTAACCCTCTTGATGAAATATCCCATGCAAAAGAATGTGAAATACGTTCCTCCGAGAAGCGATCGCGGAATAATGCGTTGAAGCATGCTTATGGCCGCCGCAAAGGTGACATGCTGAGAGTTGATGAGCATAGAGTTTGCTGCGGATGACAGTCCACCCCATGCATAGATTCCTAAGGTCACAAACAGGGCAATTTTGCAGGTACGATCATCGAGGGCGTCGAACATTTTGGACAGTACCGGTGCTACTAAAATGAACGGAATGAGTGCCGGGACAAACCACCAGCCACCTTGAATCAAGCCGCTCGTGTATCTGATGAAGTTGGTGTCCATAACTGAGCCTGTTGTAGCCTTGTATACATACAGAAGTCCTGCATATACAAAGATGGGAAGCAATAACGACAGGGCTTTACCAAAGAGGTAATCCTTGTAGCTTTTCTTTAGGGGCCTTAATGCGAAATAGCCCGACAGACAGAAGAATATCGGGTCACAGATAATCGCAGCCGTGCTAGCTATTGCGCTAGCGTTGATGTTTCGAAAACTGCCCAGTTGCGGTGCGATGTGAACTACAACAACTAGAAACATTGAGAGGGCTCTTAGAAGATCCCAGTTTGTAAGACGCTTGCTTGTGCTCATTAGAGTTTACTCACCTTTTGAATTGCGCGTTTTGTATACCTGCAGCTCCCACTGTTTCTTTTCGACCTTGGCGACTGAGTCGAGGATAAGTCCCGTCGCCAGACTGAGGCCGCACAAGAACATGAACGATGCGGCGAGCATGGCGGTTGGGAAACGGGGCACCAGCCCGGTATGGAAGTACTCAACGATGATGGGGATGCCGAGCGCGAGGCCGATAACAGCGAAGAGCAGGGCGATGAGACTGAAGAACTTGAGCGGGCGGTAGTCCTTGAAGAGCGTGCCGATCATGGCGATGACCTTGATGCCGTCGCCGACCGTGTCGAGCTTGGACTCCGATCCCGCGGGGCGGTCCCTGTACTCCACCGGGACGTCCCTGATGCGCCAGCGGTGGTCGACGGCGTGGATGGAGAGTTCGGTCTCGATTTGGAAGCCCTCGCTCAGGACGGGGAACGTCTTGACGAACGGTCGGCTCATGGCGCGGTAGCCCGTCATGACGTCCTCGAAGCTGTAGCCGTAGATCCACTTGATCATGGCGCGGACCAGGTCGTTGCCGAATCCGTGGAAGGCGCGCTTGTTCTCCTCGGCGTAGGTGCCGTTGGACAGGCGGTCGCCCACGGTCATGTCCGCCTCGCCCGCGAGGATGGGGTTGCAGAGCGCGCGGGCCGATTCGGCGGGGTAGGTGTCGTCGCCGTCGACCATGAGGTAGCAGGCAGCGTCGATGTCGCGGAACATCTGGCGGCAGACGTTGCCCTTGCCCTGGCGCGGCTCGAGGCGCACGGTGGCGCCATGCTCGCGCGCGATTCGGGACGTCCCATCGGTTGAGTTGTTGTCGTAGACGTAGACCGTGGCTCCGGGGAGCTCGCGGTGGAAATCGTCTATGACTTTACCGATGGTGACGGCCTCGTTATAGCAGGGAATGATAACCGCTGTGTTTGTATAGTCCAAGATGAATGCCCCCATAACTTATTACGGGTTGTTAGTATACCTGCCGTCAGATGCCTGTATTTGATATGGGGTACTTTTCCAGATTTGCATCGCTGGGTTAGTTGCCGCGTTTGAAGGCTATACTTTCCACTGTTATGTATTACGAGACAAGGAGTTGGTCCGTGACTGACAGCGTAGATAGTCAGAAAGCGGTGGCTAAGCCGGCCTCTCACGCTAAAAATGATTTCGAAAAAGACAAATACATCCTGAGGCAGCTTGTCACTAAGGATTTTAAGATTAAGTATCGTCGCAGCGTTTTGGGTGTTGCATGGTCGGTGCTTAATCCGCTTCTTATGATGGTTGTCATGTCCATTGTGTTTTCGACCATTTTTGGTCAGAGCCGCAATGGCTCCATTACGCCTGAGATGTATCCGCTGTACCTGATCGTCGGTAACATTACGTTCTCGGTTATGTCCGAGTCGACGAACCAGGCACTCATGTCCATCATCGCCGCGTCGTCCCTGCTTAAAAAGGTTAAGGTGCACCGTTGGGTGTTCCCGGTTCAAAAGGTGCTTTTCTCGCTCGTTAACTTCGCTTTCTCTCTTGTTGCCGTCGCGCTGGTTATGCTTTGGTTCCATGTTCTTCCCACCTGGCATTTAATCTTGCTGCCGGTTTGCCTGTTTTTGCTTATGTGCTTTTGCATGGGCTTGGGCATGATGCTCTCGGCACTTGCCGTATTCTTCCGCGATGTTATGCACCTGTGGACCGTCGTTATCACCGCATGGATGTACCTGACGCCCATCTTCTGGACCACCGATTACATTAGCCAGATGGCCCATTGGATTCAGGTGCTGGTCGTTGTGAATCCAATGTACAACTACCTGCAGTTTATGCGTGATATTTTCCTGTTTAACACGACGCCCTCTATGCTTACGCTGGGACTTTGCGTGATTTGGGCAGTTTTCGCCCTGGTTGTTGGCTACGCTGTGTTCCACAAGACCGAGCACAAGTTTATTCTCTACATTTAAGGAGCGCTGTAATGACTGAATCTGCTATTGATTACAGCAAGCAGCCTCTTGCTGTTGAGGTTAAAGATGTCACCATGATCTTTAACATGGCGTCTGAATCGCTTACAAATCTCAAGGAGTACTTTATTAAGCTTGCCAAGCACGAGCTCTTCTTTGAGGAGTTCCGCGCGCTTAAGCACATCTCTTTTGATGTTCACCGCGGCGAGGTTGTCGGTCTGGTTGGTACCAACGGTTCCGGCAAGTCTACGATGCTTAAGATCATCGCTGGCGTTCTGGAGCCCAGCGAGGGCGAGGTTAAGGTTCACGGCAACATCGCCCCGCTCATCGAGCTGGGCGCCGGCTTTGATCCCGAGCTTACAGCGCGCGAGAACATCTACCTTAACGGTGCGCTGCTCGGCTATACCAAGGAATTTATCGATGCGAGCTTTGACGATATTATCGAGTTCGCTGAGCTTAAAGACTTTGTCGACATGCCGCTTAAGAATTTCTCGTCGGGCATGGTCGCTCGTATTGCCTTTGCTATCGCCACCATTACCGAGCCCGATATCCTTATTGTTGATGAGACGCTTTCTGTTGGCGATGTGTTTTTCCAGCAAAAGTGCGAGCGCCGTATTCAGCATTTTATTGAGAGCGGTGACGTGACGGTGTTGTTCGTTTCTCACTCCATGGAGCAGGTCGAGCGTATTTGCCAGCGTGCTGTTTGGATTGAGAAGGGCGACCTTCGCATGGATGGTCCTGTCGATGAGGTGTGCAAGGCATACCACGACCAGTTTAAGTAGGTTATAATTTATTTTGCTGTGTAGATACGCTATTGGCGTGCTTGCATGGTTTTATGCTCCATTAGCTCAGTCGGATAGAGCAGGGGACTTCTAATCCCAAGGTCGACGGTTCGAATCCGCCATGGAGCACCTGTATTTATCGAGCCGTCAAACCGACGGCTCTTCTTTTATGGAGTTTCTGATGGGCACATTTTCGTCTGTTCGTATTGAGGCAAATTCCGATCTTCTTGAGACCGGTTTATCTGGTGCAGACGATCGCCATTCCTTAAAACGAGTACTTACGTACGGAACGTTTGACCTTCTTCATTATGGCCACATTCGCCTTCTTCAACAGGCATCTAAGCTCGGCGACTATCTTATCGTTGGGCTCTCAACTGATGAATTCAATGCTCTAAAAGGGAAAAAGAGCTTCTATTCCTATGATGTGCGACGTGAGATGCTTGAAGCGCTGCGTTATGTTGACTTGGTAATTCCGGAAGACAATTGGGATCAAAAGCCTCGGGACATAAAGATGTATCACGCTGATGTTGTGTGCATGGGAGGCGATTGGGCTGGCGACCCTCGCTTTGAATCATTGAAAGATATTTGCGATGTTGTCTACTTGAATCGAACTCCTGGAATTTCGACTACTGAGGTAAAGGGCAAGCTTGCTCAATAAAATTGCCCCGTGTATTGCATGGTAAACACGGGGCAATTTTTTATCATTAATCAAGCAGACGTTTCATGGCATGATTTGAGGACCCATTTTCCAGCTCGCTATGATTGACGTGTCGGAAGTGGCTGTTAATGTCATTTGGAAGCTCGTAGATATCCCCATAGCGGCTCCAGAGGAATAAATCGGGGTTATTCGGCTCCTCGAGCTGTGTGCCCTCAAACGCTATGGCTTTAGTGGGGAAGAGGTCCGCAATGGGGTAGACCCATTGTTTCTGCTTTCCATCATCAAGGTTGTCGATAGCCCACATGATGCCCTTGGCGTGCTCCTTATCGCATATGATTCCGGCCGCTTTGGACTTTTCGAGGCATCGGTCGTAATGCTTCTGAATCAGGCTATTGTTCTCGCCCGAGTAATAGGGCTCGTCATGCCAGAATGCCAGCATTCTGTCTGACTCCATTTCTTCGACCATTTGAACACGGAGTTTTCGCTGTTCTTCGGCGAATTTGTTGTCAGTTGACGGAGCCCAGTCATAAATGAACAAATCCAGAAAACAGGGTATGTTTTCGTCGTTGTAAAGAAATCTAACTTGTCGACAGTGGACAAACCGGTCGTAAGCAATTGAAATTTTATAGCGGTTGTTATCTTCAACGACGTCGCATAGCTTTTCTAAATCATCGCGCATGATTCCAAGGTCTGTATCATCGTCCCAGGGAATGAATCCTTGATGTCTAATTGCTCCGATAAGTGTTCCGAAGTTAATCCAATAATTGATGTCGTTCTCTTTGCAGAGAGTGTCGAATTCCCCCAACAGTTTTCCGCATCCAAGCTGCAATAGCCTTAATCCGCCAGTTGCTTTTGGGAGCTCTTTAAAGAAACGCTCCTTTGCTTCCTGGATAGTTTCTTCTGGTCGCTTGTACTCTTCCCACGCAAACATTTTCATGTGCTCGTCATGGGCATCAAGGCTCTGCGCAATCGACTCAATAAGTGGAATTGCCATATTGTCGAACTTGTAGTTGATGTTCATGTTGATTCCGTTATCGGCGACTTCAATGCGATGATAAATTCTATCTAGCTCTTCTTGCAGCCTATTAATGTCGTCATGCATAGCGTGAAGCGATCTGGATGATGCTGGCAAGAATTGTTTGATAATGCTGAGCATTGGATACTCCTTTCAATTGAATTATCTTTTTGAGCAATCCGAGCGATGATTGGCTAGTAAAGTCGTAACCTCTTCGTCAGCCTATAGAGTCGTTTAGCAGTGACTTCGAATCTCTTGTTTCTACGCCTCCGTCGGCTCCGCGTCTAGCTCGTTGCGGACGAGATCGAAGGCTGCGGCGATGGCCTTGTCCATGTCGTAGTACTTGTAGCCGCCCAGGCGACCGGCGAAGATCACGTCGCCCTCCTGCGCCGCCAGCTCCTCGTACTGCCTGTGCAGGGCCTCGTTCCTGGCGTCGTTGATGGGGTAGTAGGGCTCGTCGCCGGGCTTCCAGTCGGCCGGGTACTCGCGCGTGACGACGGTCCTGTCCTGCGTGCCGAACTCGAAGTGCTTGTGCTCGATGACGCGCGTGTAGGGCACCTCGCGCTCGGTGTAGTTGACCACGGCCACGCCCTGGTGGTCCCGCTCGTCGAGGGTCTCGGTCTCGAAGCGCAGGCTGCGGTACTCGAGCGTGCCCAGCCTGAAGTCGTAGAACGCGTCGATGGGGCCGCAGTAGACCGTCCTGGCGGCAACGTCGGGCTCTGCGGCGATGAGCTCCTTGTACTCCACGCCGCAGCGGACCTCGACGCCCTCGAGCATGTTGGCGACCATCTTGGTGTATCCGCCCACGGGGATGCCCTGGTAGCGGTCGTTGAAGTAGTTGTTGTCGTAGGTGAAGCGGCAGGGGAGGCGCCTGATGATGCTCGCGGGAAGGTCCTTGCAGTCGCGGCCCCACTGCTTCTCGGTGTAGCCCTTCACGAGCGTCTCGAAGATGTCTCGGCCCACGAGGGACAGCGCCTGCTCCTCGAGGTTGGCCGGCTCGCCGATGTTCTCGGCGGCCACCTGCTCGGCGATCTTTGCGCGGGCGTCGGCCGGCGTGACGACGCCCGGCCACATCTTGGCGAAGGTGTTCATGTTGAAGGGCATGTTGTACATGTTGCCGCGGAAGTTGGCGACCGGCGAGTTGACGTAGTTGTTGAACTCGGCGAAGCGGTTGACGTAGTCCCAGACGTCCTTCATGGAGGTGTGGAAGATATGCGCGCCGTAGCGGTGGACCTGGATGCCCTCGACGTCCTCGGTGTAGACGTTGCCGGCGATGTGGTCGCGGCGGTCGATGACCAGGACCGACTTGCCGGCGCGCTTGGCGGCGTTGGCGAAGACCGCGCCCGAGAGGCCGGCGCCGACGACGAGGTAATCGTACTGGGACATGGTTGTGCTCCTTTGATTTGGTGTTGGGTGGGGTTACGGAACTAGTGCAGCTGGTTGAGTTGTGCTGGTGAATTGTTCCTATTGGCAGTGTAGCAGATGGGGGGCTGGCTTAATTAAGTAGGACTTTGGTTCTCGCACGAAGGGGTTGCTGAAAGCCTTACGCTTCATCCGTGCCAACTAACCGGTTATGGGGGTCCTGACTCATAACTGCTGTGGGTGCGCGCTGCGCCTGCAGCAGTTATATTCAGCCGCTGCTGTCAGTCGTGAATAAGGGCTTAATTTGTTCTGACTGTAAAGTAATTTGAATACGGTCCACCGTGGCCCATTGTTGTCTATATTGCCTTATCGGTATCTTGGTATGATGTGTGGCATGCTGTCGGGCGTTTTGCAAATCTATTGGCACCATTTGGTGTTAGGCGGGCGCTCGTTCTTCTCTAGGAGCTGACTATGATTGACTATCGCAATCCATATACCCCCGGCGCGGGCGCAATGCCCAAATACCTCGCTGGGCGCGATGATATTCTTGAAGCAGCTTCTCTTCAGATCAAAGCCCTTGCCGCAAATTATCAAAATCGCTCGATTGTTTTATATGGCTTGAGGGGCGTTGGCAAAACCGTCTTGCTCAATTCAATTGAATCAATCGCCGAGGGCGAAGGCGTTCTCGTTCGCCATATCGAGGTCGAGGAGAAGAAGGGGCTGATTGCTCCTTTGGCTTCGGCATGTTGCTCGCTGTCTTCTTCTCTTAATAAGATCGAGCTCGTTAAGAGCAAATTGGATCAAATAAGGAACTTGTTCACCTCCCTTACGCTGTCAGTCGATGCGGGGGATGGCTCCTTGTCTTTCGGGTTTAATGAAGATGCTCTCGGGTCATCTCTGGCCTCGTCTCGTAATCTGTCCGGAGATTTTACCGATATCCTTGTTGTGCTCGGAAAATATGCTCAGGCAGCCGGAGTCTCGATTCTAATTGGAATCGATGAGCTGCAATATGCCGAGAAAGAAGAACTCGAAGCCTTGGCATGCGCGCTGCATCGTGTCACTCAGCTTGGTCTTCCCGTTATGTTTTGCTGCGCCGGGCTGCCCAAACTCTTAAAGATGCTGGGTGAAGCTAAGACCTACTCCGAGAGGCAGTTCAACTTCGTGAAGGTCGATTCGCTTCCTCGTGACAAGGCGGTTGAGGCTATTGTCAGGCCCGCTCAAAAGCTTGACGTGCACTATTCCGATGAGGCAGTCGATGCCATCATCGACTATACAGAAGGGTATCCGTATTTCATTCAAGAGCTTTGTTCAACCATTTGGATATCGTCTGATAGCAGGTGTGTTTCGTTGGAGACCGTGCTCGAGTGCACCTCTTTAACTGATATCCGCCTTGACGAGGGGTTCTTTAGCGTTCGTTACGATCGGTGCACCCCGAGGCAAAAGGAGTTTTTGATTGCCATGGTGCGCTGCGGCGAGCTTCCGTGCACGCTCGCGAACGTGGCCCATTACATGAGGAGAGATGTCTCGTCTATTGGGCCCTTGCGTGCTCAATTAATCAGCAGGGGTTTGATTTATTCCGCCGCAAGGGGAGAGGTTGATTTTACCGTGCCTCAGTTTGACCGTTATCTTAGGCGAACGGAACAGATTGATTAGCGATCTGTCTGACCAGATAGGCCGGTGCGCGATGAAGTGTGCCGGGCTTTCTCCTGCTGAGGCTGAACGGTACTTCCGCCTTGGTTCGCTGGAACCGCCAAAAGGCGTTCCTGTGTTTAAAGGGCTGTTTTCCGAGGGGCATTTGACGCATTTTCGCTTTAGCGCTCTCCGGTTTTACAGCCTTTTCCGGAAGTATGCGGCAAATTCGGGAACCCCCGAGCACGCCGCCCTTTTCAAGTGTAGAAACCGCAGGTAGAGGCGTTGTCGCTATCTGGTATGGCCGGCCTCTTTGGATTTTGCCGCATACTTCCGGATTTGAGTGCGCGTACGATCGCTGGGGATAATTTGCGTCATTGATTACATATCCAAAAAGTCGTTGGTGGCGCCGACGAACTCCTGCATGTTCTTAACGATGCGGCCGTCGTTATCGATTCGAATCTCAAAACGCTTCCAAGGGAATTTCATGATATGATACAGCGTTACCAGCACGTCCTGTTCTTTGCCAATCTTGAGTAACCAGCGAGCGCAATTGTCGCCGCAGGTTGAAGCGTTGAACACCATGTCGGGGAGATTGCGTACCAAGAGCAGCGTCTTAACACCGCCAGACAGCTCTAGTGGACTGATCGAGCCCAGCTGCTTGCTTATGATGTTGTGAGGCCCGATGAGCTCTGACCCGTCAACGCCTTTAATCATCTGTGCAGCCAGGGGATCCTCGAACCAGGAATCCAGGTACGAGTTCCTAAAATAGGTCTCGGTGTCGTAAATGGAACCGGGGTAATCTCCCAGGTGAATGCTCAGCATGCGGATCTCCAGACGTTGTGGGAATGCAACGATTATATGCCAGTAATAAAATGCCGGCAGCAGCGAGGTCGCTGCTGCCGGCGCTGGTGTTGTAGTCACACGAGTCAGTGCTCGTGAATTGGCACCGCCCAGCTACTTTTCGAGATGCTCTTTCAGCAGCTCCAGCGCGTGGGCGTAGCCTTGGAGGCCTTCGCCGGTGATGGTGGCGAAGCAGGCTAGGCGTGCGTAGCTCACCTGGCGGAAGTCCTCGCGGGTCTCGACGGCACTGATGTGGACCTCGACGGCGGGGATGGCGACGGCCTTGAGCGCATCGAGGATGGCCACGCTCGTGTGCGTGTAGGCTGCCGGGTTGATGACGATGCCGTCGATCTTGCCGTAGGCCTCCTGGATCTTATCGACGATGCTGCCCTCGTGGTTGGACTGGAAGACCTCGACCTCGTCAAACCCCTGCGCGGCGCCTGCTTCCTTGCAGATCTGGACCAGGCGGTCGTAGTTATCGCTGCCGTAGATGCCCGGCTCGCGAATGCCGAGCATGTTGAGGTTGGGGCCGTTGATGACGAGTGCTTTCATGGTTGCTTCCTTTGCGGTTGGGCGGAGTTGAATGGAAAACCACCACAAAGGTGCCTGTCCCCTTTGTGGTGGTTTTTGGTTAGAGGGTGTCGAGGAGGGCTTGGGCGGTGTTGGCGGCGCTGTCGCGGGAGTCGATGATGTAATCGGCCCAGGCGCGGTAACGCGGCATGCGCTGCTCGGCCAGCTTATCGATGCCGTCGCGGGCGGTGATGGGGCGGCCCTTGTGGGCGAGCTCGTCGAGCTTGCGGTTGAGCATTACGATCTGGCTGTTCTGGTGCAGCAGCGGGTAGTTCTCGTCGCGTGTGACCACGCCGCCTCCCGTGGACAGCACCAGGCCGCTGCGTTTGGAAATGTCTGCCAGGGCTGCCGTTTCCTGCTCGCGGAAGGCGGGCTCGCCGCGCTCGACGATAAAGTCGGCGCAAGGCATGCCCAGTCGTTCCTCGAGGGCGCGATCCAGGTCGATGTGCTCACGGCCCGTGAGCTGTGCCACCTGCTCGCCCACGCGGGTTTTGCCCGAGCCGGGCATGCCAATCAGCGCGATGTTCTGCTCATGGCGGGACAGGCGCTCCGTCACATCCAGAATGCGCTCGCGCGGGGTGACCTGGCCGGTGTATCGCTCGACGGCTTGTGCGGCCTGGGCAACGAGCATCAGAAGGCCCCCGATGCAGGGTATACCGCGGCGCTCTGCCTCGAGCATCAGGCCCGTGCGGGCGGGGTTGTATACGATGTCAATGACTCCCTCGAGCGCATCGAGGCCCTCGAGCGTGCAGGGTGCGTCGGGGCAGTGGGGGAACATGCCGGCGGGCGTGCAGTTGACGAGCAGCGCGGCGTCGGACTGCTGGGCGATGTTGTCGTAGTTGACCTCGCTCGTGCGGCCTACGGGCACGACGATGGCGCCCAGATCGCCTAGCACCATGCTTGCCGTGGTGCCGGCACCGCCGGTGGCGCCGAGCACGAGGGCCTTCTTGCCAGCGACCTTGACGCCTAGCTCCTCGACTAGGCACTGAAAACCGAAGTAGTCGGTGTTGTCGCCGCGCAGACGGCCATCGGGCAGACGCGTGATGGTGTTGACGTTGCCCATGCGCTCGGCGAGCGGGCTCAGCTCGTCCAGGTACTCCATGACGGCGCGCTTGTAAGGGATGGTCACGTTGGTGCCTTCCCACTCCTCGCCCGTCATAAAGGCCGCAAGGTCCTCGGGCTCGCGTTCAAAGCGCACGTACTCCAGCCCCGCGAGCTCCTTGTAGATGGTCGGGGTGTAGCTGTGGCCCAGCACGCGGCCCAGCACGCCGTAGGGGCGGGTTGCGGCGGTATCGGTCATCTAGAGCACCTCCGTGTAGCTGCCAAAGTAGGTGAAGCTCTCGCACACGTCGTCGATGGAATCGAGCAGGTCGTCGAGGGCCTTGCTGCCAAAGGGGCAGTCCAGGTCAAAGTAGAACATAAACTCAAAGTCGTGCCCGGGGATGGGGCGGCTCTCGAGCTTGATGAGGTTGATATTGAGCGCGTAGAAGCGCTCGAGCACGCGGTAGAGGGCGCCCGGCTCGTTGGTCGTGGTGATCATGAGCGAGGTGCGGTTGGCGCCGGGGTAGACGCGCGGCTCGCGGCTGATGACGACGAAGCGCGTGTAGTTGTTGTCTGAGTCCTGGATGTTGGGTTCCAGCACCTCCAAGCCGTAGAGCGCCGCGCAGCTGCGCGAGGCGATGGCGGCGACATCGGTGCGCTCGGAGCTGGCGACCATCTCGGCCGACATGGCCGTGTTGGGGTACTTGGTGGCGTGCAGGTCGTACGCCTCGATAAAGCCGGCGCACTGCGCGATGGCCTGGCCGTGGCTGTAGACCTCGCTCACGTCCTGCAGCTTGGTGCCGGGTTTGACGAGCAGGTTGTGGTCGATCTTGAGGCGCAGCGAGCGCACGATGTGGAAGTCGAACTGCGCGAGCAGGTCGTAGACGGCGTTGACCGAACCTGCGGTGGAGTTTTCGATGGGCAGCACGCCAAACTCGCAGAAGCCGTCGCGCACGGCGCGCATGACGCCCTCGAAGGTCTCGAAGAACGCGATATCGGGCACGTCGAAGAGTTTGCATGCGGCGATTTGGCTGTAGGCGCCTTCGACGCCCTGGCAGGCGACGCTGGCCGTCTGGGGGAAGGGCGTATCGAGGGGCGCTGCCGTGGCGTGGGCCTTTTGCGACACCGTGATGCCCTTGAGCTCGTTGATGTAGCGCTGCTGCTCGGTCTTACTCATGCTCATGAGGAGGCGGAACAGGGTGATAGTCTGCGCCTCATACCGCTCGGGTGCGCGGCTGGCGAGGTTGTTGAGCTTGGAGCGCTCGCGGGCGGGGTCGAAGACGGCCTTGCCCATCTCGATTTTTGACTTGGCGACCTCGGTGGCAATGTCCATACGCTCGACAAAGCTGTTGAGGAGCGTGGTATCGATGCCATCGATGGCCTGGCGAATATCGGCAAGGTCCATAGGGGCCCCTTTCACGTGTCGGATGGTGATGCTGAGGGGTAGTCTTTTTGGGACGGGGCTATTTTAGCTACCCCGACCACAAATCGACCAAACCGTCGCGTTAACTGCCGGGGCAGCTAAAATAGCCCCGTCCCAAAAAGACTACCCCTGGGTTGGTGGGTCTTAGCGCTGGGCGGCGTCCTCCAGGAGGGCGTCCCAGATGGCCAGTGCTGCGGCTGCTTCGGCTACGGGGACAGCGCGCGGGACGATGCAGGGGTCGTGGCGGCCGTGGACCGAGAGCTCGACATTTTCCATAGCGTCCATATCCACCGTCTGCTGCTCGCGGCCAATGGAGGGCGTCGGCTTTACGGCCATGCGCCACATGACGGGTGCGCCAGTCGAGATGCCGCCGAGGATGCCGCCGGCGTTGTTGGACTCGACCTCGATCTTGCCGGTCTCGGCGTCGATGCGATACGGATCGTTGTTCTCGCTGCCGCGCATGGCGGCGACGGCAAAGCCCATGCCAAACTCCACGCCCTTCACAGCGGGAATGCCAAATGCAATTTGCGCGATGCGGTTCTCGATGCCGTCGAACATCGGGTCGCCGATGCCCGCGGGCAGGCCGTAGATGCCGCACTCAACGATGCCGCCGATGCTGTCGAGCTCATCGCGTGCGGCCAGAATCTCCTCGCGCATGCGGCCGGCGGCAGCGGCATCAATGCAAGGCAGGTCGTTCTCCAGGATCGCCTTGCGGTCGGCCTCGCGGTAGACCATGTCGTCCATGGGCAGGTCGGAGATGCCGCCGATCTGCGCCACGTGTGCCATCACTTTAATGCCGCGGGCCTCGAGCGCCTGCAGCGCGATGCCGCCGGCAATGCACAGGGGCGCCGTCAGGCGGCCGGAGAAGTGCCCACCGCCGGCGACATCGTGCATGTTGTGGTACTTCACTCGTGCCGGGAAATCCGCATGGCCTGGGCGGGGCTTGCGGCGCAGCTCGGAGTAGTCCTTGGAGCGCGTGTTGGTGTTCTCGATAATCGCGGCGATGGGCGCACCAGTGGCGTGTCCATCGACCACGCCGGCGATAATGTGCGCGGCGTCGGCCTCGCGGCGCTTGGTCGCGGTCTCATCGCGGCCGGGGGCACGACGGTCCAAAAATGCCTGCAGCTGCTCCTGGTCGACGGCAATACCTGCCGGAATGCCATCGAGCGAGCAGCCGATAGCGGGGGAGTGCGACTGGCCGAAAATGCTCAGATGCAAGACGTTGCCAAAGGTCGAGGACATGCTATTCCTCCTCGAGTGTGACCTTACCGCCCAGCAGGCGGTAGTGGTCGAAGAAATCGGGATAGGACTTGTTGACTGCCTCGGCGCCGTGGATCACGACCTCGCCGGTGGCGCGGCTCGCGGCGATGGCGGCCATCATGGCGATGCGGTGGTCGTTGTGCGAATCGACCTCGCCGCCGGTAAAGGCATCGACGCCCTTGATGATGAGGTCCTCGCCGGCAATGCGCACCTGCGCGCCCAGCGCGGTGAGCTCGCGGGTGGTGGTGACCAAGCGGTCGGATTCCTTGATGCGCAGACGGGCGCAATCGCGAATGAACGTGCGACCCTGCGCCAACGACGCCACGGCCGAGATAACCGGCACCAGGTCGGGAATGTCGTGGGCACTCATTTCAAAGCCAGCGAGCTTGTCGGACTGAACGGTGGCGGCGTTGGTGGAGCGCACGATGCGGGCGCCAAAGCGCGAGAGCGCGGCGAGCACGTTGCGGTCGCCCTGCGCCGAGCTCAGCGACACGCCCTCTACGGTGATCGGGTCGGTGCCGATGGCGCCGGCGCACAGCCAGAAGGCGGCGTTGGACCAGTCGCCCTCGACGGCCACGCTGCCGGGCGTGCGGTACGAGCCGCTGCTCACGCGGAAGTTCGTGACCTCGGGCTGGCCGTCCTTGGCGGGGATACGCTCAACGTTGACTTCGACGCCGAAGGCTTTCATGGCCTGAATCGTCAGGTTGATGTAGGGGCGGCTCTCGATGAGGCCGGTCACCTGCACGCAGGAGGGCTGGGCCAGCAGCGGGGCTGCCAGCAGCAGGCCGGAGATATACTGCGAGCTCACGTTGCCCGGCAGCACAAAGGTGCCCGGGCGCATGCGGCCGCTCGTCTTGAGCGGAAAACCGCCCAGACCCTGCAGGTCGCAGCCGGCGGCGATGATCTCGTCCGAAAGCGGGGAGAGCGGGCGGGCGCCCAGGCGACCCTGGCCTACAAAAGTGGCCTCCGCACCCAGCGCGCAGGCGACGGGCAGCATAAAGCGCAGCGTGGAGCCGCTTTCGCCGCAGTCGAGTGTGCCGCCGGCGAGGGCTTTGAGCAGGCCAAATTCAACGCTCTTCATGGTGGGATGGACCTGGAAGCCGTCCTCGACGGTCTCGATGCGGGCGCCGAGCGCCGTGAGGCAGCGCACCGTGGCCTCGATATCGGCACAGGTGGTGTTGCAGGCGACGTGCGTCTCGCCGTTGGCAAGCGCGGCGCAGATGATGAGGCGATGCGCCATCGACTTGGACGCGATGGCGGGAACCGTGCCCTTGAGCGGGGACGGGGTGATGCGGGCTAGCATGCGGATGCGTCTCCCTTCTGGCCGAGGCCCTCGGCAATTAAATCGTGGAAGGCGGAAAGCGGCGTGCGGTCGATGCTGCAGCGGCCGATGTCGTGCGGAATCACCAGATCGATGGTGTCGCCCGCACGCTTCTTGTCGTGGAGCGCCTCGGCAAAGACGGCATCGGCATCCAAGTTGCAGCGAGTCTTGAGGCCGTGACGGGCGCAGAGCTCCTCAATACGACCGGGCAGCTCGGCATCGCAAACGCCATGCAAGGCAGCGGCACGCGTGATGATGCCCATGCCGATCGACACGCAGTTGCCGTGGCCGAGCTCAAAGTGCTCGCAGGCCTCGACGGCGTGTCCGGCGCTGTGTCCAAAGTTGAGCAGCTTGCGCTGGTTGGTCTCGCGCTCATCGGCAACGACCACGGCGCGCTTGATGTCGATATTGCGGGCGATAATGAGCGCCACGCGAGCCACGTCCTTATTGAGGAGTTCCAGCGTGAGCGGGGTCTTCTCCAGCTCGTCGAAAAGCTCGGGATCGGCGATCACGGCGTGCTTGACGACCTCGCCGCAGCCGTCGGCGAACTGCTCGGGCGTGAGGGTCGCCAGACACCCCACGTCGGCGATAACCACGCTCGGCTGCCAAAACGCGCCGGCGAGGTTCTTGCCGGCAGCCAGGTCGATGGCCGTCTTGCCGCCGACCGACGAATCTACCATGGCGAGTAGGCTCGTGGGGATCTGCACAAACTTGCAGCCGCGCATGTACGTGGCGGCCACAAAGCCGGCCACGTCGCCCACGACGCCGCCGCCGAGTGCCACGATCACGTCGGAGCGCGAAAGCTCATACTCGGCCACAAACTCCAAAATGGCAACGTAGGTCTCGGCGCGCTTATGGGCCTCGCCGGCCTCGAAGGTGCAGATGCTCACCGTATACCCCGCGGCCTCCAGGCTCTGCTTAACGGGCATCTGGTAGAGGGGACCTACGTTGGTGTCCGTCACGATGACGGCGCGAGAGCCGCCGGCGGTGGCGCGTACGAGCGGGCCCGCCTGCTCCAGCAAAAACGTGCCCACGTGCACCTGGTAGGGGCGTGCGGTGTCGATATCGATGGTAATCGCCATAAGCTTCGGTCCTTTCGACCTGGCGTGATAGGTGGTCTAGTGGGAGGCCTCGTCGTCGAGCGCGCGCTTGATGCGGTCGCCCTCGGCAAGGAGGTTCTCCAGATAGCGCTGGTCGCGGTCCTTGAGCGCACGGCTGTAGGCGCCGAGCGACTCGATCAGATGGTCGATCTCGAAGGCGAGTGCGTCGGCATCGTCGATCATGAGCTCGGACCACATCTGCGGGTTGAGGTGTGCCACGCGGGTGAGGTCGCGGTAGCTGCCGGCCGAAAAGCCGTGGTGGACCTGGGCGGTCGGGCTCTTAACGTAGGCGTTTGAGACGACGTGCGCGAGCTGGCTCGTAAAGGCGATGACGCGGTCGTGCTCGGCAGCGCTGGTCACGCTGAACTTGCCAAAGCCCAGGGGGCGCACCATCTCGCGCACCTGGCCCAAAAGCTCCAGCTTAAGTGCATCGTCCACCGCGGGCGGCACGAGCACCAGCGGTGCGCCCTGGAACAGGTCGGCGCGGGAGTGCGCATAGCCCGAGAACTGCGTGCCCGCCATGGGGTGCGCGCCCACAAAGTAGAAGCCGTGCTCGCGGGCGAGCTCAAAGGCACGCTCGCACACGATGCCCTTGACGCCCACGGTGTCGATGACCACGGGGCCCATGATGGCCTCGGTGTCGGTGGCGTCGGCGAGCGCCTGGGCGTGCGCCTCGAGCCACTCGATGCACGCCTCGGGGTAGCAGGCCAGCACGATAATGTCGCACTCGCCGAGCGTCTCGTCGTTGAGCTCGCCGGCGACGGTGCCCATGCTGGCTGCCGTCATGACATCGTCATCGGGATCCCAGGCCAGCACGCGGACGCCCGCCTGCGCATAGCCGCGGGCGAAGCTGCCGCCGATCAGTCCCATGCCTACAATGCCGGCGCACTTGGGGCCGCCCTGGTTAACGCGTGCGTTTCTCACCGTTCCCATGGACTACTCCATGGTCTCTTGGCAGACGACCTCGCGGATGGCGCGGATGCGGCGCATGGTGTCGTCGAACTGGTCGGGGGTGAGGGCCTGGGCGCCGTCGGACCAAGCGCGGCTCGGCTCGTCGTGGACCTCGATCTCCAGGCCGTTGGCACCGCAGGCGGTCGCGGCGAGCGCCATGGGCTCAACGTAGCGCGTGTAGCCGGTGGCGTGGCTGGGATCGGCGACGACGGGCAGGTGCGACAGGTGGTGCAGCACCGGCACGGCGTTGAGGTCGAAGGTGTTGCGGGTGCGGGTCTCGAAGGTGCGGATGCCGCGCTCGCACAGGATGACGTTGTCGTTGCCCTCGCTCATGATGTACTCGGCGGCCATGAGCAGCTCGTCGATCGTGCCGGACATGCCGCGCTTGAGCAGGATCGGGGTCTTGGTCTTACCGACCTCTTTGAGCAGGGGGAAGTTCTGGGCGTTGCGGGCGCCGATCTGCATGACGTCGATCTTCTTGTCCAGGAAGATCTGCACGTCGCGCGGGTCCATGATCTCGGTGACGATCGGCATGTCGAGCTCGGCCGATGCCTCGCACAGCAGGTCAAGGCCGGCGGGGCCCATGCCCTGGTAGGCGTACGGGGAGGTGCGCGGCTTGTAGGCGCCGCCGCGCAGCATCGTGGCGCCGGCGGCCTTCACGCGGCGGGCGATGCGGATGAGGTTCTCGCCCTCGACGGAGCAGGGGCCGGCGATGACCTGGAACTGGTCGCCGCCGATCTTGACGCCGTGGCCGCAGTCGATGATGGAGTCCTCGGGGTGGAACTTGCGGTTGGCGCGCTTGAACGGCTCGGAGACGCGCTGCACGCGCTCGACGACGTCCATGGACTCGAGCAGGAACGGGTCGATCTTGGTTGTGTCGCCCACGAGGCCGATGATGGTCTCGTTCTCGCCGCGCGAGACGTCGGTCTTGAGACCCTTCTTCTCAATCCAGCTGACGATGTGGCTGACGGCCTCGTCGCTGGCGCTCTGCTTTAAAATTGCAATCATGGTGTGCCTCTCACCTCGATGGATATCCTTTGCAAAAACGGCCCGCATCGCGAGCCGTGTATATATGGTGCATGAGAGTTTATACTATCTGACTCACTTTTGCCTTCTAAAGTGTGCCGATGCGGCGCGTCTTCCTCGGAATTGCAAAGCTTTTTCTTTTATTTTGATAGCCCGTGGTGCACTTGGGTATAATGCATTCCGTTCGCCCTATTAGCTCAGGGGATTAGAGCGTCTGCCTCCGGAGCAGAAGGCCGTTGGTTCGAATCCAACATGGGGCACCATCGAACGTAAGACCGTCCGAACCTCGTATGGTCCGGGCGGTTTTCTTATACCGATACGACGTGATGGGACGTGGTATGGCAGCAACGGATATCGAGCGCGGACTCTCGACCGCCGAGGTCGAGGAGCGCATCGCCGCCGGTAAGATCAACCGCAACATGGAGCTCAAGACCAAGTCGGTCAAAGAGCTCATCATCGAGAACCTCTGCACGCTGTTCAACTTGATCAATGTGGTCTTGGCGATTCTGGTTTTGCTGACCGGGTCGTTCAAGAACCTGACGTTCTTGTTCGTGGTGTTCCTCAACACCGCCATCGGCGTCATCCAGTCCATGCGTTCCAAGCGGATGGTCGACAAGCTTACGTTGCTGACCTCCAAGAAGGCCATTGCGGTGCGCGATGGCGTCGAGGTGGAGCTCGACCTGGACCAGATCGTGCTCGACGACATTATTCGTCTGGGACGCGGCGACCAGATTCCCGCCGACGCCGTGGTGGTGTCGGGCGAGGCGCTCGTTAACGAGAGCCTGCTGACGGGCGAGAGCGACCTCATTAAGAAGCAGCCCGGCTCCGAGCTCATGAGCGGCAGCTTTATCGATTCGGGCCTGCTGCGCGCCCGCGTGATCCACGTCGGCGCCGACAACTACGTGGCCAAGATCAACAACGAGGCCAAGTACGTCAAAAAGGTCAATTCCGAGATCATGAACGCACTCAACGCCATCGTGCGGTTCGCGAGCATCATCATGATTCCGCTCGGCCTGGCGTTGTTTGCCTCAAGCGTGAGCGACCTATGGGACGCCGCCGGTACCCCGGGCGATAGCGCGCTTTCGTGGTGTTTTTCCGAGCTGCTGGCCGGCCGCGTGCCTTCGTCGGCGCTGCTGTCCACGGTGGGTGCTCTGCTGGGCATGATTCCTCAGGGTTTGGTGCTGTTGACGTCGTCGGTGCTCGCCATCGCTACGGTGCGCCTGGCGCGCCGCAAGGTGCTGGCGCAGCAGCTCTACTGCATCGAGACGCTCGCTCGCGTCGACGTGCTGTGCCTTGACAAGACCGGTACCATCACGTCGGGCCGCATGGAGGTCGAGGGCACCTACCCGCTGCCTGTTGAGGGTGTGGGCTTTGGCGCGGACTCGGACGAGGCAGCTGTTCCCGTCGATACCACGGTGCTCGACTTTGCGCTCGCTAACGTGGCGCGCGCGACTTCGGCGGATGCCAACGAGACCTGCCAGGCGCTGCTCAACTACTATGCTGACCGTCCGGTCGAGGTGTCCGAGCCGCTGTCGGTCATCCCATTCTCATCGTCCAAAAAGTGGAGCGGTGCTTCGTTTGCACAGGGCTCCTATTTGATGGGTGCGGCGCAGTTTGTGCTTTCGGACCGCGTATTTGCGCAGGTCGAGAACCGTGTGGCCGAGCTTGCCGATACCTGCCGCGTGCTCGTGGTGGCGCGCGTGGACGGCTTTACGCCCGATGGCGATATGGTGGGCGAGGCCGAGCCCGTGGGCTTTGTGACCATCCGCGACGAGATTCGTACCTCGGCGGCCGAGACCATCGGCTACTTTAACGAGCAGGGCGTGACTCTCAACGTGATTAGTGGCGACGACCCGCGTACGGTGTCGTCGATCGCACGCGTGGTGGGCGTGCCGGGAGCCGATGCCTACGTCGATGCCACGACGCTCGATACGCCGGCCAAGCTCGATGCGGCGGTGGACCGCTATCACGTGTTTGGTCGTGTGACCCCGCAGCAGAAGCGCGAGCTCGTGCAGGCACTCAAGCGCCGCGAGCACACCGTGGCCATGACGGGCGACGGCGTCAACGACGTGCTGGCGCTTAAGGAGGCCGACTGCTCCGTGGCTATGGCTGCCGGTTCCGACGCTGCGCGCAACGTGGCCGAGATTGTGCTTGTCGATAACGACTTTGCCTCGATGCCCGCCGTGGTGGCCGAGGGCCGTCGCTCCATCAACAACCTGCAACGCTCGGCTTCACTGTTCCTGACCAAGACGCTGTTCTCGATGGGTCTGGCGGCGCTCTGCATCGCGCTGCCGCCGTATCCCTTTGAGCCCATCCAGATGACGCTCATCAACTTTTTCTGCATCGGTGCGCCGGGCTTTGTGCTGGGTTTGGAGCCCAACAACGCCCGCGTGAAGGGGTCGTTCCTGACGAACGTGCTTAAGCGGGCCCTGCCGGCGTCGATTGCGGTTATTCTGGCCGCGGCGCTCGATATCTTCGTGGCGCGCGTGTTTGGGTTTAGCCAACTCACGCTGTCCACGATGTGCCTGCTCACATCGTGTGCGGCGAGCGTCAGCCTGATCTGGCGCATCTCGCAGCCGCTCACGCCCTTGCGTGTGGTACTCTTCGTGTTCGTTGTTGCCGGCATTTTGACGGGTGTTATCGGCTTCCCTGAGCTGCTGTCCATTGCCAACCTGTCCATCAGCCAGATGGTTATCTTGGCGGTTATCGTTGTCTTTACCTGCTCGGTGTTCTTTAAGCTCGCCACGATGATGGATTCGCTTAAGCCGCGCCGCCGTCATGCGGCTACCGGCTTTGGCCGCGGTGTACGCGTGCGTCTGGGTCGCGGTGGCGGCAAGGTAAGCTCGACGGGGTCGACCGCCGAGCGCTTTGCCAAGCGCGTCGCCGCCGATATGGCGCAGCGCCGTGAGGAGCGCACCGCTCGCGAGGCCGAGGCCCGCGCGCTTGAGGGCGTGGCCCAGGGCCAACCGCAGCCCAAGAAAAAGAAGAGCACGGGAGCCAAGCGTTCCCGCGTGACCAAATCGGCCCAGGGCATTAAGGTCTCGATGCCAAGCAAGAAGAAAAAGTAACCACACCTCACAGGGTGGCTAATTTGGGACGGGGCTTTTTTAGCTACCCCGGCTGATGACGCGATCGATTTGGCCAATTGGCGGCTAGGGCAGCTAAAAAAGCCCCGTCCCAAATTAGCTGCCTTAGCGATGTTGAATTGGTGCCTTGCTCCTGTGGGGCCGTGGCGATGTTATGCTCTAACCTCGATTGTTTGAATTGGTTCGAAAAGAGGATGCCGTGATCTGCCCGCATTGCCTTAAGACCATCGAGGACGGCGCCTCGTTCTGCCCCTACTGCAACGCCTACGTCGGCCCGGGCGACGGTCCCGAGCACACCGAATTTGTGTTCTGCGAGGGCTGTGGCGCGCGTCTTTCCCCGCATGATCGCACGTGTCCCAAATGTGGACGCCCTGCTCCGGGCATCCTTTCCGAGGACGCTGCCGCATCCGACCTGGCGGCGGGCCGTACCGCCGGTTTTCCGCGCTTGACGCAGGAGCAGATCGATACCGAGGTGCCCCATGCGCCCGCTTCGGCTGCCGCCGTGCTTTCGGATGCCGCCGACCCCAATGAGACCTGCGTGCTGCCGGCTTTCGATAAGGATTTCGGTATCCCCAAGGTCGATATCCCGATGCCGGTTTCCCTGCATGAAGACACTCAAAAATCCAAGCGCAAGGTGCATCCCGACGAGGACGCCTACCATAAACACAAGCGTCATATCCCCAAGCCGCTTATCGTTATTGCGGTGCTTGCTGTCGTGTGCGGTGGCGCCTATTGGTTTGTGACGGCCGATCCCATGGGTGTCATGCCCGGCTTCTATGATCAGTTTGGCCAGGCTGCGCAGACCACCTTCCCCACGCGTCAAAAGGGCGAGGCGACCGAGGACGACACCAAGCAGGACGATCCTGCCGAAGTGGTTCAGGAAGAAACCGTTCTCACCGATGATCAGCTCTATACCAGGCTCGACGGTCTGTATCAGACCATCGTGTCGTACGGCAACGAGGATCAGATCGGCGAGGTCATCGATTCGTTCAACAACGGCTATCTCCGTTCTCCGCTCTCCACGCGCCAGGAACTCTCGCAGAGTGCCTATGCCCTGCGCGACCAGATTAAAAAGACGCAAGACGAGCTCAACAACCTTAAGTACCAGGACGATACGGTCTATGCGGATGACATCGCCCACTTAAAGCAGCTTGCCGAGTGGATGTACGAGCGCGTCGACGTGATCTGCCAGAGCTGGGATATCTCGCTTGCCATTCCCGATGGCGAGTCGATGAGTTCGCACCAAAGCGAGATCCTGGCGCCCATTGCACAAGGCGGCAACAGCGCGCTTAACCAGTACGACGCCAACGTGAGCGCGTGGAGGCCGCAGCAGCGTTCGTAATTTGTTGCCCTCCGGCGGCATAACCTGCGTGCGCAATTGATGGAAGCCCGTGCTTATTGCTACAATTCGTACAAATATGCTTTAAACGCACGAGGAAGGAACCACATGTTTGGTTTTAAGAAAGAGCTCTATACGCCCGAGTACCAGCTCGTCGGTGACGAGTGCGCGGTGATCGAGACGTCGAAGGGCACCATCAAGGTCAAGTTTGACGGTGAGGGCGCCCCCATCCATGTGGCGAACTTCTGCGAGCTTTCCACAATGGGCTTCTATGACGGCCTTAAGTTCCATCGCTATGTGCCCGGCTTTGTGATCCAGGGCGGCGACCCCAATACCCGCGATATGTCCGGCGCCGACGTTGCTGCCGGCCTTGAGGGTCCCGACGGCATGCCCGGTACCGGCGGCCCCGGCTACTGCATCAAGGGCGAGTTTGCCACCAATCCGCGTAACAGCCATGTTGACGGCGCGCTTGCCATGGCCCGCTCCATGGATCCCGATTCCGCGGGCTCGCAGTTCTACTTCTGCCTGGGTGCCCAGCACAACCTCGACTCCGGCTATACCGTCTTTGGCACCACGGTCGAGGGCCTCGACGTCATCTCGCAGCTGCGCGCCGGCGACGAGATCGTTCATGTCGAGATCGTTCACGAGTAAAGGGGACTTCCTTGAATAGCCAGCTGATCCAACAGGGCCGCGCCGCTTATCGCGCGGGTGATTTTTCCGCTGCCGCCCAGATGCTCTCGGCGGCAAAGACCCCCGATGAGATTATGGGCGAGGCCGACCATCTTCGCGGTAACGCCCTGATGCACCTCGGCATGTATGCCGAGGCCGCCGAGGCTTACGCTGCCGCCCTCAACGACGGCGCCTATGGCAAGCGCGGCGCTCTGCTCACCAACCGCGGCAAGGCACTCGCCGCGGTGGGCGACTACACCACGGCTGCCCAGGCGTTCTCTGCAGCTACCCAGGACGCTTCCTACGCCACGCCTTTTAAGGCCTACCTGGGTCTGGGCAACGCGCTGTTCCAGTCGGGCGATTATGCCAACGCCGGTACTGCCTTCCGTCAGGCTGCCATCGACGGCGCCAACCCGGCTCCTGCCGCCGCCCTCGGCGATCTGGGCCGCTGCTTCATCAAGCTCGGCCGCCCCGCAGATGCCGTTGAGACCTACCGCACGGCTATCGACTTTGCCGGCCCGCGCGACGATACGCGCGCACTCAATGCCGGCATGGGCCAAGCGCTTTCCGCCGCCGGCCGTCCCTCCGATGCGCTCGATGCCTTTAACGCCGCCACCGCCGACGGTATCTACCAGCTCACGCCCGAGCAGGCCGACGAGCTTGCCCGCGTGCACGACTCGCTCGCCGCGCTTTCGGCCCAGACGGCCATGTCTACGGCTCCGGCTCCCGCGATGGACGCTCCCGCTGTCGACCCGCTCGATCCCACGGGCGCGACCGGTCAGTTTATGCCCGATCCCTCTGACACCGGCTTCTTTACGCTGTCCGAGTCCGAGATGGTCCAGCAGGACCGCAAACAGGCCAAGGTGCGTCGTCGCCACCGCCACACGGGTCTTAAGATATTCCTGGTGCTGCTTCTGCTCATCGTGATCGCTGCCGGTGGCCTGGGCTATGCCTATACGCACGGCATGGGCTATCCCTCGCAGGAGTCTGTCATCACCGACCTGTTCCAGGCTGCCGGTGATGGCGATACCGCCAAGGCCGAGTCCTGCCTGGCCTCGAGCCTGTCCGAGGACGCCAAGGCGATGATCATCTCCTCGATCCCGCAGGGCGCCACCGTCTCTATCGAGGGCATGGATCAGTCCATGACCGAAGCCACCGCCAAGGTGAAGGCTTCGCTGTCCAAGGGCGGCGAGCAGGAGTACACCGTTAAATTCGTGCGCTCCGACAACCATATCGGTTGGGCTGTCTCCTCGCTCGACATCGATTTCTCGGCCGCTGACAACCAGTAGTGACCTTATGAGATTTGGCGCTGCCCGGTGCTTCACCGCAAGTGAGGTGCCGGGCTTGCGTTAGTATGATGGGCTAGTAGTTTTCCAGCAATCATCCAACACATCAGGAGTTGCGTTGTTTTCTTTGATGGATATGTTCTTCGGTAGCTATGCGGGCGATCTTGCCATCGACCTCGGCACCGCCAATACGCTTGTCTCCGTGCGCGGCAAGGGCATCGTCATCCGCGAGCCCTCCGTTGTCGCTATCGACAAGAACGACGAGCGCATCCTGGCTGTCGGCATCGAGGCCAAGCGCATGCTCGGTCGTACGCCCGGCAACATCGTTGCCGTTCGTCCCCTTAAGGACGGCGTCATCGCCGACTTCGATGTCACCGAGGCCATGCTTCGCTACTTTATCGACAAGGCTTCCGAGAAGCGCTATCCGTGGACTCCGCGTCCGCGCGTCGTCGTCTGCGTTCCCTCCGGCGTCACGTCTGTCGAGAAGCGTGCCGTCTTTGAGGCCACGATCCAGGCCGGCGCTCGCCAGGCCTATCTGATCGAGGAGCCCATGGCGGCTGCCATCGGCGCCGACCTGCCCGTCGAGGAGCCCACGGGCTCCATGGTCATCGATATCGGCGGCGGCACCACCGAGGTCGCCGTTATCGCTATGGGCGGTATTGTCGTGTCGCAGTCCATCCGCATTGCCGGTGACGAGTTCGACCAGGCTATCCTCACCCATGTTCGCGATGCCTACAACCTGGCTATCGGCGAGCGCACGGCCGAGGATATCAAGATCAAGGTCGGTTCCGCCGTGCCGCTTAAGGATGAGCTCGACGTCGAGGTCAACGGACGCGACGTTATCACGGGCCTGCCCAAGACCGTGCGTATCGAGAGCGAGGAGATTCGTCGCGCGCTCAACAAGCCGCTCGACGAGATGGCCAAGGCCGTCAAGGACGCACTCGACGCTACGCCTCCCGATCTTGCCTCGGACCTTATGTACTACGGCATTTTGCTGACCGGTGGCGGCGCGCTGCTGCGCGGTCTCGACGTGCGCCTGCGCGATGAGACCGGCGTTTCGGTCAACGTCAGCCCCACGGCGCTCGATAACGTCGTTAACGGCTGTGCCCGCGTGCTCGAGGCCAATGCGTTTGATGGCGGCTTCGTCCAGACCAATGCTTAATTTCCAAAAGGTGGATTCCATTTGGCACGATCTTCGGGTTTCTCCACAAATCTGAATACCAAGCGACAATCAACGGGTATGCGCCCGTTGATTGTTTTCAGCCTGATTTCGGTGTTGCTGCTCACGTTTTATATTCGTGAGGGCGAGACGGGGCCGATTCATGCCGTTCGTTCGGGCGTGACGACGATTACCTCGCCGGTGCGTTTTCTGGGCTCGGCTGTGGCGGCTCCCTTCAATGCGATCGGTAACGTGTTCTCTAACCTTACGGCGTCACAGGACACGCTTGACGAGCTTAAGAAGCAAAACGAGGAACTGACCTCTAAGGTCGCCGAGCTCTCCGAGGCTCAAAAGACCGCCGAGCGACTGGAGGGTCTGGTCGGTCTGCAGTCGACCTACAACCTCAAGTCCACTGCAGCTCGTATCGTCGGCGCTTCGGGCGATGCCTGGACCTCGACCGTTACCATCGATAAGGGTTCTGCCGACGGGCTTACCATCAACATGCCCGTGACGAGTTCTGCCGGTGTTATCGGCCAGATCATCGAAGTTTCGGCCAAGACATCGACCGTGCGCCTGATTGGCGACGAGAACTCGGGCGTGTCCGCCATGGTGCAGGACACGCGCGCCCAGGGCATGCTGCAAGGTCAGGCTGACGGCACGCTGCGTCTTGAGTATGTGAGCGTCGACTCCGACGTTAAGGTTGGCGACATCATCGTGACCTCTGGCATTGGCGGTGTGTTCCCCAAGGGTCTTCCGCTCGGCACCGTCTCGTCGGTTGAGAAATCGGCAAACGACGTGTACTACACCATTGTGGTGCGCGCTCAGACCACGGCCGAGAACAACGAGGAAGTGCTGGTCATTACCTCGCTGACCGACGAACAGTCGGCCTCGGATGAGGACGTGAACACGGCCAACAGCACGCCGCAGGGAACGTCGCGCGATGCTGCGGCCAAGACGAAGGGCGAGAGTTCGGATGACAGTTCCGACACGTCCGAGACGACCGATTCCGGCTCGAGCGAATAGGGGGCATGTCCATGGATCTACACGAGCAGGGGATGAGCTCCCGCACGTTTGTAATCGCCGCCGTCGTGTGCGTGCTGCTGCAGGCAGGCCTGGCACCGCAGATCTCCATTGCGGGCGGTCGCGTCAACTTCATGATTATCCTGGTGTGCCTGAGCGCGTTCTCGGGCGACCCCGCGCGTGCCGTCGTCTGCGGTTTTTGCAGCGGCCTGTTTTACGACCTTTCGGCGGCTGTGCCGGTGGGCGTCATGTCTTTGCTGCTGACGGTTGGCAGCTTTGCCCTGGTGCATAGCGCTGCCGGTCAGACAAGCGGCACCCCGAGCGCGCGCGGCATTACCGTAGGCGTCTTCGCGCTCATTGTTAACGCGATCTACAGCATCATCTTGCTGTTCATGGGTCTGGAGACGAGCTTTGTCGTGGCGATTTTTGGCCACGCCCTGCCGTCTTCGATCCTGACGGGCCTGGTCGCCATTCCGTTTTTGATGTCCGGTATCGTGCCGCAGTCCGGTTACGGATTCTCCGCACGTGGCGGTCGTCAGACGGGTATGCGCTTTAAGCCCAAGACTCGCAAACTCAAATAGGGGAGGCTCGTAGATGTCTTCCCAGATGACGGTTGTTATCGCCGGTATCGTGCTGCTCGTGGCCATTGTGGTCGCACTGGTCATTATGCGTCGCGGCGATTCCCGTTTTACCTACGACACGCAGCATGGAACGGCCCCGCGCGCCACCGAGGGCGAGGGCAATACCGCAGCGACCGCCTTTAAGGGCCGCTTCTCCATCCTCACCGCAGGCGTGGGCGCGATGTTTGCGGCGCTTGGCGTTAAGCTGTGGGGCATGCAGATGGTCTCGTCGGACTATTACGAGAAACAGGCCAACAGCAATCAGACCCGCACCGTCACCACGCCCGCCGTTCGCGGGCGCATTCTCGATCGCAACGGCGTGGCGCTGGTGCAAAATCGCCCCTCGCTTGCCGTCGTCGCCTATCGCGACCTTGCCGAGGATGAGGTTCTGGTTCGTCATCTTGCCAACGTGCTCGGAATGCCTTACGTGGCGGTTCTGCGCAACATTCAGGACAATTCCGAGGGTGCTCAGAGCCTGCATACTATCGCGACGGACGTGCGCCGCTCGACGGTCGCCTATATCCAGGAGCACGCCGGCGAGTTCCCTGGCGTGAAGATTGCCGAGCGCACCGAGCGCCAGTATCCGTACGGCGAGACGGCATGCCATATTTTGGGCTATACCGGCACCATTACTTCCGAGCAGCTCGAGGCCCAGAACAAAAAGTCTTCTGACGACGATGATGCTTCTGCGGGCCAGATTACGTACCAGTCGGGCGATATCGTGGGCCAGGCGGGCGTTGAGAGCTACTACGAAAACCTGCTGCAGGGTATCCGCGGCGAGCAGACCGTCAAGGTTGATGCCTCGGGTAACGTGACCGGTCAGGCCGGTGCCGTGCCCGCCAAGGCAGGCTCCGATATTAAGCTCACGCTTGACCTTAAGATTCAGCAGGCTTGCGAGACGGCGCTGGCAAGCGCTATCGAGCTTGCAAAGACCACGGGTTACAGCAATGCCGGTAACGGTGCCGTGGTGTGCCTCGATCCCAATAACGGCGAAATTCTGGGCATGGCAAGTGAGCCCAAGTTTGATCCGTCCGTTTTTATCGGCGGCGTCTCCAACGACGTGTGGACCGAGCTCAACGACGACGAGGGCTCGCACCCGCTGCTCAACCGTGCCATTAGCGGCCAGTATATGTCGGCTTCGACCATCAAACCGCTCTCGGCTCTGGCCGGTCTTGAGTTTGGAACCTATACGTCGGGCCAGACGACCAACTGCACGGGCTATTGGACGGGCCTGGGCAAGTCGTGGGGCAAGTACTGCTGGCTGCATTCCGGCCACGGTACCATGACCCTGCAATCCGGTATCGCCAACTCTTGTGACCCCGTGTTCTACGACATGGGCAAGGCTTTCTTTTATGACGAGCAGCATCCCGAGGGCCTGCAGGAGGTCTTCCGTCGCTGGGGTCTGGGTAAGACCTGCGGTATCGACCTACCGAGTGAGGGCGCGGGCCGTATTCCCGATGCCGAGTGGAAAGAGTCGTACTTTACCGACGCCTCGACCGAGGACCGCAAATGGAACGCCGGTGATATGACCAACATTGCCATCGGCCAGGGCGACATCCTGGTGACGCCCCTGCAGATGGCGTGCGCCTATATGGGTCTTGCCAACGGCGGCAAACAGTACGTGCCTCACGTGTTTTTGTCTGCCGTGTCGCGCGATGGCGACGGCGATGCCTATAAGTACAACGGCAAGGGCAAGAAGAAGCGCCTGGAGGCCAAGATCAACAGCGATTCGGATTTGGCTCTTGTTCGCAACGGCATGCACGACGTGATTTACACGGCATCGACGTCCCTGGCGGCTCACTTTGGCACCCTGACGCCGCAGGTATACGGCAAGTCGGGCACGGGAGAGAAAAGCGGCGAGGACGAATACGCGTGGTTCTGCGCCTATGCACCGGCCGATGACCCCAAGTATGTCATCGCTACTGTCCTGGAGCAGGGCGGCGGTGGCTCTGATACCGCAATGCATGTCGTGCGTGACGTGCTCGGCGTGATTTATGACGAGCCCGATACCTCTTCGGCCTCGGGCGATTCTTCGGTTCGATAGGAGGTTGCGATGGATTTTTCGCCGGCGGATCTGTTCCGCTCAACCAAGACCGGCTCCCGCAGCAGCCTGGACCGCGTCAACAAGCAGCTTTCGGCCTCGCGCGGCACGTTTCGTCAGAAGGTCAATGTCGGTGTTCTGCTGGCTACCGTGGCGCTCGTTACCTACGGCGCCATCATCATCTGGTCGGCCTCGCAGTTTAAGGCCGATGCGTCATTCTCACGCCATCTGCTGGGAATCGTTATTGGCGCAATCCTGGCGGTGCTTGTTTGGCGTACCGATCTGCGTGGCATCTCCAACTTCTCGACGGCGTTGCTCGTCATCGACCTTATCGTGATTTTCTCGCCCAAGATTCCCGGTCTTTCCTATACGGGCGGCCTAGGTATGACGGGCTGGATTAAGATTCCCGGTATCGGCTTGACGTTCCAGCCGGTTGAGCTTGCCAAACTCATCACGATTTTCTTCATCGCCACGCTTGGCTCGCAGTACAACGGGCGCATCGATACCGTCCGCGACTACGTTAAGCTCTGCGGCATGTTGTCCATCCCGTTTTTGGCCGTTGTCGCCATGGGCGACCTGGGCTCGGGCTTGGTCGTGCTGGTCTCGGGTGCCATCGTCATCTGCATGAGCGGTGCGCGCCGCGAATGGGTGCTGTCCACCTTGGCCCTGCTGGTGGGCTTGGTGGCGCTTATCTTGGCGCTCGACTCGGTCTTCGATTCGCTGCTCGGTCACGACGTGCTCATCAAGCAGTACCAGATGAACCGTCTGACGGTCTTTATCGACCCCGATAATGCCGATTCGGACGACGCCTACAACCTGCAGCAGTCGCTTATCGCCGTTGGCTCGGGCGGCTTTTTTGGTAAGGGTCTGGGCCATGCGACGCAGTCTGCCGGCGGCTTTCTGCCCGAGTTCCACACCGACTTTGTCTTCGCCTTCCTGTCCGAGACCTTCGGCTTCTGTGGGTCCTTTTTGCTCCTGTGCCTGTATGTGCTGCTTATTTTCTCGACGATTCGCGTCGCCTTTAAGTGCGAGTCGTTGTTCCTGCGCCTGTCGTGCGTGGGCATTGTGGGCATGTGGGCATTCCAGACCTTCGAGAATATTGGCATGTGCATTGGCATGATGCCGATTACCGGTATTCCGCTACCGTTCATTAGCTTCGGTTCGTCGTCGATGATGATTCAGTTGGTGACGGTGGGTATCGTACAATCCATATGGCGGCATCGTTCGGGCGCCGCGTAACCGCTGGAGGGGTTTGCTATGAAGATTCCCGTGGACAAGCTTACCCGCGCTTTTAAGATGGGCGCGTCTGTTAAGAAGGACTCCGATACGCCGGTGCGCGTCTCGGTGTACTTGGATTCGTCTGCCTCGCGCTTTTTGGTCGAGACGGTCCGCGATGCCTTTGTGCCGCAGACGACCTCGGGCATTGTGCGCGTTGAGCGCTTGGGCGAGGAGCGTATCGTTCCCAAGACCGATACCGATGTGGTGCTGGTCCTCTCGTGCGGCTCCGACCGCCTGGAGAGCGCCGTGCAGGAGCTCGTGATCGCCGGTGCGCCCGTGTGCGTGCTCGCTGAGTCTGCCGTCGAGGTGCCGTTCATCGAGGAGTCCACGCCCATGCTCGGCGTGGTGGCAGCGACCGATAAGACGTATCTGCTCGAGACGCTCGCGCGTTGGATTCTCGATCGCACCGACAAGGAAACGGCGTTTGCCGCGAACTTTGCCTTTATGCGTATCGCCGCTGCAAACCGCATCATCACCTCGTGTGCGCTCACCAACATGGCGACCGGGGCTTTGGTGTTCTTGCCGGGTGCCGACTATCCCGTTATGGCGCTGGCGCAGATCGGCATGCTCTTTGAGCTCGCCGCCGTCTTTGGTCGCGGCATTAAGCCCGAACGCGGCTATGAGGTCGCGGGTGTGCTTGCCGGTGGCCTGGTGATCCGCGCCGTCACCCGTGCACTCGTAAAGCAGACGCCGCATATCGGGTTTGCTGTCAAGGCGCTCACCGCTGCCGCGGGCACCTATGGCATGGGCCGTGCGCTCGTTTCGCTCTATGAGCGCGATGCCGACTACAGCCGTGCCAACGAGGTTGTCACTGCCACGTTCTCTCGCGTTCGCGACCTGGTAACCACGGTCGCCGGCGCCACCCGTCCTATGGCGTCCTACCAGGACGCATCTGATCTCGCTGCTTAGGGGTTTTCGTTGCGCGTTCCGTACCAAGACTGTTTTCACTTAATTGAGCCGCTGCTCGCCAAGGTCGAGAAGCCGAGTCGCTATATCGATCACGAGTGGGGCACGCTTTCCAAGGCTGATGCCGACTACCGTTGCTGCCTGATCTATCCGGATGTTTACGAGGTTGGTCTGCCCAACCAGGGCATCGCCATCCTCTACAACATCCTCAACCAGGCCGAGGGTATTTCCTGCGAGCGCGGTTATGTGCCGTGGCCCGATATGGGCGACGCCATGCGTGAGGCGGGTATTCCGCTGCTGTCGCTTGAAGGTGCAGCTCCGGTCGCTTCGTTTGACATCGTCGGTCTGCATGTGCCGCACGAGATGGCGGTAACGAACTTCCTCGAGGCGCTCGACCTCGCCGGTATTCCGCTGCTGGCGGCCGACCGTGGCGAGGACGACCCCATCATCATCGCCGGCGGCCCCTCGGTCTATAACCCCGAGCCGTATGCGGCCTTCTTCGATGTCATCCTCATCGGCGAAGGAGAGGAATCGCTGCTCGAGACCTGCCAGCTGCATCGTCGCCTGCGTGACGAAGGGGTCCCGCGTGCGCAGATCGTTGAGCAGCTTGCGTCCGTTGCCGGCAACTATGTGCCGGCGCTCTATGAGGTTCGCCATGACGAGCCCTGCTCGCCGCACGGCTATACCGTGCCGCGTGAGGGCAAGGATGCGCCGACCGTGGTCTACAAGCGTGTCGTCGAGGACTTCGGCGCCACCAATCCGTTGTCGCAGTCGTGCGTGCCCTACGCACAGTTGGTCCACGACCGCCTGTCTATTGAGATCCTGCGCGGTTGCGCCCGCGGCTGCCGTTTTTGCCAGGCCGGCATGACGTATCGTCCGGTGCGCGAGCGCTCCGCCGACCAGATCGTGTCCTCGGTGATCCAGGGCCTGGAGAAGACCGGTTATGATGAGGTGTCGCTCACCTCGCTTTCGACCACCGACCACTCCTGCATCCGCGATGTGCTCGGCAGGCTTAACCGTCGCCTTGAGGATACGGGCATTCGTGTGTCCATTCCCTCGCAGCGCCTGGATTCATTTGGCGTTGATATGGCCGAGTCGGTCGCCGGCGAAAAGAAGGGCGGCCTGACGTTTGCCCCCGAGGCCGGCAGCCAGCGCATGCGCGACATCATCAATAAGAACGTGACCGAGGAGGACTTGGACCGTGCGGCCAAGGCGGCCTTCGAGGCCGGCTGGAACCGCATGAAGCTCTACTTTATGATGGGCCTTCCCGGTGAGTGCGACGAGGACATCGTGGCTATTGCCAACCTGGCCGATCACGTGCTTGAGCTTGGCCGTTCCGTGGTGCCCAAGGCTCGCCGCGGCTCCATCTCGGTGTCCATCTCGGTTTCTGTCTTTATCCCCAAGGCTGCCACGCCGTTCCAATGGTGCCCGCAGCTCGACTACGACGACGTCAAGCGCCGCCAGAAGCTGCTTATCACGAGCGTTCGCAACCGCGCCGTCCGCGTGCATTACCACGATGCCGAGACCTCGCTTATCGAGGCTGCGCTATCTCGCGCCGGTCGCGATATGACGCCCGTCATCATCGATGCCTGGCGTGCGGGCTCGCGCTTTGACGCCTGGGTGGAGCATTTCTCGCTCGATAACTGGAAGGCAGCCGCCGCCAAAAACGGCATCGACCTCAACGAGCTCGTGCACCTGCCCTACGAGCTGGACTGGCGCCTGCCCTGGGAGCACGTGAGCCCCGGCTGCACGCGCGGCTTCCTCGAGCGCGAGTATCGTCGCTCGCTCGAGGGCGTCACGACCCCCGATTGCACCCGCACGTCGTGCACCGGCTGCGGTATCTGTCCCACGCTCCATGCCAAGAATGTATTGATGGGTGATCGCGCATGAGTGAGCGCCTGACCGACAATCCCACGCTCTTTAGGCTGCGCGTTCGCTACGGCAAGCGCGACCGCCTTAAGTACCTGGGCCATCTCGAAGTAATCCATACCATTGAGCGCATCGTGCGCCGTGCGGGGCTGCCCTATGCCGTCACGCAGGGTTTCTCCCCGCACATGCGCGTAGGCTTTTCATCGGCGCTGCCGGTGGGTACGTCGTCGACCTGCGAGTGGTATGACCTGTTCATGACCGAGTTCGTCGCGCTCGACGAGGCGTTTGAGCGTCTGGCCGCGGCGTCTCCGGCCGATCTGGCGCCCATCGAAGCCGCCTACATCGACGTGCGAACGCCGGCTTTGACGGCCCAGCTCACGCGCCTGTCGTATCGTATCGACCTGCACCTGGACCCCGAGTCCCCGGTGAGTGCCGATGAGGTACGCGCTGCAATCGATATGCTGCGCGCGGGCCATGGCATCGACTATGCGCGCGGCAAAAAGAGCAAGCGCCTGGATCTGGACCATACGCTCGTGGGCTATGAACTCACGGCGGGGGAGCGCCCGGACCATCTGGTACTCATGCTCGACACCCATGCCGACAACGAGGGCTCCATGCGTCCGGAAATTTTGCTTTCTGCTGCTGATGTTTTGTTGCAGGGCTTGACCCCGGGCGTCGATGCACCTATTGTTTCCACCGGTATGCAAGACCTCGTGACCATCTGCTCCTACGATGTCGAGCGTCAGAATCAAGCATGCGAGGACGACGAGGGCCGACTCGTCAGCCCCATACCTGTGCGAACTTGTGGATTTGCTCCACATACTCGTTGACGGGGGTATTTTCGCCTGCTACTATATTCGGCTGTTGCACTAACTGATGCATGAAGGGCAAGTAAACATGTACGCAATCGTTAACACGGGCGGCAAGCAGTACAAGGTCGCCACCGACGATGTCATCACCGTCGAGAAGATCGAGGGCAATGAGGGCGACAAGGTCACCCTGCCGGTCATCTTCCTCAACGATGGTAAGAAGATCGTCACCGATCCCGACAAGCTGGCCAAGGCCAAGGTTACCGCTCAGATCGTTGAGCAGTTCAAGGGCGAGAAGCAGCTGGTCTTCAAGTTCCACAAGCGCAAGCGCTATCGTCGTCTGAAGGGTCACCGTCAGCAGCTCACCAAGCTGAAGATCGTGAAGGTCCAGGCTACGTCCCGCGCCAAGAAGGCTGTCAAGGCAGAGGCCGAGGCTGTTGCCGAGGCTCCCGTCGCCGAGTAGATTACACTCGTAACGAAAGAGTAGGTATACACAATGGCACACAAAAAAGGACTCGGTTCCTCCCGTAATGGCCGTGACTCCCGCGGTCAGCGCCTTGGCACGAAGCGCTTCGCCGGCCAGACGGTAACCACGGGCACGATTCTCGTCCGTCAGCACGGCACGCACATCCACCCGGGTGAGAACGTTGGCCGTGGCAAGGACGACACGCTGTTCGCGCTGGTCGACGGTACCGTTGAGTTCCACAAGGGTATCAAGCACAGGGTCAGCGTACGCCCGCTCGCGAACGCGTAATTCACCCTTCATAGAGCACATATGTGGGAGGCACTTGAGTTTTAGGATTCAAGGGTCTCCCTCTTTTTTGTAGGAGGCGATTCTGTTGTCACAGTTCACCGATATCAGCCGCATTAACGTATGCGGCGGCGACGGCGGAGCCGGATGCATGTCGTTTAGGCGCGAGGCATTTGTTCCCAAGGGTGGCCCCGATGGCGGCGACGGCGGTCGTGGCGGCAATGTCGTCATCCAGGCCGATGCTCAGCTGTCTTCGCTGATCGATTACCGTTTTAAGCATCACTTCCGTGCCGAGCGCGGCACGCACGGCCAGGGCGCCCGTCGCAACGGCAAGAGCGGCGAGGACCTCATTCTGAAAGTTCCCATGGGCACCGTGGTGCGCGAGCTCGACCCCGAGACGCAGACCCCGATGTTCGAGATTGCCGACCTGGTGCACGACGGCGAGCGCGTTGTCGTGGCCCCCGGCGGCGCCGGCGGTCTGGGCAATACACACTTTGTGACGTCGGTGCGCCGCGCGCCTGCCTTCGCCCAGCTGGGCGAGCCGGCCGAGGAGCACTGGATTGAGCTCGAGATGAAACTCATGGCCGATGCCGCACTCGTGGGCTTCCCTTCGGTGGGCAAGTCCTCGCTCATCGCGCGCATGAGTGCCGCCCGCCCCAAGATCGCCGACTACCCGTTTACCACGCTCGTGCCCAACCTCGGCATGGTGCGCGCCGGCGAGTACTCCTATGTTGTTGCCGACGTTCCCGGCCTCATTGAGGGCGCGAGCGAGGGCAAGGGCCTGGGCCATCAGTTCCTGCGTCACATCGAGCGCACGGCCCTGATCATGCATGTCGTCGATATGACGGGCGGCTTTGAGGATCGCGACCCGGTCGAGGACTATCACATCATCAACCGCGAGCTCGAGCAGTATGGTGCTGAGCTTTCGGAGCGCCCGCAGATCGTCGTTGCTAACAAGTGCGACGCGCCGGGCACCGCGGATAAGATTGCCGACCTGAAGCGCGCGGCGCTCGACGATGGACATATGTTCTTTGCCGTGTCTGCCGTGACGGGCGCCGGCCTGAACACGCTTATGCTTGCCGTGGGCGAGCAGGTGGCCAAGCTCCGCGCCGAGCTGGCGGTCTCGGATGAGCCGGTCGATCTTCGTGATGACGAATGGGAGCGCCGCCGCCTACAGCGCGAGAAGCGTTTCCGCATTGTCCAGGAAGAGCCCGGTGCTTTCCGCGTGGTCGGTCGTGCGATCGAGCGTATGGTCATCCAGACCGACTGGGAAAACGAGGAGGCCGTCATCTACCTGCAGCATAAGTTTGCTCGCATGGGCGTTGACGACGCGCTCGAGAAGGCCGGTTGCCGTGCGGGCGACGAGGTCCGCATTTGCCAGCGCGCCTTTGACTTTGAGGGCGCCGAGGATTTCTCGGAGTTCGAGGATGAGCTCGAGGATGCGGGCGTTGACGTCGTTGAGGTGGCAGATGCCGCAGATGAGAGCGTCGAGGTTGTCGATGCTGCGGACGTCGCTGACGATGTTGAGACCCCGGAGGGCGAGTAGGCCATGTCGCTGCGCGGTGGAATCGGTTTGTCCGAGCTGCCCATCGAGGATGGGCGGGAGTTTAGGCTTGGTATCATGGGCGGCACCTTCGACCCGATCCATTACGGTCATCTGGTGACCGCCGAGCAGGCGCGCGAGTCGCTCGACTTGGATGCCGTGCTCTTTATGCCGGCGGGCTCTCCTGCCTTTAAGCTCGACAAACCGGTGACGCCGGCCGAGGACCGTTATGCCATGACGGTCCTCGCCACCGCTGCGAATCCGGCCTTTTTGGCAAGCCGGTTCGAGATCGATCGGGCCGGTGTCACCTATACTGCCGATACGCTGCGCGCCCTGCGCGAGTTTTACCCGCCACAGGTGAAGCTCTATTTTATTACGGGTGCCGATGCGATTATCGATATTGTGACCTGGCATCATGCTGATGAGATTGCCGAGCTGGCAACCTTTATTGCCGCGACGCGTCCGGGCTTTGATATCGATACGGCTCGCGCGCGGATCAAAGAGTCGGGCTTGCCGTTCGACGTGCGTTATATCCAGATTCCGGCGCTGGCGATTAGCTCGACCAACATTCGCAAGCGAGTTGCCCGCGGCATGAGTGCGCGCTATCTTACGAGCGAGTCCGTGCTCGGCTACATTCGCAAACGCGGTCTGTATGCCGATCTGGGCCAAGAAGATTTTGAGTGATGGGGGTCAACGTTGGCCGTTGAAGATTCGTTTGAGGGCGATGAGCGCGCGCTGCTCAAGCGCATTCATGAGCTGCTCGATGTTCGCATGAAGGACAAGCGCAAGCGCTATGTCCATTCGCTGGGTGTTGCCGAGACTGCGTTACATCTTGCCGAGGTGTATGGTGTCGATCGCTTTGACGCCGCTGCCGCCGGCCTGATCCATGACTGGGACAAGGTGCTCTCCGACGATGAGCTGGTGGCCCGTGCGCTGCACTACGGTATTAAGGTCGCCGGCTCGCCTTCGGCCGCGACGCCACTGCTGCATGGGCCAGTCGCCGCTTATGAGCTTCCGCAGCTCTTTCCCGAGCTTTCGCCGGCGGTCTTTCAAGCTGTCGACCGTCACACCGTGGGCGCTTGCGACATGACGCCACTCGATATGGTGGTCTTCGTGGCCGATGCCATCGAGCCCAATCGTCACGGCGATTATGCCCATGGCTTACGCAAGATGGTGGGGGAGTCGACGCTCGACGAGTTGTTCTTCTCCTGTTTTGCGCAGGGTCTGGTCTATGTGATCCAGTCCGGACGCTATCTTTATCCCACGGCTATTTCGATTTACAACCATTACGCCCAGCTGCGCTAGCTCGGGCTGTCTAGAAAGAGGTATTCCATGGCCGAAGAGACCATGACTGACGAGCAGATTCTTGATGATGCGGAGCACAAGAGCTTCGTTGCCACTTCTGACCGCACCGCCGCCTCGCTGTCCGCGAGCGGTGTCGCCGCCGAGGATGTCGCCCGCGCCGCCGCGCAGGCCGCCTACGACAAGAAGGGCGAGGACGTGCAGGTGCTCGACCTGACCGAGCTTTCCGACGTGTGCGACTACTTTGTGCTTGCCACCGGTACCAACAACCGCCAGGTCGATTCTATCGTCGACGAGATCGAAGAGAAGGTCGCCGAGGCTTGCGGCGAGCACCCGTTTTCCATCGAGGGCCGCGAGCAGAAGACCTGGATGCTCATGGACTATGGTTCGGTCGTCGTCCACGTCTTCACCCCCGAGGCCCGCGACTTCTACCGCCTCGAGAAGCTCTGGGGTGACGCTCCTCAGCTTCCCCTCGACCTTCTCTAGTAACTCATTTGGGACGGGCTTTTTTAGCTAGCTTCGCGCATTTCGCCGGGCAGTTGCGGTTTTCCGCACCTGCCCGGCTTTCTTTTTGCCCAAAGGCGGTTAATCGTTGAAGCGGGATTGGCGGCCGAAGGATAGGGCGGTGTCGCCGAATTTGTCTCGGACGGCGTCGATGGCGACGGAGAGGTCGCGTCGGTTGCTGGATTGGGCTCCGCGGTCGTCGACTTCGCAGAACAGGTCGGTCTGGATGCCGCCCTGATGGTCAAAGTCGCTCATGCCGATGCCTGCTAAGCGAACATGCATGCCTTCCTGCCAGATGTTGTCGAGCAGTTCGAGCGCAACTGCCACGAAGATGTTCTCATCGTCGGTCGGATGAGGCAGCCGGCGCTGTGCCGAGCGACCGCTTCCATACGAATACTTAAGCTTGAGCGTTACCGTGCCGCCCGTCAGTCCCTGACGGCGCAGGCGGCGTCCAACTGACTCGCCCAACAGTGCAATCGCCGCTTCGATGTCTCCGCGCTCAGTTAAATCTTTCGCAAAGGTGCGTTCATTGCTGACCGACTTGATCTTGCGCTCTTCATCGAGACTCGTGACTTCGGAGATTTCGAGTCCCAGCGCACGCTGGCGCATGCGTTCGCCATTGACGCCAAAAATCGAGGCAAGCGTAGACTCTGGCGTGCGTGAAAGCTCGCCGAGCGTATAGATGCGCATGCGGCGCAGTCGTTCCTCGGCCGAACGCCCGATTCCGCTCATGGCAGATACCGGCAGCGCAGCCAAAAAGCGCTGCTCGGTACCGGGGCGCACGATAGTCAGCCCAAACGGCTTGTCGCGCTCGCTTGCGATTTTGGCCACGGTTTTGTTGCACCCAACGCCGATGGAGCAGGTCACCCCCAGTGCCGCCACGCGGTCACTGATGCGTCGCGCAACCAGCAGTGGGTCCTCGGGTGCAAAGCGACCCGGCGTGATGTCGATAAAGGCCTCGTCAATGGATACGCGCTCCACGCGCGGTGTCTCATCGGCGAGAATCGCCATGACCTGCGCGCTCACCTCACGGTAGCGATCAAAGTGTCCGTGCGTCCAAATGGCCTGCGGGCACAGGCGCCGCGCCTCGGCCGAGGGCATGGCAGAGTGTACGCCAAAGCGACGTGCCTCGTACGAACACGTGGACACGACGCCGCGTGACTCCGCGTCTCCGCCCACGATGAGCGGCTTTCCGTGCCATTCGGGATGATCGAGCATCTCCACGCTCGCAAAAAATGCATCGAGGTCCATCAGGCCCACCGCCGGACCCGTCCAGGGCGGCGGTGCGACGCCCACAGCATCCTCATAACCGTATGTATGTTCGCGTCTTTCCATGACATGAGTATACCGCGCAGCTCATGTGGGGTGCGTGGATGTGCTTGCAAATCGCGAATTCTTGTCTAAGATATGGATTTGCCCTCGACTACACCGAAGAAGTTGGTCTCACGGACTTCACCTGCCCGCGTCGATGGCGTATTATGTTCAACTGTTTGTTTGTAGTTGCAGCCTAAAGCTGCTTGGTTGGAGGAGTTTCCTTTGGCAGTCAAGATTCGCCTTGCTCGTCACGGCGCTAAGAAGCGTCCGTACTACCGTGTCGTCGTCGCCGATTCCCGCGCCCCGCGTGACGGTCGTATCATCGAGGAGGTTGGCCGCTACAACCCGATGACCGCCCCCAAGACCATCAACCTCGATCTCGAGAAGATTGCTGACTGGCAGTCCAAGGGCGCTCAGCTCACCGACGCCGTCGCCGCTCTGGTCAAGGCCGCCAACGAGGGCGAGAAGACCGAGACCGTCGTTAAGAAGTCCAAGAAGCAGCTCGCCAAAGAGGCCGAGGCCGCTAAGGCTGCCGCTGAGGCCGCTGAGGGCGCCGAGGAGTAAATCGTGCCTGAGGTTGACGCTGCACAGCTCGAGGGTGAGGCAATGCTCTCAGATCGCATCGCCGATCTCGTCGAATATCTCGTTGTTCAGATCGTCGACGACCCGGATTCCGTGAGCCTTGAGGTCATCGATGGCGACGACGCCTCCACGATTGAGGTTTCGGTTGCCGAGGATGACGTCGCTAAGGTCATCGGCCGTCGTGGCCGTACCATCAAGGCCATTCGCACGCTCGCCCGTGCACTGGCCGCTCGCCTCGACACTGCTGTCGAGGTAGAGGTTCTGGGCTAGGACCTTGAGGTCCCAGTACAAAAACATCGCCCGTGTGGTCAAGCCGCACGGAAGGAAGGGGGAGGTCCTCGCGCAGCCGCTGCGGGGGCTTCCTTCTGTATTAGAGCCGGGTATGCGCGTCGCCTTGACGCCACCGGCGCTTAAGCGCGACCGTTTTTGCACGGTCGTGTCCGTCACCGATACGGGCGATGGCGATCTGGTCTCGTTTGAGGGCATAGATGACTTGACGGCCGCTGAGGGCATCACCGGATGCTATGTGCTGGCCAATCGTGACGACTTCGAGCTCGATTCGCTCGACGCCGCCTATACCGACCTTATGGGTCGCGAGGTGGTCGATGAGCGCTTTGGTTCGCTCGGCACGATTGTCGAGATCATGTCGACGCCCGCCAACGATGTTTGGGTTGTCGAGGGTGATCGGTACGGCGAGGTGCTGATTCCCGTGATCGAGCAGGTTGTGCTCGATCTTCCCGACACAGGAGCAATTTCCGTCCACGTTATGGACGGCTTGATCGATATGGACAAGTAGGGAGGACAACATGCTGATCGAGACCCTTTCGGTCTTTCCCGAGATGTTTGAGCCCGTCATGTCCACGTCGATTCTGGGCCGCGCCCGCAAGGCCGGCCTTTTTGATTTTAAGGCGTATAACCTGCGCGACTGGACGCACGATCGCCATCGCACCGTCGATGACGAGCCGTATGGCGGCGGGCAGGGCATGCTCATGAAGGTCGAGCCCATTGCCGAGGCAATCGAGGCCATCAGCTCCGAGGGTCCCAAGCCCACCGTGGTGTTCTTCACCCCCTGCGGGGAGCCCTTTACGCAGCATGTGGCCGAGCGCCTGCTCAAAAGCGAGCGCTTGCTGTTTGTGTGCAGCCGTTACGAGGGCGTCGACGAGCGCGCATATGCGTATGCCGATGAGCGCCTGTCGATCGGCGACTACGTGCTCACGGGCGGCGAGCTGCCCGCCATGGTCGTGGCTGATGCCGTCGTACGGCTCATCCCCGGAGCCTTGGGCGACGAGATGAGCAACGTAGACGAGTCCTTCTCGACCGCCGAGGACGGTGGCCTGCTCGAGTACGCGCAGTACACCCGCCCCGCCGAGTTCAATGGCGAGGGCGTGCCTCCAGTGCTCGTAAGCGGCGACCATGCCAAGGTCGATGCCTGGCGTCGCAAAAACGCCATCGAGCGTACCTGTCGCTGGCGTCCCGATCTTATCGAGACGGCACGCCTTACGGCTGAGGAGCGCGCTTACGCGCAGGAGATCCTGGACGCTTCGTATTCGCAGAGCGAGGAGTGAGAATGGTTCCATCGCAGCAATCTGCCCTGAGGGGCGCCTTTGAGTGGATCGTAATCGTTGCGATTGCGCTCGTTGCCACCTTCGTTATTCGCGCGTTTGTGGTCGAACCCTTTGTGGTGCCCACCGGCTCCATGGAGTCTACGATCGAGATCGGCGATCAGATTCTGGCGCAGAAGGTGACGCTCGAGCTCGGACAGCCTGTCAAACAGGGTGACATTGTGGTGTTCCACAACCCCGATGCCACGTCCGAGCATGACGTGCTGGTAAAGCGTGTCATCGCCACGGCCGGCCAGACGGTCGACCTGCAGGACGGCAAGGTCGTCGTTGACGGCCAGGCGCTCGATGAGGACTATACGACCGGCATGAGCTGGCCGCTTTCGGTCCAGGCGCCCGCCGCCCAGGTGAGCTATCCCTACACCGTCCCTGACGACTGTGTGTGGGTAATGGGCGACAATCGCGAGAACTCAGCCGACTCCCGCTACTTTGGCCCGGTCGACCGCTCCGATCTGATTGCCGTGGCGCTTATGCGCTACTGGCCGCTCAACCGTATCGGCGCTATCGACTAAAAACCGCTATAGTACCTAACCGTGTAATCGTTTCGACGAGGGGATATTAGAGGCATGAACGCTTCATCGCTTTCCTTCCAAGACATCATCCTGCGCCTCCAGCAGTACTGGGGCGAGCAGGGCTGCGTCATTATGCAGCCCTATGACTCCGAGGTCGGTGCCGGTACCTTCCATACCGCGACCACGCTGCGCTCGCTCGGTCCCGCCGAGTGGCGCACCTGCTATGCGCAGCCCTGCCGCCGTCCCGCCGACGGCCGCTACGGCGAGAACCCCAACCGCATGCAGCACTACTATCAGTTCCAGGTGCTCATCAAGCCCTCGCCGGTCAATGCCCAGGAGCTCTACCTGGGTTCGCTGGCCGCCATTGGCCTGGACCCCAACGACCATGACGTCCGCTTTGTCGAGGACGACTGGGAGAGCCCGACACTCGGCGCCTGGGGCCTTGGCTGGGAGGTCTGGCTCAACGGCATGGAGGTCACGCAGTTCACGTACTTCCAGCAGGTGGGCGGCATCGAGGTCGACCCCGTGCCCGTCGAGATCACCTATGGCCTGGAGCGCATCGCCATGTACGCCCAGGGCGTCAACTCGGTCTACGACCTGGTGTGGAGCTACCTGCCCGACGGCACGCCCATGACCTACGGCGACGTGTTCCTGGAGAACGAGCGCGAGTTCAGCGCTTACAACTTTGAGGTCGCCAACGTCGAGATGATGCGTCAGAAGTTTGACGACTACGAGGCCGAGTGCCACTCCTGCCTGGAGCGCAAGCTGCCGCTGCCGGCATATGACTGCGTCATGAAGTGCAGCCATGCCTTCAACCTGCTCGATGCCCGCGGTGCGCTGTCCGCAGTCGAGCGCGCCAACTACATCCTGCGCGTCCGCGCCGTCGCGAAGGCGTGCTGCGAGGCCTATATGGCCGAGGTCGCCGGAATCAACGAGAATGCCGATCAGGAAGGCGAGGTGGCGTAAGCCATGGCAGACGCTAAGGATTTCCTGTTTGAGATCGGTACGGAGGAAATGCCCTCTGCACCGCTGAACAATGCCGTCAAGCAGCTTGGCACCATGATCGCCAAGGGTCTCGACGAGGCCGGTCTGGCCCACGGCGAGGTCCGCGTGATCTCGAGCCCGCGTCGTCTTGCCGCGCTCGTTGCCGATGTCGCCACTGCGACCGATGAGGTCCACGAGGTCAAGCGCGGCCCCGCGGCCAACATCGCCTTCGATGCCGACGGTAACGCCACCAAGGCCGCCCAGGGCTTTGCTCGTAAGTGCGGCGTGGCTGCCGAGGACCTGGTGCGCCGCGAGGACACCGACGGACGCGAGTACGTCTTTGCAGAGAAGAACATTCCTTCCGCCCCGGCCACCCCGATCCTGACGGCCCTGTGCGAGAAGACCATCGCCGGCCTGCAGTGGCCCAACTACCGTTCTCAGCGCTGGGGCCACGAGCACGCTACCTTCGTGCGTCCGGTCCGCTGGATCTGCTGCCTTTTGGGCGAGGATGTCGTGCCCGTGTCGTTTGCCGACGTGACAAGCGGCAACACCACGCGCGGCCATCGCGTCCTGGGCCCCGGTGATCATGTGGTCGCCAGCCCCGCTGTTTACGAGCAGGTGCTCGAGGACGCCGGCGTGCTTTCTGCCGAGCGCCGTCGCGAGGCCATTCTCTCCGGTATCGCCGAGGTCGAGGCTGCTCGCCCCGGCTGCCACGTCGACACGCCCAAGAAGGTCTTTGAGGAAGTCATCAACCTCTGCGAGTGGCCGACGGTGCTCGTCGGAACCTTCGATGAGGAGTTCCTCAAGGTCCCGCACGAGATCATTTGCGAGTCTATGCTCACCAACCAGCGCTACTTCCCGATTTATGACGGTGATGGCAAGCTGACGCGTGAGTTCGTGGTTGTCTCGAACAGCAAGCCCGAGAACGCCGAGCGCGTGATCGACGGCAACGAGCGCGTCGTGCGCGCCCGCCTGGACGACGCTAAGTTCTTCTACGAGGAGGATCTGAAGATCTCCCTCGACGAGTTCCGTGAGCGTCTGGCCAAGGTCGCCTTCCAGGAGAAGCTCGGCAGCGTGCTCGCCAAGTCCGAGCGTATTGAGCAGCTCGCGCTCGCTATTGCCCGCGAGGCTCACCTTGGCGCCCACCTGGCCGCCGATGCCGGCCGTGCCGCGCACCTGTGCAAGGCCGACCTGGTTTCCAACGCCGTCGTCGAGTTCACGAGCCAGCAGGGCGTGATGGGCGGTTACTACGCCACCGCGATGGGGGAGAACGACGAGGTCGCTCACGCCATCCGCGATCACTATCGTCCCCGCTTTGCCGGTGACGAACTGCCCGAGGGTACCGCCGGCTGCATCGTGGCCTGCGCCGACAAGCTCGATACCATCGCCGGTATCTTTGCCATCGGCGAGCCCCCGACCGGCTCTTCCGACCCGTACGCGCTGCGCCGTGCCGCCATCGGCATCATCAACATCCTGCGCGATCGTCTGCCGATCGACCCCACGTCGCTCATCGACTTTGCCCTTGAGCTCTACACCGAGCAGGGCATCGCGTTCGATGCCGCTGAGGTCGCCCAGCAGGTCCGTGACTTCTTCCACGGCCGCCTGGTGAGCATGGCTCGCGACGAGAAGATCCCGGCCGATACCGTTGCCGCCGTCTCCGCAGTGCACATCATCGCCCCGTCCGTCTTCTTCGCCCGCTGCGCCGCCCTGGACGAGGCCCGTAAGAACGATGCCGAGACCTTTGACAACCTGGCGACTGCCTATGCCCGTGCCGCGCATATCTCCAAGCCCGAGCTGGGCGCGGAGTACGACCGCAGCCTGATGGGCGAGGTCGAGCTTGCGCTTTCCGATGCCTCCGAGGCCGCTCAGACCGCCGTCGATGCCGCCCTCGCTGCCGAGGATTACCCGGCCGCGTTTGCCGCCCTCGCCGCCCTGCGCGTGCCCATCGACCACTTCTTCGACGAGGTTATGGTCATGGACAAGGACGAACAGCTCCGCGATAATCGCCTTAAGCTGCTCAACCGCTTCGAGGCCGTTTTCTCCGGCATCGCCAACATCGGTGAGCTTGCCCGCAAAAAGTAAGCTAGCCTGCGCGTAAGCGCAAAAGGAGCCCCGCATGGATTGCCCGGTCACCGCTCGTCCCACCGTCATCGTTATCTCCGACTCGCTCGGCGATACCGCTTGCGAGGTGGTGCTTGCGGCGTCCGGGCAATTTGATGAAGGGGCTTTTCGTGTTTTGCGCCTTCCCAAGGTGACCTCGGTGGAGCAGGTGGAGTCGTTTGTCGGTCCGCGTGTGGATGCGGACCATCGCGATATAGCCGTGTTCCACACCATCGTCGACCCAGCGCTTCGTGCCCGCGTGCTCGACTACTTGGGCATGCTGCATATTCGCTCGGTCGATCTGATCGGACCTACGCTTGCCGTGCTGTCTTCGCTTATTGGTGTGCCGCCCAAAGGTGTGGCCGGCGTGATCCATAAGACCGATGACCGGTATTTCCACCGCATCGAGGCCATGGAGTACTTTGTCGAGCACGATGACGGGCGCGGCTGCGACGATCTGTCTGGCGCCGATATCGTGCTGCTGGGCGTATCGCGCACGTCCAAGACGCCGCTTTCGATGTATTTGGCCTACCAGGGTTACAAGGTCGCCAACGTTCCGCTGGCGCACGGTATGGAGCCGCCCAAGTCGATTTACGAGGTCGACCCGATGCGCCTGTTCGGCCTAATTTCGACCGTCGATGTGATTTCCGAAATTCGCGATAGCCGCCTGGGCGATGACTACGCCCGCGCCGTCGCCGGTTCCTATGCCGAGCCCGAGAGCGTGCGCAGTGAGCTCGAGGAAGCCCGTGCGCTCATGAAGCGCCTGGGCTGCTTTGTAGTGCGTACCGACGGCAAGGCGATCGAGGAGAGCGCCTCAGAGATCATCGCTCACCTCGAGGAGATCCAAGAAGCAAGGGCCCGCCGAGCCGCTCGCCGCGCACAACAGCAGTAATCGCTGAGCAGTCTTTTTGGGACAAATACTTCCGATAGATTTGTCCCACCTGGCAATTGAGCATTTTCGCAACGTTCAATATCATATTTTATTCGCCTATTTGCTAAAGCGTTTTAGCAGTTTATGTCGCTTTTGACCTGCAATTACGTTGTAGTGGTATCTTCATAAGGTAACCACCTTTACCTACCGTTTACCGCCGGTTTTAGCACGTTTACCAAACCGCGCAGCCTCTGCTCATGCCCGCCCAAAACCCGCCGTATAGTTCCCTCACGGCCTGCATCCGGCGGGTTGATTCGTTACCACGGTCGTGTGTGCGAACACATAGAAGGGGAAGTATCGTGAGCGATTGCAAGAGGGTTTACCGTTTTGGAACCGACGCCCAGGGCACTTGTGTCACCGAGGGCGACAAGTCCATGAACTTTGTGCTTGGCGGCAAGGGCGCTAACCTTGCCGAGATGAGCCGTATCGGCCTGCCGGTCCCCGGTGGCTTTACCATTACCTGCCAGACCTGCGTTGAGTACTCCGGTGCCGGCAATGTTTGGCCTGAGGGCGCACTCGACGAGATCGTTGCCGCCGAGGCCGACCTCGAGGCCCGCTGTGGCAAGAAGCTCGGCGACGCCCATGACCCGCTGCTCGTGTCGGTGCGCTCGGGCGCTCCGTTCTCCATGCCCGGCATGATGGACACGGTACTCAACCTGGGCCTCAACGACGATTCCGTCCAGGGCCTTATCGCCCAGACGCAGAACCCGCGCTTTGCCTGGGACAGCTATCGTCGCTTTATCCAGATGTTCTCCAACGTCGTCATGGGCGTCGACGCCGACCTGTTCGAGAACGCCCTGACCCAGGCCCGCCTGGTTGCCGGCGTCCGCGTCGACTCCGAGCTTTCGGCCGAGGACCTGCAGGAGCTCGTCGAGACCTTCAAGGGCATCTTCTCCGAGAACGTCGAGGCCGCCCTGTACCCTGAGCTCGAGGTCGCCGATGGCAAGCCCGTCTTCCCGCATGATCCGGGGCTCCAGCTGCGTTTTGCCATCCAGGCCGTCTTTGGCAGCTGGATGAACGAGCGTGCGTGCATCTACCGCAAGCAGCATGCTATCTCCGACGAGCTCGGTACCGCCGTCAACGTGCAGGCCATGGCTTTTGGTAATAAGGGCGAGACCTCCGCGACCGGCGTTGCCTTTACGCGCAACCCGGCCGACGGCACAAAGGAGTTCTACGGCGACTTTCTGGTCAACGCCCAGGGCGAGGACGTTGTCGCCGGCATCCGCAACACCGAGCCCATCGCCGACCTCAAGACCACCCCGGGCCTCGAGTCTGCAGGTGAGGAGCTCGAGCGCGTGTTCCTGACGCTCGAGGATCACTATCGCGATATGTGCGATATCGAGTTCACCATCGAGCAGGGTAAGCTCTGGATGCTCCAGACTCGCGTGGGCAAGCGCACCGCTACCGCCGCCCTGCGTATCGCCATCGAGATGGTCGAGGAGGGCCTGATCACCCGTGAGGAGGCCGTGAGCCGCATCGACCCCGCACAGCTCGACCAGCTCCTGCACCCGCAGTTCGACGCCTCCAAGAAGTACGAGGCGCTGGCCAGCGGTCTGAACGCCAGCCCCGGTGCCGCCGTGGGCGAGGTCGTGTTCTCGAGCGATGACGCCGTTGCGCGCGCGAACGAGGGCCACAAGGTCATCTTGGTCCGTTGGGAGACCAACCCTGACGACCTGAAGGGCATGGTTGCCGCCGAGGGCATCCTTACGAGCCACGGTGGCAAGACGAGCCATGCCGCCGTTATCGCCCGCGGCATGGGTACGCCCTGCGTCTGCGGCGTCGAGCGCTTCCATATCGACGCGGCCGAGAAGGTCGTGCGCATTGAGGGCAGCGACCGCGTATTGCACGAGGGCGACATCATCTCCATCGACGGCACCCAGGGTATCGTCGTCGACGGCGCGGTCGACCTGGTCTCTGCAGAGCTCACCGGCGACCTGGACACTATCCTGTCCTGGGCCGATGAGATTCGTCTGGATGAGACCTGCGGCCACGTCAACCACGTGCGCGTCAACGCCGACAACCCCGAGGATGCTGCGCTCGCGCTCGAGTTTGGCGCCGAGGCCATCGGTCTGTGCCGCACCGAGCACATGTTCCTGGGCGATCGCAAGAACATCATCCAGAGCTTTATCCTGTCTGACGATGAGGCCGTGAAGCAGCAGGCCCTGGCCGACCTGCTCAAGGTTCAGACCGAGGACTTCTTGGCGATGTTCAAGACCATGTCCGGCCGCGATGTGGTCGTTCGCCTGCTCGATCCGCCGCTGCATGAGTTCCTGGATGATCCCCGCGAGCTCGAGGTCGCCATCACCAAGAAGGAAGCCGCTGGTGCCAGCGAGGAAGAGCTTGCCGCCCTGCGTGCCCGCCTGCGTCGTATCGACGGCATGGTCGAGTCCAACCCGATGCTCGGCCTGCGTGGTGTGCGCCTGTCCGTCGTCTTTAGCGATCTGCCGCTCATGCAGGTTCGCGCCGTCGCCACGGCTGCTGCCCGCCTTATCAAGGAGGGTGTCGACCCACGCCCCGAGATCATGGTTCCGCTCGTTTCCATCACGGCAGAGCATGTCCAGACCCGCGAGGTCATCGAGCGTGTCATCGCCAAGGTTTCCGCCGAGGAGGGCGTCGAGCTCAACATTCCCGTGGGCACGATGCTCGAGCTGCCGCGCGCCTGCATGGTCGCCGACGAGATCGCCCAGCACGCCGACTTCTTCTGCTTTGGCACCAACGACCTTACCCAGACGACCTTTGGCTTCTCCCGCGACGATGCCGAGGCCAAGTTCATTCCGCTGTACCTGCACAAGAAGATCCTGAAGGACAACCCCTTTGAGACCATCGACACGGCGGTTCTCGAGCTCGTGCGCATGGCGGTGGAGAAGGGTCGCGCCACCAATCCCGACATGCACTTTGGCGTGTGCGGCGAGCACGGCGGCGACCCCAAGTCCATCAAGGGCCTGTTTAACGTGGCCGACGTGGACTACGTGTCCTGCTCGCCCTATCGCGTGCCCCTCGCACGCCTGGCTGCCGCTCAGGCCAAGCTCGAGGCCAAGCGCAACGCCTAGCGCCCCGCACATCGACGTCTAGTGTAGCCCCCTTCATGCCGCCCGTCTCATTCGTGAGGCGGGCGGTTATCATGTGCGGGTTTTGTCTTTTTGTCTGCGTAAAAAATTGTTCTTGCAGCAGAAACCCGCGCGTGTATACTCGAATACGTTTGTTCAACTACGTGCCGGCCAAGATGGTACGGCACCTCTAGAAGAGTAAGGAATTGCACATGGATTACATCCGCGCAATCGAGCGTCAGCAGATCCGCGAGGACATTCCTCAGGTTCGCGTCGCCGACAACGTCAAGGTTCACTACCGCATTAAGGAAGGCGACCGCGAGCGCATCCAGGTCTTCCAGGGCGACGTCATCCGCATGGCCGGCGCCGGTGCCCGCGAGACCTTCACCGTCCGCAAGATGTCCTTCGGTGTCGGTGTTGAGCGTACCTTCCCGCTTCACAGCCCCAAGATCGCCAAGCTCGAGGTCGTTCGCCATGGTCGCGTCCGTCGCGCCAAGCTGTACTACCTCCGCGACAAGGTGGGCAAGGCTGCTCGCATCCCCGAGAAGCGCTAAGAAGATCGCAGCGTCTGTCCACTCGTTTGGACACAAGGGTCACCTTCGGGTGGCCCTTCTTTTTATCTGATTTGCATGCAAGGAGGGCCTGGTATGGCCAACATGACGAGCTCGGTTTCGGCATCGCAGGTTGCCGGTGAGTTGGCGAGCGCTACGTTTGAGGAGATTCCCGCCCTCGTGGAGCATTATCGCGAGGACCCGCGCCAGCAGGTGATCAAGGCTTGTGAACGCGCCCTCAAACGCCATGCCAAAGAGCTTGCCGAGCGCGAGCGCGTCAATGACATGTACGAGCTTATGCACGAGCTTGGCGGCGATGGGGTGGTCGTTGGTGTCGACGAGGTGGGTCGCGGATCGGTGGCCGGTCCTTTGACGGTATGCGCCGTCTGTCTTCCTATGGAGCCGCGCGTCTGGGGCATCAATGATTCCAAAAAGCTCACGCCCGCGCGCCGCGAGTTGCTCTCAGTGAAGATTGCCGAGGTGGCGACGGCGATCGGTTTTTGCCATATCGCGCCGAAGGATATCGATGAGATGGGCATGGCCCGTGCTATCCGTACCGCCGTCGCGGGCGCCGTGGCCGATACAGGACTCGAGCCCGACTGCGTCCTCATGGATGGCAATCCCTTGGGCGCCGTTCCTAACGAGCGCGATGTGGTGAAGGGCGATGCCAAAATCGCCTGCATCGCCGCGGCGTCTATCATGGCCAAGGTCACGCGTGACGAGATGATGGTCGAGTACGACGCCGAGTATCCCGAGTACCATCTGGCCGAGTCGAAGGGCTATGCAAGCCCCGAGCATATCGAGGCCATTCGCAAACATGGACTTTGTCCGCTGCACCGTGTGAGCTTTTGCGGAAACTTTCTGCAGACTGAGCGCCTTTTCTAGGTCAATTGTGGAGACAGGGACCTCTGGGGTTTTATAAACCTGCTGGTAGCGGGCCGTATGCAACACCATTGCTGCGTACGGCCCGTTTTTTGACGGCATTTGGTCAGCTTTTGGTTTGCTTCCGGTACTTACCCGCATGAAAGGTGACCTCATCATCGGGGCAATGCAGTGTGCGGGAAAGGAGACCCCATGAGTGCCGCAAGCAAAAAGAGCAAGACGCAGCAACTCAAGGAGCGTTGGGAAAACGGCGAGCTCGACTGCGGGGCGATGACGCCCGAGTTTATCAAGGGACTCAGTCCCCGCGAGCTGGGCATGCTGGGCGAGCTGATCACTATCGACTACTTTAACGAGCGCGGCTACACCTTGCTGGAGCAGGGTTATCGTTGCACCGAGGGCGAGGCTGATCTGGTGCTGCTAGATGAGCTCGACGATGTCGTGGTGATGGCCGAGGTCAAGACCAGGCGCGTCGCTCTGGATTGCGCCACGCGGGTCTTTCCGGAGGAGGCCGTGGATGCTCAAAAGCAACGCCGCTATCGCCGCATCGCGGGCTGTTATCTGATGGAGCACTATCCGCTCAAGGCGATTCGTTTTGATGCCGTTGGCGTGACCATCCGTGGTGGGCATATCGCCGAGATCGAGCACCAGTACAACGCGTTCGATTGGCAGGTGTCGTGATGGCGTTCGATACTTTTGCCGTTCACGCGGCCTGTATCCGCGGCGTCGAGGCAATTCCCGTAACCGTCGAGGTTTCGCTTGCCGGTGGCATCCCGGGCATTCAGATGCTCGGTATCCCGAGTATGGAGGTGATGGAATCGCGCGGGCGTATTCGCTGTGCCATGCGCTCGGCAGGCTTCGAGATTCCTCGGTCGGGCATTACCGTCAACCTGGCACCCGGCGACATCCGTAAAACCGGCAGCGGCTTTGACCTGCCCATCGCCATCGCGGTGCTGGCGGCCGATGGGCAGATTCCCCGCGACAACCTTGATCGTTGCCTTATCGCGGGTGAACTTGGGCTGGACGGTACGGTGTTGCCCGTCAAGGGCGAGGTGGCGTTCCAGCTGCTCGCGCGCGATATGGGGCTTTCCTTTATCGCGGGCAGGTCAGATCAGCATGTGCCGCTCGCGGGCGTGGACTGTGGCTTTATCGATCATCTCTCGCAACTTGCCCACGGCATGGGAGATGCCGCCCGTCATTATCTGGATTCCGAAGGCGTCGAGGCGACCTTTGAGCCCGAACTCGATTATGCCGACGTGCTGGGCCAAGAGGTCGCCAAGCGCGGCATGGCGCTTGCGGCGGCAGGCGAGCTCGGCTTGCTCATGATTGGGTCCCCGGGGTCGGGCAAGACGATGCTTGCACGACGCATGACCGGTATTTTGCCCGAGCTTTCTGTTGAGGATCAGCAGGAGGCGCTGTGCATCCATTCGGTCTTGGGCGAAAACATCGATGGTCTACTGGCGGGGCATCGGCCGTTCCGCAGCCCACACCACAGCATTTCGACCGCGGGCCTTATCGGCGGCGGGCGCCCGGTTCATCCGGGCGAGATCAGCTTGGCTCATGGCGGTGTGCTCTTTTTGGATGAGCTCGCCGAGTTTCCCACCGGCGTGTTGCAGACGCTGCGCCAGCCCATCGAGCGCGGCTATGTGAGGATCGTGCGCGTTGACGGGGCCTTTACCTTCCCATCGCGTTTTCAACTGCTGGCTGCGAGCAATCCCTGCCCCTGCGGCTTTTTGGGCGATCGCGAAGTGCCGTGTCGCTGTTCCGCCTCGATGGTCGAGCGCTACCGGGCTAAGCTGCGCGGTCCCTTGGCCGACCGTATCGACATGATGCTCGACGTGACCCGTCCCGACCCCCAGGTGATTATCGAGGGCGCCGAGGGCATGTCATCGGCCGATCTGCGCGATTACGTTGTGCGTGGGCGCTCCTTCCGCGCCTGGCGCGAGTCGCATATGGACGATGCGGACGCCGAGGCCGAGGATGACGAGTCGCGGTCGATTGACGGCGTCGTATCGACCTTTGCGCTCGACGAGGCTGCGGAGAAGTGCGTGCTCGGCCTGTCGAAGCGCACGCATCTCACGGGTCGCGGCATCGTGCGTCTGGTGCGCATCGCGCGGACGATTGCCGATGTCGCCGAGAGCGAGCGGGTGACGCAGGACCACGTGCTCGAGGCGGCGATGTATCAGGGAAGGAGGGACCAATGATAACCGAGGGGATCTTCGAGTTGCATCCCGGGGACGCTCTGTATCCAGCAACTGTTCTGGAGCTTTCCGATGTGCCCCAGACGCTCTATGTGCGTGGTGACCCTGATGTGTTATCGACGCCTGCGCTCTCCATCATCGGCGCGCGCAAGGCATCTCCGTATGGCCTTGCCGTCGCGGAACTTGCTGCCAAGGTGGCGGTTGAGGCGGGGGTGACGGTGGTTTCGGGCGGTGCCGTCGGCTGCGACCAGGCGTCGGGTTGGGCTGCAGTCAATGCCGGCGGCAAACACGTTGTGGTGCTGGGGACAGGCGCCGACGTAGTCTACCCGCGCTCGAGTGCGGGGCTTATCACGCGCACGCTCGATACGGGTGGTGCGGTCGTGTCGATCTCGCCGTGGGGCATGGGTCCTCGCAAGTTTGCCTTCCCGCGGCGTAATCGCATCATCGCCGCGCTGTCGCAGGCACTCTTTGTTTCTGAGGCGGGCATGCCCTCGGGTACGTTCTCGACGGCCGAGGCCGCTATGGACCTGGGACGCGAACTGCTCGCGGTGCCGGGTTCCATCCTGTCGCCCGAGTCGCGCGGTACCAACTACCTCATCGCCAACGGAGCGTGCTGCATCGTGGACGAGGAATCCATCGAGATGGCCATCTCGCGCATCTACGGCACCTTGCGTTACTCGCGTCCCGATGCGCCCGGCATCGCCGATTTGGACCCTATGCAACAGGACGTGATGCACGCGCTTATCGCGTCGCCGCTCAAGGTCGACGACATTGCCGCGCTCGTCTCGCTCGATGCCGTCGGTGTTCTTAAGCTCCTGGGTTCGCTCGAGCTCGAGGGCCTCATCGAGCGCATGATGGATGGAAGGTATGCGCCCTCAAAGTTTGCGCTTCACGCTCAGACGCCCTTCGGTCACAATGGAAAGCGTGTCAATTAGAAAGGTGTTTGCAGATGCTGTTTGATCAGGTGACGGTTATCGGTGGCGGTCTTGCGGGATCGGAATGCGCGATTCAGCTGGCAGATCGCGGCTTCACCGTAAAACTGTGCGAGATGCGCCCTCAGGTGAGTTCTCCTGCCCACCATACCGATCACTTGGCGGAGCTCGTCTGCTCCAATTCGTTTAAGTCGACCCGCCCGGACTCTGCTGCCGGCTTGCTGAAGGCCGAGCTTGAGCGCATGGGATCGGTGCTGCTCGATTGCGCCCATCGTGCTGCCGTTCCCGCCGGCGGCGCCCTGGCGGTCGACCGCGTCAAGTTTTCCGAGCTCGTCGAGGCCGAGGTTGCCGCCCGCCCCAATATCGAAGTCGTTCACGGCGAGGTCACGCAGATTCCCGAAGGCCATGTGGTCATTGCCGCGGGGCCGCTGTGCTCGCCGGCGTTGAGCGAGGAGGTCATGAAGCTTGTCGGTGGTGACGCCCTGGCGTTCTTTGACGCGGCGGCCCCAATCGTCGATGCCTCCACGCTCGATATGGACGTGCTGTTCTCGCAGTCGCGCTATGAGGAGCAGGGGAGTGGCGACTATCTCAACGCCCCGCTCAACAAGGAAGAGTACGAGGCCTTTATCGAGGCGCTCACCACGGCAGACCGCGTGGTGCTCAAGGACTTTGAGGGCGGAGACCTGTTCCAGGCCTGTCAGCCCGCCGAGGAGGTCGCACGCACCGGCAAGGACGCCATTCGTTTTGGCGCCATGAAGCCCGTCGGACTCACCGACCCGCGAACCGGCCGCCGTCCCTGGGCGGCGATTCAGCTGCGCGCCGAGAACAAGGAGAAGACCGCCTATAACCTGGTGGGTTTCCAGACCAATCTGACCTTTGGCGAGCAAAAGCGCGTGTTCCATATGGTTCCCGGCCTGGAGAATGCCGAGTTCTTCCGCTATGGCGTTATGCATCGCAATACCTTCGTCGATGCGCCGCACGTGCTCGACGGGACCTTTGCCGTGCCCGGTACGAGCGTGCGCCTCGCCGGCCAGATTACCGGCACCGAGGGGTACATGGAAGCGGTTGCGACCGGTCTGCTCGCTGCGGTCAACACCTATGCCGAGGCTGTCGGGGCGGATCCTGTCGAGCTGCCTCGCGTGGGCGCCCTGGGTGCGCTCGTGGGCTATGCGACCGATCCCGCCACGGTGGGCTACCAGCCCATGCATGTCAACTTTGGCCTGGTGCCGCCGCTCGAGGATGGCAAGCGCCGTAGCAAGCGTGACCGTTACCAGGCCTATGCGGACCGCGCCCTCGAGGCCCTCGATTCCTACTTGGCCACGCGTTCCGACCTGTTTGGAGGCGACCGTTCATAGCTTTTGACCTGTACGATACCGTTGACTCGTTTATCGCCTATATCGCACGCGTCGAGGGTCTGTCTCCCAACACAGTTGCCGCCTATAGCTCGCGCCTCGAACGTTTTGCGGCTTGGTGCGAGCGTACGGACACCGACGCTCGCGCAGCCGACGTACGCACCGTTCGAACCTATCTCGCCAAGCTCTCGCGTGAGAAGGTGGCTCCGCGCACGATTGCCGCGCACCTGTCTGCTATTCGTTCGCTCTATCGGTGGATGGCCGCCGAAGGGATCGTTGAGGGCGATGCGGTCTCGGCGATCTCCTCGCCCAAACTCCCGCGTGACTTGCCCGGGGTACTGACGACCCAGCAGGTCGAGGAGCTGCTCCGTGCCCCCGACACCGCGACGCCCGCGGGATTGCGCGATGCGGCGATGCTCGAGCTGCTCTATGCCTCTGGAGCACGCATCTCGGAGCTCGCGGTGCTCAGCGTGGAGTCCATTGCATGGTCCGAGCGCACGCTGCGGCTATGGGGCAAGGGCAGCAAGGAGCGCATCGTGCCCCTGTATCGCCGCGCTCTCGAGGCGACCCGCACCTATGTCGAGGAGGGGAGACCGGCACTGCTCGCCCAGGCAAAGCATCACGATGCCGCGAGCGGTTCGCATCCGTTGTTCATCTCGGCGCGCGGCAACCGCATGAGTGCCGCTATGCTCAGGCGGCGCTTTCATATGCTGGCGACGCTCGCCGGCATTCCGGCTGACATTGCCCCGCATGCGATGCGCCATACGTTTGCGACCGATCTGCTCGAGGGTGGCGCGGATCTGCGTTCGGTGCAGGAGCTGCTGGGCCACGCGAGCCTGTCCACGACGCAGATCTACACGCACCTCACGCCCGATCGGCTCAAGAACGCCGTGGCCCAGGCCCATCCCCGTGGCGAGTAGATAGGGCTTCCCGCGCAAAACCGTGCAAAACCGTCAAGGTGTGTGGTTTTGATTGCGGGTTGGCAGGAAGAAGTAATCCTGCTATCATTCATCGGGTTGCTTCACGGCAACAGGTTTTTATCACGCACGCGCGGCTACTTCATACCGTGGTGCCCGGGCTTTGGTAGCACATGTCCGGGTTGGTTTTGGAGGATGACCCCGCGCGGAGGCAAACCACAGGAGGTTTAACATGGCTACCAAGATTAATATCCGCACCCTGCTCGAGGCCGGCTGCCACTTCGGTCACCAGACCCGTCGCTGGAACCCCAAGATGAAGCCGTTCATCTTCGGTGAGCGCAACGGCATCTACATCCTCGACCTCAAGCAGACCATCCTTGACGCCGACCAGGCCTACACCTTCGTCAAGAACGTCGCCAAGGGTGGCAACGTGCTGTTCGTCGGCACCAAGAAGCAGGCTCAGGAGGCCGTTAAGAACGCTGCTGAGCGCGCCAACATGCCCTACATCAACCAGCGCTGGCTCGGCGGTATGCTGACCAACTTCGTGACCATCCGCTCCCGCATCAACCGCATGGAGGAGCTTGAGGCCATGGTCGAGGACGGCCGCATGGCTGTTCTGCCCAAGAAGGAGCAGGCAGTGCTCGGCAAGGAGCTCACCAAGCTCCAGACCAACCTCGGTGGCGCCCGCGATATGAAGGGTCTGCCCCAGGCTCTCTTCGTCATCGACACCAAGCGCGAGGAGAACGCCATCAAGGAGGCCCAGCGCCTGAACATCCCCGTCGTCGCCCTGATCGACACCAACTCCGATCCCGACGAGGTCGAGTACGGCATCCCCTGCAACGATGACGCTATCTCCGCCGTCACCCTTATGTGCGAGCTCATGGCTGACGCCTGCCTCGCCGGCTCCGGCAAGGAGCAGGTCTCCGAGGCCGAGATGGCCGCTGAGCCCAAGGCCGAGTAAATCAGTCTTAGTTCATTCTTTTTCATCTCTTTGAAAGGAACCACAATGGCCCAGATTACCGCCGCTATGGTCAAGCAGCTCCGCGAGATGACCGACTCCCCGATGATGGAGTGCAAGAAGGCTCTCGTCGAGGCTGACGGCGACATGGACGCCGCTGTCGACGTTCTGCGCAAGAACGGCCTCGCCAAGGCTGCCAAGAAGGCTGGTCGTGAGACCAACGAGGGCGCTGTCGCCGCGTTCGTCTCCGAGGATGGCAAGTCCGGCGCTCTGCTCGAGCTCTCCTGCGAGACCGACTTCGTCGGCTCCAACGCCAAGTTCACCGGCTTTGCTTCCAAGGTCGCTGAGGTTGTCGCCACCACCGAGCCGGCTGACGTCGACGCTCTGCTCGAGAAGCCGATGGGCGAGGAGACCGTTTCCTCCGAGCTCACCGAGATGATTCACATCATGGGCGAGAACATGAAGATCGCTCGTTTCGCCGCCCGCAAGGCTGAGAACGGCGCGCTCGCTTCTTACATCCACATGGGTGGTAAGATCGGCGTCCTCGTCGAGTTCGCTTTCGAGAAGGCCGAGACCGCTCAGGCCGAGTCCTTCAAGACCTTCGCTCATGACGTTGCCCTTCAGGTTGCTGCCGTCGCCCCGATCTGCGCTACCCGCGAGCAGGTTCCGGCCGAGACCGTCGAGCACGAGAAGCAGATTTACATGGCTCAGGCTGCCGAGTCCGGCAAGCCCGAGGCCATCCAGGAGAAGATGGCTGTTGGCCGTCTGGAGAAGTTCTACAAGCAGTCCGTGCTCACCGAGCAGGAGTTCATCAAGGACAGCTCCCTCACCATCAAGAAGTACGCTGAGCAGGTCTCCAAGGAGCTCGGCGATACCATTACCGTCGTTGCCTTCGACCGTCTGGTCCGTGGCGAGTAAATAAGCTCTTGTAGCTGGTAATGAGCAGGCTGTGGGTTTTACTCACAGCCTGCTTTTTCATGGCTCTGAGCAGAGCCTTTGCTATCATATTGTGAGTCTATTAAAAGGAGGATCGTTTTGTCCGACATCCGATACAAACGCGTGCTTCTGAAGCTTTCCGGCGAAGCGCTGATGGGCGACGGCCACTACGGCATCGACCCCAAGGTTACCGACCATCTTGCCAAGCAGGTCAAGGAGCTGCTCGCCGTAGGCCATGAGGTCGGCGTTGTTGTCGGCGGCGGCAACATTTTCCGCGGCATGGCCGGCGCTGCCGGTGGCATGGAGCGTGCCCAGGCCGATTATATGGGCATGCTTGCGACCGTCATGAACGCGCTTGCCCTGCAGGATGCCTTCGAGCACAACGATGTTCCCTGCCGCGTGATGAGTGCTATCCAGATGAACGAGATCTGCGAGCCCTATATTCGCCGTCGCGCCATCAACCACCTGTCCAAGGGCAACGTCGTTATCTTCGCTGCCGGTTCGGGCAATCCGTACTTTACGACCGACACCGCCGCGGCCCTTCGCGCTTGCGAGATTGGTGCCGAGATTCTGATCAAGGCCACCAAGGTCGACGGTATCTACGACAAGGATCCCGTCAAGTGCGCCGACGCCGTCCGCTTTGACAAGATCACCTATCACGAGGTGCTCGTCCGCGGCCTGCAGGTTATGGATTCCACGGCTACGGCTCTTTGCCAAGACAACCGTATGCCCATTTTGGTCCTCAACATCGATGGCGAGGACACCGTCAAGCGCGCGCTCGCGGGTGAGCCCGTCGGCACGCTCGTCTATCAGGAGGATTAAGCATGGCAGAGAACATCACCGCCCACATGGACAAGTCGCTCGAGTCCCTCAAGCACAACTTCTCCAAGGTCCGTACCGGCCGCGCCAATGCCAACATTCTGTCCGACATTACCGTCGATTACTACGGTGTTCCCACGCCGGTCACGCAGGTTGCCGCCGTTAAGACCCCCGAGGCCCACATGCTGCTCATCGAGCCGTGGGACAAGGCGCTCATCAACGCTATCGTCAAGGCTATCAGCGCCTCCGACCTGGGCATTACCCCCAACTCCGATGGCACCGTCGTTCGTCTGCCTTTCCCGGCTCCCACCGAGGAGCGTCGTCGCGAGCTCGTCAAGGAGTGTCGCGAGTACGCCGAGCAGGCCAAGGTTTCCATCCGCAACATCCGTCGCGACTTTAACAATAAGCTCGAGCGCGACGAGGAGCTCACCGAGGACGACGTCCGCCGCGAGCAGGCCAAGGTTCAGAAGCATACCGATGAGTATGTTGCCAAGGTCGAGGAGCTTCTGAAGGAAAAAGAAGCCGAGGTCATGGAGATCTAAGGTGCAATACGACGAGCATAAACTGGTCGAGTACTTTGCCGACGCCCCTGCGGGCGTCGGTTTTTCCGACCTTGACCTCAATAATATTCCGCACCATATCTCGTGCATCATGGACGGCAACGGCCGTTGGGCTACATCGCGCGGTCTTGCCCGCACCGAGGGTCACAAGGCAGGTATTGTCTCCCTGCGCGAGATCATTACCGCCTGCGTGCGCCTGGGCGTCGACGTGCTTTCGGCCTACGCGTTTTCGACTGAAAACTGGAATCGCCCACAGCACGAGGTCAACGTCTTGATGCACCTTTTTGCCAAGACGTTTGTCGATGAGCTGCCGCTGCTCAAGCGTGAGAACGTGCGTGTTGTCTTTTTGGGTGACATTTCCGCACTGCCCAAGAAGACGCGCGACGTCTTTGAGCGCGGGCTTGCCGAGTGCGCTGACCATACGGGCATGACGCTTGCACTGGCCGTTAACTATGGCGCCCGTGCCGAGATCACCCGTGCCGCCCGTCAGCTTGCTCTCGATGCCGCTGCCGGAAAGATTGATCCTGCCGCAATCGATGACGACATGGTGGCTTCACACCTGTACACCGCCGGTCTTCCCGATCCGGAGCTCGTGATTCGCACTTCTGGTGAGCTGCGCCTGTCGAATTATCTGCTGTGGCAGGTCGCCTATGCCGAGTTTTATGTCACCGATACCTATTGGCCGGACTTTGATCGCTGGGGCCTTGTCGACGCCATTTTGGCCTACCAGGGCCGCGACCGTAGGTTTGGCGGACTGAGCAAGACCGAGGAGGCTTAATCGTGTCCGATCGTCCCAAGGCATCTGCTCCTAAGGCTGCCGCGCCTGCAGCGCCTGCTGCGAAGGGCGGCACTGGCTCCTGGCTGGCGGGCTTTATCACCCGTGCCGCTGCCGGCATCGTCTACGCCGTCGTCTTTATCCTGTGCCTGGTTTTGGGCATTGTGCCCACGGCCATCTTCGTGTCCGTCATGAGCGGTCTGTGCTGCTATGAGTTCTTCCGCATGACGAGGCTCGATGGCAAGGTTGCCAATGAGCGCTTGGGTATCGCTGCTGCCGTGCTCTTTCCGCTCTCGGCGCTGGGCGATTCGATGCTGCTGAATGCCCTGCTTTTTGCCCTGATGCTCGCGGTGGGTATCTGGTATGTCTGGTCGCCGCGCACCCGTATCTCGGATGTCGCCGTGACGCTTATGGGTCCTATCTACACCGGCTTTATGCTGTCGGCCATCGTGCTGCTGCGAGACGCCGTGCCCGGCTTTGCCGGCGCCCTGCTTTCGGTGGGCGTTTGCGCGTCCCTCTGGGTCTCCGATTCGTTTGCCTACATCGTGGGCAGCCGTATCGGCAAGCACAAGATGGTTCCCAAGATTTCCCCCAAAAAGAGCTGGGAGGGCTTTGTCGGCGGCATTTTGGGCTCAGTTTTGATCTGGCTTATCCTGTGGGCTACGCATTTCTATAAGCTGAGCCTGCCTTATGCGTTGCTGTGCGGCGTAGTCGTCTCCATCTTGGGCGTAATTGGCGACCTCATTGAGTCGCGCATCAAGCGCGGCGTGGGCGTCAAGGATTCCGGCAACCTTATCCCGGGTCATGGCGGCATGCTCGACCGTAGCGATTCGCTCATCTTTGGCTGCATCACCGCACAGCTTCTCCTGATGATCGGAGGCGTGCTGTAATGGCTCATCAGACGACGTATGGCCCCGATGGGCGTCTCCGCGTTGCCATTCTGGGTTGCACGGGTTCTATCGGCACCCAGGCGCTCGATGTATGCCGTCAGCATGCCGATCGCCTTCAGGTGACGGCGCTGTCCGTCAACTCCAGCACTTCCGAGCTTGTTGCGGCTGCCCGTGAGTTCTCGGTTCCGGCGGTTGCCGTGGCCGATGCCGCTCATGGTGAAGACGCCGTGCTGCAGGAATTGCCCGCGGGCACCGAGCTTGGCGTTGGTGCGCAGGCGGTCTGCGAGCTTGCATGTCGCGATGATGTCGACTGCGTGCTTGTTGCCATTGTGGGGGCGGCGGGTCTCGAGGCGAGCCATGCGGCCTTGACATCGAACAAGCGCCTTGCTCTGGCCAATAAAGAGTCGCTCGTCGTCGGCGGCGATCTGCTTATGCCTTTGGCGCAGCCAGGTCAGCTTATTCCGGTCGACTCTGAGCATTCTGCCATCTACCAGTGCTATTTGGGGGAGAATCCGCGCGAGGCCCACTGCATTTGGCTCACCTGCTCGGGTGGTCCGTTCTTTGGCCGCACGCGTGACGAGCTCGATCGCGTGACGCGTGCCGATGCCCTGGCGCATCCCACCTGGGCTATGGGTGCCAAGATCACGATCGACTCCGCCACCCTTATGAACAAGGGTCTGGAGCGCATAGAGGCCATGCATCTGTTCGGCTGCGATCTCGACTTTATCAACGTGGTCGTGCAGCGCCAGTCTAAGATTCACTCCATGGTCGAGTTTGCCGACGGTTCTGTGATGGCTCATCTCGGTGCCTCCGACATGCGCATTCCCATCCAGTTTGCCTTTTCGTATCCCGAGCGCTGGGATACGCCGGCACCGCGTATCGATTTCCGCGAGCTGGGGCAGCTCACCTTTGATGCTGCCGACATGGATACGTTCCGTTGCCTGGCGCTCGCCGAGCGTGCCGGCAAGACGGGCGGCACCATGCCGTGCGTGCTCAATGCCGCCAACGAAGTCGCCGTCGATGCCTTCCTGCACGATGCCTGTAGCTTTACCGATATCGACCGCATTGTGGAGTCCTGCATGGATGCCCACGATACGCAGGCGGTCGCTTCGTTTGAGCAGCTCCTCGAAATCGATTCCTGGGCGCGCGCAAAGGCTACACAGGTTCTCGCTGCAACCCGTTCCTAACCCATAAGGATTGCTTTTTCGTTTTATGGATACCGTTCTGAGCGTTCTCTCACCGGTCTTTTGGGGCCTTCTTATGCTTTCCGTCCTCGTGTTTTTGCATGAGGGCGGCCACTTTTTGGCGGCGCGTGCCTGCGGTGTCCGCGTGACCGAGTTCTTTTTGGGTCTGCCGTGCCGCTTTGACATCCATCACACGTCGCATCGTATCGGCACCAAGTTCGGTGTGACCCCGCTGTTGCTTGGTGGCTATGCCGCCATCTGCGGTATGGACCCGACCAACGTCTCGTGTGCCGATCGCGTTCTGGCGGCCATTTATCGCCATGGTCGCGTGACGGCGGCCGACCTTGCTGTCGAGCTCGAGCTGTCCGAGGAGGAAGTTCTCGAGGCTTGCGCGCTGCTGCTGGGCTGGGGCTCCATCGCGCCCTGGTACGAAGAAGGGGAGAAGCCTTCGCCCAGTTACTATCCAGCCAAGTACCAGACTCTGCCGCGTGACGCGGCGGGCTATACCACCTTTGACGGCCGTCGGTTCGACCGCGAACATGCGACTGCTGAGGGAGATGTGTGGGAACTGCCATGCGGCGAGGCTGAGTTCCTCGCGCGTGAGCGCTCCCATACCTATCTTGGCCAAGGCTTTCTTAAACGCGCCTTTATGCTTCTTGCGGGCATTATCGTCAATATCCTGACGGGCTTTTTGCTTCTTATGAGCATCTATTCCATCGCTGGCGTCACCGTGCCGGTGGATACTAACGTGATCGGTCAGGTCGACGAGGGTTCAATCGCCGCCAAGGCGGGCATCCAAGCCGGCGACGCGATTCTTTCGGTCGACGGTGCATCCTGTTCTTCTTGGATGGACGTGTACGACGCCATCGGTAACGCTGCGGGCAAGGACGATATCGCCATTGAATATGAGCGCGATGGCAAACAGCTTTCTACATCGGTTGCGCTCAAAGAGGATGAGCGCTTGGGCGTTTATGCCTCTACACAGGTGGTCCGTTTGGACCCCATCACGTCGGCTCGCCTGTCCTTCTCCTATGTCGTGCAGACGGCGGAGGGCGTGATGCGCTTACTGCAGCCGCAGCATACGATGGAGATTCTCGATCAGTCCACCTCTATTGTGGGCATCAGCGTCATGTCTTCGCAGGCGGCCGCTGTCGGCCCCGTCACATTCCTTTCGTTAGCCGCGCTCATCTCGTTCTCTCTGGGCTTTATGAACCTGTTGCCCATCCCGCCGCTCGACGGCGGCAAGCTGGTCATCGAGATCATTCAAAAGATCGCGGGCCGCGAGCTTCCGCTCAAGGTCCAGACGATTGTGAGCTATGTGGGCATCGCACTCTTTGCGTTGCTGTTTGTCTATATGCTTCGTTCCGACATCCTTCGATTTATTCTGTAGGGGAGTGTTTGGATTGTCTTTATCCCATCCTTTGCCGCGTGAGCTGACGCGCCCCGTGCATGTGGGCGGCGTGCAGATCGGTGGCGGCGCGCCGGTCGTGGTTCAGTCCATGACCTGCACCGATACCGCCGACGCCCAGACGACGCTCGCGCAGGTGCGCGCGCTGGCTCAGGCCGGCTGTGATATCGTGCGCGTGAGTGTACCTACTGAGGCCGCGCTCGTGGGTTTTCGCACTATCTGCACCGAGTCTCCGGTGCCGATTGTCGCCGATATTCACTTTAACCATAAGTTCGCCATTGGTGCCGTGGAGGCTGGTGCTGCCAAACTGCGCATCAATCCCGGCAATATCGGCGATTGGGCCAAGGTTGACGCGGTGATTGATGCCGCGGGTGCCGCGGGTTGTGCGATTCGTATCGGCGTCAATGCCGGTTCGCTTGAGCAAGATATCGCTGAGCGCGACGACCTCACCCAGCCTGAAAAGCTTGTGATGTCGAGTGAGCGTTTCGTCAGGCACTTTGAGGACCGCGGCTTTACCAACATTGTGCTTTCTGCCAAGGCCCATAGCGTGCAAACGACGCTCGATACCTATCGCGCCCTGTCGCGTGAGATTCCCCACGTTCCGCTTCATCTGGGCGTGACCGAGGCTGGCACCAAGCTGCAGGGCACCATCAAGAGCTCCGTGGGCCTGGGCATTTTGCTGTCCGAGGGCATCGGTGACACCATGCGCGTCTCGCTTACGGCCGATCCGGTCGAGGAGCCGCCGGTCGCCTGGGGCATTCTGCAGTCGCTGGGCCTGCGTCGCCGTGGTCCCGAGATCGTTTCGTGTCCCACGTGTGCCCGTTGTCAGGTCAACCTGATTCCCATCGCCGAGGAAGTCACCGAGCGGCTTAAGAACTACTCCGCGCCGCTTTCGATTGCCGTGATGGGATGTGCGGTCAACGGTCCCGGCGAGGCATCTGATGCCGACTTGGGCGTTGCCTGCGGACGAGGCCAGGGCCTGCTCTTTTCGCACGGCCAGATCATTGGTAAAGTAGCTGAGGATCAAATTGTCGACGCGCTTATGGCCGAGGTCGACAAGCTTATTGAGGAGAAATAAATGACCCGAGCAATGTATATGTCTAAGCTCTATGCGCCGACGCTCAAAGAGGATCCGGCCGACGCCGAGCTCGCAAGCCACCGCTTGCTGCTTCGTGCCGGCATGATCCGCAAGGAGGCCGCCGGTCTGTATTCCTACCTGCCGCTCGCTTGGCGCTCGATCCGCAAGATCGAGAACATCGTGCGCGATGAGATGGACGCCGCCGGCGCCCAGGAGCTCATGATGCCCATCATGGTCGATGCCGAGCTGTGGCGTGAGTCCGGCCGTATCGATGCCTATGGCAAGGAGCTTGTGCGCTTTGACGACCGTCACGGCCGTGAGTTTGTCCTGGGTCCCACGCACGAGGAGACCGTCACCGCCCTGGTGCGCAACGAGCTGCGCTCCTATAAGCAGTTGCCCGTCAACCTGTATCACATCCAGGATAAGTTCCGCGACGAGTTCCGTCCTCGCTTTGGCCTGATGCGCGGCCGCGAGTTCATCATGAAGGATGCCTACAGCTTCTCCGCCACGCAGGAGAGCCTGCAGGAGGAGTACGACAAGATGAAGCAGGCCTACGCCAACATCTGCGAGCGCTGCTACATCAAGGCCCTGCCCGTTGTCGCCGATTCCGGCGAGATCGGCGGCGACACCTCCGTCGAGTACATGGCTCTGGCCGACGCCGGCGAGGCCTCGCTGGTGTACTGCGACGATTGCGGCTTTGCCGCCGATGATGAGGCCGCAAGCACCAAGGTCGTCGTTACTGAGGGCCCTGGCGACGGTACGCTCACCAAGGTCGAGACTCCGGGCATGGGCACCATCGAGGCCGTTGCCAAGTTCTTCGGCTTCCCCGAGAACGGTACGCGCAAGTCGCTGGCGCTCATCGACGCCGAGGGTAAGCCCGTCGTGGCAATCGTTCCGGGCGATCATGAGCTCAACGGCTGCAAGGCCGAGCACGTCTTTGGCAAGGGCTATCGTATGATGACCGATGAGGAGCTCCAGGCCTACGGTCTGCACAAGGGCTTTATCGGACCGGTCAACCTGCCCGAGGGCATTCGTCTGGTCTGCGACGAGAGCCTGCGCGAGTCCAAGCAGTGGGCCTGCGGTGCCAACGAGGTCGACTATCACTTTACCGGCGCCTGCCCCGAGCGCGACTTTACCGTCGACGAGTGGGCCGACCTGGTCACCGTCGTCGCAGGCGACCCCTGCCCGCACTGCGGCAAGCCGCTCTCCGCTGCCCGCGGTATCGAGGTCTCCCAGGTCTTCCAGCTGGGCACCAAGTACTCCGAGGCCATGGGCGCTACCTTTATGGACGAGGACGGCAAGGAGAAGCCGCTCATCATGGGTTGCTACGGCGTGGGCGTGTCCCGTTCGCTCGCTGCCGTCGTTGAGCAGCATAACGACGAGCACGGTATCGTCTGGCCGGTTTCCGTCGCTCCCTACGAGGTCGCGGTGATTCCGCTCGACCCCAAGAAGGAGGAGTGCGCTACCGTCTGCGACCAGATCGTCGAGGGCCTGTGCGCCGAGGGTATTGAGGTCGTCGTCGACGATCGCGATGAGCGTCCCGGCTTTAAGTTTGCCGATAATGACCTCATGGGCTTCCCGTATCAGGTCGTTCTGGGCAAGCGCGGTCTTAAGAACGGTACCGTCGAGCTCAAGGACCGTGCCACGGGCGAGCGCGAGGATGTGGCGATCGACGAGGTCGTCGCCAAGGTCGCCGAGCTCGTAAAGGCGGCCCGTCGTTAATCGGCGGCATTGCCAATAGCTGCATTACGGGTCGGCCCCGCATTTCTCCGAACAGGGGAGGTGCGGGGCTGTCCTTTTGCTCATCAATATATTCGAATCCTAAAAGGAAAACCCCACAGCCCAAACGAGCTGCGGGGTTTCCCTTTGTGCCTCCGATGCGAATAAATCGCTCAGATATTACTGATAATCGACGACGTCGATCCAGTTCTTAAGGAACTCATCGTTCACGTTGCGCTTACGAGCGAGCTCGGAAGCGGCGACGATGCTCGTCCACTGACGCACGACCTGCATGGGCATGTCGGCGCGGTCGCAGTAGAGCTCCAGGTAGGCCTCGGCCTGGTCCTTGCTGTTGAGGGCAAAGAGCAGGTAGGTGGTTGCAACGTCGGCGGCAGGGGAGCCCTGGGTGGCGTGTGCCCAGTCGCACACGTAGAGCTGACCGTCGTCGCCAACGATGACGTTGGAGGGGTTGAAGTCGCCGTGGCAGACCTTGAACTCCTTGGTCATGCCGTCCAGGCGCTCCTGAAGGTTGTAGCGCGTGGTGGCATTGAGCTGATCCAGGCTGTCGATCATGCGGGCGAACTTGTCGCGCTGACGGTTGAGCAGCGGGGAGGTGTAGCCGTGGATCTCGATCTGGAGGTCGACGAACATCTCGAGGTACTCACCGAAGCGCTGGGGCTCGGCAGTCATCTTCTCGGCAAGGGTGGTGCCCGGGACCTTCTCGGTCACAAGCGCCCAGCCGTTGGCGTTCTCGAGCTGGGAAACCTCGAGAGCCTTGGGGCTGCGGATGCCGCACTCATTGATGCGGGCAAGATTCAAAGCCTCGTTGAACACGTCGGAGACAGGCTTGGTCTCGTTGAAGACCTTGACGATCTTGTCGCCCAGGTCGTAAACGACCTTGTTGCCACGGCGGACGAGCTCGGTCTTGGAATCGGGTAGCAGCATGGTTGCATCCTTTCAACGATGCGATAGAAGCGACGGCGGGGGTGTGTGAAACACCCGTGCACCCCCGCCGTTAAAAACCGTGCTAGAACTAGCAGACGGCGTAGTCCTGGGGCTCGCGGCCGTAGTAGGCGTCCAGGTAGAGCTCCTTGATCTCGCTCATGAGCGGGTAGCGCGGGTTAGCGCCGGTGCACTGGTCGTTGAATGCCTGCTCGGTCATCTCGTCGAGCGTGTCGAGGAAGTACTGCTCGTCGACACCGTAGTCGGCGATGGTCTTCTTGACGCCGATGAAGTCCTTGAGCTCCTCGAGCTTCGTGATGAAGTTCTCGAAGGTCTCCTTGTCGTCCTTGCCCTCGATGCCGCAGTACTTGGCCATCTCGGCGTAGTTGTGCAGCGCGTTGGGATAAGGATACTGGGAGAAGGTGCCCATCTTGACGGGGGCCTCGGCGGCGTTGTAGCGCATGACGCGGGTCAGGATGACAGCGTTGGCGATGCCGTGGGGCAGGTGATGGAAAGCGCCGAGCTTGTGAGCCATGGAGTGGTTGAGGCCCAGGAAGGCGTTGGCGAAGGCCATACCGGCCATGCAGGAGGCGTTGTGCATCTCCTCGCGGGCGTGCGGATCCTTGGCGCCGTTCTCGAAGCTGGAGGGCAGGTTCTCAAAGACGAGCTTGGCAGCGCGCTCGGAGAGGCCCTTGGTGTAGTCGGAAGCCATGATGGAGACGTAGGACTCGATGGCGTGGGTCATGACGTCGATGCCGGAGGCAGCGGTCAGGCCGCGCGGGGCGGTCATGCAGTTGTCGGCGTCGACGATAGCCATGTTGGGGAGCAGCGCGTAGTCGGCGAGCGGCCACTTGATGCCGGTCTCCTTGTCGGTGATGATGGCGAACGGCGTGCACTCGGAGCCGGTACCCGAGGAGGTCGGGACGGCGACGAAGTAGGCCTTCTTGCCCATCTCGGGGAAGGTGAAGATACGCTTGCGGATGTCCATGAAGTCCATGGCCATGTCCTCAAACTTGCACTCGGGGTGCTCGTACATCATCCACATGATCTTGCCGGCGTCCATGGCGGAGCCACCGCCGACGGCGATGATCACGTCAGGCTCAAAGAGAGCCATCTGCTTGGCGCCGCGACGTGCGCACTGCAGCGACGGATCGGGCTCGACGTCGTAGAAGCAGTCGTGGGCGATGCCCATCTCGTCGAGCTTGGCCTCGATGGCGCGGGTGTTGCCATTCTTGAAGAGGAACTGGTCGGTGACGATGAAGGCGCGCTTCTTGCCCATGACGGTACCGAGCTCGTCGAGAGCGACGGGCGTGGAACCCTTCTTGAAGTAGACCTTCTCGGGAGCGCGGAACCACAGCATGTTCTCACGGCGCTCGGCCACAGTCTTAACGTTGATCAAGTGCTTCACCCCAACGTTCTCGGAGACGGAGTTGCCGCCCCAGGAGCCGCAGCCCAGGGTCAGAGACGGCTTCATGCCAAAGTTGTACAGGTCACCGATGCCGCCGTGCGAGGACGGGGTGTTGATGACGATACGGCAGGCCTTCATGACGTGCTCGAACAGGCTGATCTTCTCGGCCTGGGCGGGGTGCACGTACAGAGAGGCGGTGTGGCCCGGGCCACCGGCGAGCACCAGGTGCTCGGCCTTGTCGACGGCCTCCTGGAAGTCCTTGGCGTGGTACATGGCCAGGACCGGGGAGAGCTTCTCGTGGGAGAACTCCTCCTTGGCGGGGTCGGTGGAGGTGACCTCGGCGATCAGGATCTTGGTCTTGGCGGGAACCTCGATGCCGGCGAGCTCGGCGATCTTAGCGGCAGCCATGCCGGGGATGCGGTGGTCGAGAGCGCCGTTCTTGAACATGGCGCCACGCAGGGCCTCCATCTCGGCACCCTGCTTGACGAAGTAGCAGCCGCGCTTCTGGAACTCGGCCTTAACCTGGTCGTAGATGGTGTCGATGACGGTCACGGACTGCTCGGAAGCGCAGATCATGCCGTTGTCGAAGGTCTTGGAGTGAATGATGGAGTTGACGGCGAGCAGCACGTCGGCGGTGTCGTCGATGATGACGGGGGTGTTACCGGCGCCAACGCCCAGGGCAGGCTTGCCCGAGGAGTAAGCGGCCTTGACCATGCCCGGGCCACCGGTGGCGAGGATGATGTCGACGTCGCGCATGACCATGTTGGTCAGCTCGATGGAGGGGACATCGACCCAGCCGATGATGCCCTCGGGGGCGCCGGCCTTGACGGCGGCGTCAAGCACGAGCTTGGCGGCGGCGATAGTGCACTTGGCGGCTGCCGGGTGCGGGGAGATGATGATGCCGTTGCGGGTCTTCAGGCTGATCAGCGTCTTGAAGATCGCGGTGGAGGTGGGGTTGGTCGTCGGGATGACGGCGCCCACGATGCCGATGGGCTCGGCGATCTTGGTGATGCCGTAAGCCTCGTCGCGCTCCAGGACACCACAGGTCTTGGTGTTCTTGTAAGCGTTGTAGATGTACTCTGCGGCGTAGTGGTTCTTGATGACCTTGTCCTCAAGAACGCCGCGGCCGGTCTCCTCGATGGCCATCTTCGCCAACGGGATACGAGCCTTGTTGGCGGCCATGGCGGCCTCGTAGAAGATCTTGTCGACCTGCTCCTGCGTGTACGTAGCAAAAAGCGCCTGGGCCTCTCGCATCTGAGCGAGCTTAGCCTCAAGCGCCTCTACGTTGTCCACAATTGCGGGAGTAGTGTTTTCCGGTGACTTTTTCACCATTTGTGTCTCCTTGCGATCGGAGATTTACCCTACGCCTTGCATAATAGCAATAAATAATTCGGTGAGTGGTAAGATTCCCGTAAAAGGCACACTAAAACGCTTCAACTAACTGAAACGTTTCAACTAATTTAGGCTGACTTGTGTAGGAGAGACCGGATGCTTTGTACCGTGCTGGTGCCCTGAAGCCGCGTTGGCCGGCATCTGGTTCCAGAGGATTTTTGATATAAGGGCGGCGGGTTGCTAAGACGCTTCTTTGAATATACATAAGCGGATGTGTGTCGCCTTACGATCAGCTGTCGTCAATGCACCAAAAAAGGCGCCCTCCGTAGGGGAGGACGCCTTTGGTAAGTTCTATGTGAACGCGAGGTCTTTGACCCGGAGAGTCCGAGGTACTTTTAAGTAAGACCTTATTTAGGAGCGCGCAACCTTGCCGGACTTGAGGCAGGTGGAGCAAACGTTCATCTTGCGACGGTGACCATCGACGACGACGTAGACGCGCTGGATGTTGGGGCGGAACTTACGGTTGGTGACGCGGTGAGAGTGGCTGATGGAGCGACCGGCAACGGGGTGCTTACCGCAAACTTCGCAAACTTTGGACATAACTGACCCTCCTTGGGCGACAAACGAACATGTCGCGTTAACAAACAAGCCTGAACTATAGCACAGAAGCAGCCCTCTGTGCGCAATCTACACAGAGATATTCCTCTTTTGGCGATAGTGCCGACGCCTCGGCCCTGGACGTAGATCCGATTCGCGTGCAGCGAAGGGGATTATGCCAGCTCGCGTGTACGTTTTCAAGCGCATCCCGCAAATATATATAGGTTTATGGAGGCCCTGCTCCCGTTTATCGATTGCTTGGTTTTTATACTCGCAATTGAGCCCGAGGTTGGCTACACTATCCCTTGACCATTAAAGGGGTACGAGATACCCACATGGAATAACATAGCTGCCAATCGAGCAGCCCTTCCTGTGGGTGTCTGGTCCGCTTTGAGCGGTCGGGCATCTATTTTTTTGACTGTGTCAGCAGTCAAGACATGTGAGGAAGGAGATCGATGGGCACGACTTCCCCCAAGGCGGTCATCATGGACGAGACCGCCGTCAATCGAGCGATGACCCGCATCGCGCACGAGATTCTCGAGCGCAACGAGGGCTGTGAAGACCTCGCTCTGGTCGGCATCGTCACGCGCGGCGACCTTCTGGCAAAGAAGCTTGCCGAGGCAATCAAGGAGATCGAGGGTGTCGACGTTCCGCTCGGCAGCCTGGATATTAGCTTCTATCGCGATGACTACGCGACCAATTTCGCTCCCGCGATCCACGCCACCAACATTCCCTTCAGCGTCGACGGCAAGCGCGTCGTGCTGGTGGACGACATCCTGTATACGGGTCGAACCATCCGTGCCGCTCTGGACGCCGTCATGGACCTGGGCCGTCCGAGCCGCATTGAGCTGGCAGTTCTCGTTGACCGCGGTCACCGCGAACTCCCCATCTCGCCGGACTTTGTCGGCAAGAACGTTCCCTCGTCTCACGAGGAGAACGTGCACCTATATATGAAGGAAGTCGACGGCCGCACCGCTGTCGAGATCAACGACGTCGCGCCGGGTTCCCACGTGGGCTCCGCGCCGCTGGGAGGTGAGTAGTACCGTGGCGTTCAACCATAAGCACCTGATCGACATTACCGAGTACTCCGAAGAGGACATCAAGCTCATCCTCGAGACCGCCAAGGCGTTCTCCGAGGTTAACGAGCGTGCCATCAAGAAGGTCCCCACGCTCAAGGGTAAGACCATCGTCAACATGTTCAACGAGCCTTCGACGCGTACCCGCAGCTCCTTCGAGCTCGCCGAGAAGCGTCTTTCGGCCGACAGCCTCAACTTTGGCGGCTCCTCGACCTCCACGGTCAAGGGCGAGAGCCTCGTCGACACCGTCGAGACCCTCAACGCCTACAAGATTGATTGCATCGTCGTTCGCGATAAGCACGCCGGTGCTCCCTACATCGTCACGCAGAACTCGCCCGCGAGCGTCATCTGCGCCGGCGACGGCAAGCACAACCACCCCACGCAGGCCCTGCTCGACCTGTACACCATCTGGGAGCACAAGGGCGACTTCCACGGTCTGAAGGTCGCCGTCGTCGGCGACATCGCCCACTCCCGCGTCTGCGGCTCGCTGATCCCCGCCCTTAAGATCATGGGCTGCGAGACCTACGCCGTCGCTCCCGGCACGCTGCTTCCGCCGGCGCCCGAGGTCCTGGGCTGCGACCACGTGACGAGCGACCTCGATTCCGTCCTGCCCGAGCTGGACGTCGTCTACATGCTGCGCGTGCAGCAGGAGCGTCTCGAGGGTGCTCCGTTCCCGACCATTCGCGAGTACCACAAGCTCTTCGGCCTGACCAAGGACCGCGAGAAGCTCATGAAGCCCGACGCGATCATCTGCCACCCGGGCCCTATCAACCGCGGCGTCGAGTTCGACTCCTATATGGCCGACCACCCGCAACGCTCCGTCATCCTGGAGCAGGTCTACGCCGGTATCTGTGTGCGTATGGCTATCCTGTATCTGCTGCTTGGAGGTGCCGATAATGGCCTTGCTTCTTAAGAATGCCCACGTCGTCGACCCGTCCGTCGAGCTTGACGGTGTCGTTGACGTCCTGATTGACGGCGACAAGATCGCCGAGGTCGGCGAGAATCTCGCCGCCGAGGGAGCCGAGGTCCGCGACCTTTCCGGCAAGTACCTCGTCCCCGGCCTGGTGGACATGCACGTCCATCTGCGTGAGCCCGGCTATGAGGTCAAAGAGGACATCGAGAGCGGCACCCGCGCTGCTGCCAAGGGCGGCTTCACCGGCGTGTGCTCCATGCCCAACACCGACCCCGTCACCGATAACGGCACCGTCGTGGAGTTCGTCAAGTCCCGCGCTGCCGAGGTTGGCCACTGCCGCGTCTATCCGTCGGGCGCCATGACCCGCGGTCTTAAGGGTGAGGCCATGTCCGAGATGGGCGATATGGTCGCACATGGCGCCGTCGCCTTCACCGACGACGGTCGCGGCGTGCAGGGTGCGGGTATGCTCCGTCGCTGCATGGACTACGGCAAGATGTTCGGCAAGGTCTTTATGAGCCACTGCCAGGACGAGGACCTGGTCGGTCACGGCCAGATCAACGAGGGCAAGGTCTCGACCCGTCTGGCCCTCGAGGGCTGGCCGGCGGCAGGCGAGGAGCTTCAGATCGCCCGTGACATCGAGATCGCCAAGCTGACCGGTGCCAAGCTGCACATCCAGCACATCTCCACCGCCCACGGTCTGGAGCTCGTGCGTGCCGGTAAGGCCGCCGGCGTGCAGGTCACCTGCGAGGCCACCCCGCACCACATGTTCCTGACCGAGAACGACCTGGACGAGACCTACAACACCTCGCTCAAGGTCAACCCGCCGCTGCGTACCGACGAGGACGCCGAGGCTATCCGCCAGGGCGTCATCGACGGCACCGTCGACGCTATCGTCACCGACCACGCCCCCCACACCCCGTGGGAGAAGGCCCGTGAGTTCGAGCTCGCGCCCTTCGGCATGATCGGCCTCGAGACCTCGCTGGCACTCGTGCTCACCGAGCTGGTCAACACCGGCAAGATGGGCATGGGCCGCATGGTCGAGCTCATGGCCATCAAGCCGCGTGAGATCCTGGGCCTGGATCAGGTTCAGGTCAAGGCGGGCTCCGTTGCCGACCTGACCGTCTTCGACGCAAACGCCACCTGGACGGTCGGCGAGGACGGCTACGAGTCGCGCGCCGAGAACTCCGGTTTTGCCGGTCGCACGCTCACCGGTCGTGCCACCGATGTATTTGTCGGCGGTAAACAGACGCTTGCCGACGGCTGCATCTGCTAGCATAGCCTTATCGCTTTTGTGCGCGGCGCCCTTGCGGTGCCGCGCTTTCTGTTCGTTTGGTCCATGCAACCGCATGGGGGATTGGAGCGTCTATGCCCACACCTTCCACTGCACGCATGCACGACTTCGAGGTCGTCTCGAACCGGGAGATTGCCGACGGCATCTTCTCGATCGTTATCTCGGCCCCCAAGCTTGCAAGTGCGCTCAAGCCCGGTCAGTTTGTGAACATCGCCGTGCCCGGCGATGCGTCCTCGCTGCTTCGCGTGCCCCTGAGCTTCTATCGCGCCGACGCCCAGGCCGGCACCGTTGAGCTGTGGTACGCCGTCGTGGGCGACGACACCCGTCGTCTGTCGCAGATGGCCCCTGGCTCCACCTCCAACCTGCTGGGCCCTGGCGGCCGCGGCTGGCTCGTGCCCGAGGGCACCAGGAAGGCACTGCTCGTCGCCGGCGGCATCGGCGTTCCGCCCGTGCTCTGCCTGGCCGGCATGCTTGCCAATCAGGGCGTGGACGTTGACGTGTGTCTGGGCTTTGGTACCGCGTCCAAGGCCGTGGGCGTCGATGAGTTCCGCGCGCTGGGTGCCACGGTCAACGTGTGCACCGACGACGGCACGCTGGGCACGCACGGTTTCTGCACCGATCCTGCCACCGAGCTGCTAGGCGAGGGCGGTTACGACTACGTCGCCAGCTGCGGTCCCGCCGTCATGATGAAGAAGGTCGCCGCCGCTGCCGCCGAGGCCGGCGCGTATTGCGAGGTGTCGCTCGAGCGCATGATGAGCTGCGGCTTTGGCGCCTGCAACACCTGCAATGTCGAGACGGTCGACGGTATGAAGGGCGCCTGCATGTGCGGCCCCGTGTTTGATGCTTCCAAGGTGGTGGTCTTCTAGTGGGTACCGTGAACATGGCCGTCGATTTCGGCGGCGTCAAGATGCAGAACCCCATCAATACCGCAGCCGGTACCTTTGGCTACGGTTGGCAGTTCCAGAACTTCTTCGATGTGTCCCAGCTGGGTGCCATCACCACCAAGGGTTGCGCTGCCGAGCCCTGGCCCGGCAATCCTGCGCCCCGCATGGCCGAGATCCCCGGCGGCATGATCAACTCCGTGGGTCTGCAGAACCCCGGCGTCGCCGCCTTCGCCCGTGAGTCCGGTCCGTGGCTCGAGCAGCTTTCCAAGGACGGCTGCCAGGTCATCTGTCAGGTTGCCGGCCACTCCGTTGACGAGTTTGTCCGCGCGCTCGAGATGTATGTCGAGCTGTGCCCCTGGGCTGCCGGCTACGAGATCAACGTGAGCTGCCCCAACATCGCCGCCGGCGGTGCCGCCATGGGCTCCACGCCCAAGGGCGCCTCTGCCGTCATGGCCGCCTGCCGCAAGGTGACCGACAAGCCGCTGTTCGTGAAGATGGCTCCGGTCAACGTCGCCGAGATCGCCAAGGCCCTCGAGGCCGAGGGCGCCGACGGCCTTTCGGTCATCAACTCCATCCAGGGTATGGCTATTGACGTGCACACCCGCAAGTCGCGCGTCGCCAAGCCCAAGGGCGGCCTTTCGGGCCCGCTGTGCCACCACATCGCCGTGCGTATGGTCTGGGAGGTTGCCCAGGCCGTCGATATCCCCATCAACGGTGTTGGCGGCGTCATGACCGGTGAGGACGCGGCTGAGTTTATCCTGGCTGGCGCTACCTGCGTGTCGGTCGGTATGGCCAACTTCGTCGACCCGTGCGCTTCGCTCAAGATCGCGCATGAGCTCGAGGCCTGGGCCGAGTCCCAGGGCGTGAAGGACATCAACGAGCTGGTAGGTGCGTTCGAATGCTAGAGACCGATGCCCGCGACCGCGTTATCGTCGCCCTCGACTGCGACCGTGAGCGTGCGCTCGAGCTCGCCCGCGAGCTTTCGGGCCATGCTGCCTGGCTCAAGGTCGGCATGACGCTCTATTACGCCGAGGGCCCCGAGATCGTCAAGACGTTCAAGGATTTAGGCTTCAAGGTCTTCCTCGACCTTAAGTTCCACGATATTCCGCATCAGGTGCGCGGTGCCGCCCGTTCGGCCTCGCTTGCCGGTGCCGACCTGCTTTCGGTTCACGGCCTGGGCTCGGGCGCCATGCTCGCTGCCTGCCGCGAGGGCGCCGAGGAGGCGCGCGAGGACCGTGCCAAGCTCGTCGCCATCACCGTGCTCACGAGCATGAACCAGGATTCGCTCAGCGAGATCGGCGTCGAGTCGCCGGTGGCCGAGGAGGCAGCGCGTCTGGCGAAGCTCGCCCAGGCCAACGGCATCGACGGTATCGTGTGCTCGCCGATGGAGGCCCACGATATGCGTGAGCTGCTGGGCCCCGATGCGCTCATCGTTACCCCGGGTGTTCGTCCGGTTGGTGCGGCGCTGGGAGATCAGTCCCGCGTGGCCACGCCTTCCCAGGCTATCGAGCGTGGCGCGAGCCACATCGTGGTGGGCCGTCCCATCACCGGTGCCGATGACCCGGTTGCCGCTTTCGATGCCATCGTCGCCGAGCTGGTCGAAAACGTCGCGTAAAAGATTCCCTTAAGTCACCACTTTTGGGTCTCATTAGCACAATTTAGCCCCTGTGCCTGCGAAAACTTTCCCATCCTTTGTGTGGAATCGCAGGTCAGGGGCTCAACTTTTAGCGCAATATATTGCACTTTTTGCGGGTATCGTCTAACCTATGGAGCCGCGATTGGGCATTTTGTACGTTTTACGTGCTAAAATGCCAAATATTGAATCAGATATAACCCAACTATTTGGAGGTACGAATGGCACTCCCTCAGCTTACCGACGAGCAGCGCAAGCAGGCTCTTGAGAAGGCTGCCGCCGCACGTCATGCCCGCGCTGAGCTTCGCGAGCAGATCAAGAAGGGTGAGAAGTCCCTCGAGTCCGTGCTCAACTCCGATGACCCCATCGCTTCCCGCATGAAGGTTTCCACCCTCATCGAGTCCCTCCCCGGCTATGGCAAGGCCAAGGCCGCCAAGATCATGGAGGAGCTCGGCATCTCCGCTACCCGTCGCGTCCAGGGCCTCGGCGTCCGTCAGCGCGAGCAGCTCCTCGAGCAGCTGACCAAATAAGTGAGTGCTCAGGATTCCAAGCTCTTTGTGATTTCTGGACCGTCAGGTGCAGGCAAGGGCACGCTCGTCACTCGTGTGCGCGAGCGTCGCTCCAACCTGGGCCTGACGGTTTCGGCTACCACGCGAGCACCACGCAAAGGTGAGGTCGACGGCGTCAACTACTTTTTCCTGACGCGCGAGGAGTTCGACCGCCGCGTGGCAAACGGTGAGTTCGTTGAGTGGGCCGAGGTCCACGGCAACTGCTACGGCACGCTGGTGAGCGAGGTCCAGTCCAAGCTCGCCTCCGGCTCGTCTCTGATCTTGGAGATCGATGTCCAGGGTGCCCTGCAGGTCAAGGAGCGTTTCCCCGAGGCCGTGCTGATCTTTATCAAGCCTCCCTCGCTCGAGGTGCTTCGCGAGCGTCTGGTCGGTCGTGGAACCGAGACGCCCGAGACGATCGAGCTGCGTATGGCAAACGCCGCCGATGAGCTTGCCCTTGCCGACCGCTACGACGACGTCGTGGTGAATGACGATCTCGACCGCGCGACCGACGAACTCGTTCGCGTTCTCGATATGCATGAAAGGATCTGAGGTCCGTGTCCGTTGTAAAGCCTTGCATTGACGATCTTCTGGAGAAGACCGACCACAACCGCTTCCTGCTCGCTTCGCTTGCCTCCAAGCGCGCCTGCGACATCAATAGCATGCTGCGCGGCCAGCACAACCGCGTGCTTGCCGTTCAGGATGTCGATGACATCACCATCGGCCTTTCTGGTGCCGATACCATTTCGATGGCTATGGACGAGATCGTTGACGGCGATATCTCCTACGATGAGGCCCGTTACGAGAAGGCGCTCGGCCACAAGGTTGCTGAAGCCTAAATGGCAGCTCGCGTCTGCCTGGTCCACTATCACGAGGTTGGACTGAAGGGCAAGAACCGCGCACATTTTGAGCATATCCTCATGGATAACATCAAGGCGGCTTTGGCCGCCTTTTCCGTGAACGCCGTGTCTCGAATTTCCGGTTATATCCTCGTGACCTTTAACGAGCATCAGGCCGACGAGGCGGCGCGTGTCATTCGCACCGTTCCCGGCGTCGCCCGTGTGTCCCTGGCATACCACACCAACCGCGACCCGCAGGAGTACTGCGCCGCCGCCGTCAAGGCGCTGCGCGAGTTCGGTCCCTTCGATTCGTTTAAGGTGCATGCCAAGCGTTCCAACACCGACTACGAGCTCACCTCCATCGATATCAATCGACAGGTGGGCGAGGTGCTGTGCGAGGCGTTTCCCGATAAAAAGGTCCAGATGCACGACCCCGACGCGATGGTGCACGTGCTGGTGGTCCAGGGTAGCGTCTATGTGTACGCGCGCTCGGAGCGCGGCGTGGGAGGCCTGCCGGTGGGTTCTGCTGGTAAGGTCGTGACGCTGCTGTCTTCGGGTATCGATTCGCCCGTGTCGACGTGGATGCTCGCCCGCCGCGGCGCCGTGTGCGTACCGGTGCATTTCTCCGGTCGTCCGCAGACGCCCGATACGAGTGAGTATCTGGTGCAGGACATCATCCGTGCCCTTGCGCCGGGAGTCCAGATCGGTCGTCTGTACGTGGTTCCGTTTGGCGACTGCCAGCGCGAGATTTCGGTCACCTGTCCCAGCAACCTGCGAGTGATCATGTATCGCCGCATCATGTATTCGGTTGCCGAGCGCATCGCGCATATCGAGGGCGCCAAGGCTATCGTGACCGGTGAGTCGCTTGGCCAGGTCGCCTCCCAGACGCTCGAGAACATCATGGCTGTCAACGAGGCTGTGAAGATTCCCGTGTTCCGCCCGCTCATCGGTTCGGACAAGCAGGAGATCATTGCGCGTGCCGAGGAAATCGGTACATTCGACATCTCGACCGAGGCCGCGCCCGATTGCTGCACGCTCTTTATGCCGCGCCGTCCCGAGACGCACGCCAAGCTCGATGCCGTTCACGAGGCCTGGGAGCTGTTCGATCACGAGGAGATGATTGAGCGCTTACTCAAGCAGACCGAGTACATCGACTTTGAGAGCAACACGTATAAGGCCCCTAAGACCTTAAAACGCAAACATTCGGAGCTTGCTCCGCGTGAGATTTACCAAGATCACGAATAATCCCTGCATAAACCGACGATACGTTTGTATCGTCGGTTTTTTGTTATCTGGGTAAACAATGCCAAGATGTTCATTCGCTGACGTGTGACTGAATAAATGGACATGTTTGCGCAAGGTTTTGGTCAGTGTTTGGTTTGACCGTCAAAACTGGTTTGCCCGAGCGGTTCGTTCGGCTGCGATTTCCTGACACGATGGTGTTGGGAGGTTTTTGCTATGGCGCAGCGCGAACAACACGAACGGGTCAAGCGAATGGACCGCTGGGCGGGCAAGTTGCTCGGGCATAAGGCAGTAGTCGTGGCGATGCTCGTCGTCATTGCGATGGCGAGCGGCTTGGCAATGGCGAGCTTTGGTGACCGCTCCGGCAATGTTTCGTTTGGGCGCGTTGAGGACTCGGGTCCATCGGCGGAGCCGGGGTCCGGCGATGCTTTGGACGATGCATCCGATGGATCTTCGTCTAAGGCGTCTGCCGAAACGGAGGTGTACGTCGATGTAGATGGTGCCGTTGCATCCCCGGGCGTGTACCGGCTTCAAGATGGAGCGCGGGTATCCCAGGCGATTGATGCTGCCGGAGGGCTAACGGCAGAGGCGGATGTGACGGGGCTTAACCGTGCTTCGAAAGTCACGGATGGACAAAAGATCTATGTGCCGACAGTGGGGGAGCAGCAGGTGGCTTTGGCGGCTGGCGGGGCCGAAGGCGGCGCTGCCGCGGCATCGGGCACGGGCGCTTCGTCGGGGCTTGTGAACATCAATACGGCAAGCGCGGCAGAATTGCAGACGCTTTCGGGCATCGGTCCCTCTATGGCCCAGTCGATTATCGACGAGCGGACCCAAAACGGCGCTTTTGCCTCGGTCGACGACCTGATGCGTGTGTCGGGAATCGGCGAGAAGAAACTCGCCAAAATCAAAGATTGCATCTGCGTATGAATGCGACCGAGCGTGAGCACGTGATGCCTCCACGGCCTTTGATGCCGTGGACGATGGCCTTTTGTGCCGGCTTGTGTGCGAGCTGCGGCTTGGTGCTTAACGTGGCGGCTGATGCGCTGCTGGGAGAAGGACTGACTTCCGTCACGTTACTCTGGAGCATTCCCGTTGCGGCTGCGGCGTTCGTCGTATTGGCTCGGTCTTGCATACGCCTTGCGCGATGGAAGCGATGGCTATATGCCGCGGCAGTCGGACTCGTGGTGGGAGCGATCGTGTCCGCGGGGTGGGCGATAGGTGCCCTCCGAGCTTCCAACGCTCTGGATGGACGGGCTGCAAGCAGTCTTGAGTTTGTGGTGCAGGGCGACCCGTCCATAAACGATGAGACGTATTCCTATACCTGTGACGCGATCGCGGACGGTATGCGCGTGGGTGCCGTTCGATTATCGTGCGATCGCGAGCTCAGTGCTGGGTCGCGCGTGCGTGTCATCGGCCGCATTTCGCGCTTCGAGAATGATGCGTATGGGCGTTCGCGCGTGCTTCGGGGTGAGCTGCGCAAGGTTAAGGCTGTCCGGATTGTGTCGGTCAATGAAGGTTCTCCGGGGCCATTGCTTCGGCTGCGAAATGAGCTGCTTGCCGTCATTGCTCCCGCGACCGATCCGGCGCGCTCACTCATTGCCGGCGTTGTCTGCGGACGTTCGTCCGAGCTGCGCGCTCAGCCGGCGGGCGAATGGTTTTCGGTGACGGGAACGGCGCATCTCATTGCTGTTTCGGGAAGCCATCTGGCTATCGTGGGCTTTGTAATTGAGAGCGCTTTACAAATGTCTCGTTGCTCGCGTGGGTTGCAGCGGGCGCTTTTGGCGGCAACGCTTGTGGCCTACGCCGCCTTTACAGGTGCATCGCCCTCGGCTGTTCGTGCGTGCTGCATGTTGTTCGCGACGCTTGTCGCCAACGGTGCCGGGCGTCGCCGCCACGGCGTTTCGGCGCTCTTTGTGACCATGTCGATTTTTGTGCTACTCCGTCCAACGGTACTGTTCGAGATGGGCTTTCAGCTTTCGTGTGCCAGCGTCTTTGCCATCTTGTGCTTTTGCCCGTATGCCACCTACGCTTTGGGCGAGTTGGGCGTGCCGGCGGGCATTGCCGGTATACTTTCCGTCACGCTCTGCTCGCAGCTGGCAACGCTTCCCATCACCGTTCCCGCATTCGGTACTTTTTCGCTCATTGCTCCGATTGCAAATGCCGTGATCGGCCCGGTGGTGAGCGTGTTGCTTGCTGTTTCGATTGTGCTGGCGCCGTGCTCGTTCGTGCCCCTGTTGCGACCCTGGGCGCTTGTGGTGCCCATGGTTGCCGCACGCTGTGCGCTTTTCTTTGAGCAGCTCTTCGCAGCCGTGCCGGGTGCGTCCGTGAGCGTACCGCCCGATTCCGTTTGGGTATACGTGGTGCCGCTTTCTTTGACGGCTCTCTTGGTATGGTGGCCACGACCCCACGCTCGCCCCATGGCTGTAGGGTTGCTGTGCTTGGCTCTCGCGGCGGTTGTCCCGTACGTCTACTGGGATCGATTCGCGTCACCTTCAGTGACGATTCTCGATGTTGGCCAGGCCGATGCCATTCTTATTCGCCAAGGCGGTGCCGTGGCGCTCGTGGACTGCGGGCTCGATGAGCGTGTGGTGACGGCACTGGTGCGCAACAACGTTCATCATATCGATGCTGTGTTTGTAAC